>SLMV01000183.1 GCA_007133365.1 Clostridia bacterium
AATTATCGCGTCACCGAGGAAACACTCGTCACTTTGAACAACGATATTGCAAGTTTGCGGGACATCGAAGATCTTATTTACGAGGAGTTAATGGCGAATGCCATCGCGACGGTTCGCGCTCGCGATGACGACGCCAAGGGCGGCCTTGATGTCATTTTGTCGGAGCTTAATGTTATCAGCGAGCAACAAGTTTCCGGTCGCTTAACCGACTTTGGAGAAGACGAAGACGGCACCTTTTTGATCATTGATGGCCAAAAATTCCATTATGATGAAACCCAGATGTCCATTGGTGCCGGCCGCGAACTCCAACTCGGAACCAACGTCCACTTGCTTCTTGATACCGAAGGGATCGCACGCGTCGTCATCCCTTAGGGCCGGCATCCGCTTGATCTCGGCAGCACCTTGGCTTCATAATACGCCCTTCCTGGTATAGTTTTGGGAGGTGAGTGTTTGAAATTTTGAAATAACGGACATTGTGAAGTCAAGCAATGATATCAATTTGGTAGAATAGACCCTAGCGGCTTGACACCCGAGGTAAAGAGCGTATGATAGGATATATTATGGACATAAGTTCGAAATGGAGCGATTAATATGCCTCGCCCCCCTAAAAGACGATTAGTCGAACAACTGCCGGCGGCAACCTATTTTAAACCGGCGGGTATCCGCATGGTTGATTTGGACGAAGTCCAACTCAGCATCGATGAATTGGAAGCCATTCGCCTCAAAGATCGCGAGGGGTTTGATCATGTCACCTGTGCTGAAAGGATGAATGTCTCTCGACCGACCTTTCACCGTATCTTGCGAATGGGTCATCAAAAGGTGGCGGACGCGTTAACTACAGGCAAAGCAATCCGAATCGAGGGTGGCATCTATCAATTAAAGGACCAACACCAATGCCGACAGTGTGGCCACACATGGAAAATCAAAGGAGATGCTCCCCAAGAAGACGTTTGCCCGGCGTGTCAGGCACCCGAGGTGATTCGAGGGCTAACGTCCGCCCCCCGCCGAAGGAGAAGGAGACGGGGCCACGGCCGATAATCGAGGGCGCCCAAGGAGTCGGCGGTTGAACCTTAACCGTTCGCCGACAAAGAAGGCGAATACTGGAGCGCATTCTCATTGGGCATGTCGAGACTCCTTCGCTCGCTAGAGCATCCCTTCTTTGAATCGGTGGCCTTTTGAACAAGACCCCCGAGGGTATAACCAATATTGCCTGCAATATTTTGACGATGATGATGCTGGTTGAACCTCTTGGATCTTTCTTCCCATGAATGACTTATCAAACCAGAAATTGCCTTCATAGCCGCCGCTAGTTTCAATTTCAAGACGGAAAAACAGCGTTGGGATGACTCCTCGGCCGCGACGCGTTCACGCTCTTAAAATTCAACTTACCCGAGGCGCGGATGATTTGCTCTTCGGTATGCGCTTATAATAAGATACCCAATGAATTAGAGGGAGGACGGTTCGATGATGACACGAGGACGATCGGCCCCAATCATTTACCTTGATAATAGCGCCACCATGCGGCCACTACCAGAAGTGGTGGCGACCGTGACCGAAACGTTACAAAATGACTACGCGAATCCATCCTCCCTGCATGAATTTGGACTATCCGCCGAACGCATCCTCACCTCAACCAGAAATGAGCTGGCGAAATTTCTGGGCACTGAGTCGCATAAGATCTTTTTTACCTCGGGGGCAACCGAAGCCAACAATACCATCCTTCGTGGGGTAGCAGCGGCGTATTCGTCCCGGGGACGCCATATCATCACAACTCCGATCGAACATCCTTCCGTGTTGGCAACTTGCCAATACCTCGAAACCGGTGGGTTTGAGATTGATTATTTGCCCGTTGATGATAAGGGAACGATTCACCCAGACGATCTAAGTGCAAAACTTCGCAACGATACCATCCTCATTTCGATTATGGCAGTTAACAATGAAGTGGGGACCATTCAGCCCATTACCGAAGTCGCTTTACGACTCGACGCACTTGGGTCACGGCGTCCATTTTTCCACACCGACGCGGTCCAAGCCATAGGCAAGATCCCGGTTGACCTATCGCGTATAACCATCGATGGGTTAAGCTTATCTGGCCACAAATTTGGCGCCCCAAAGGGAGTCGGAATAATGTTTCTCAACTCGCCAGCGGCGCTTCCACCGCTTCTTTATGGCGGTGGTCAAGAAGACGGTATGCGCTCGGGGACCGAAAACACATCCGGGATCGCCGGCATCGGTGCCGCTGTGAATTGGTTACAACAAAACCAAAGGGCTGCTAACGAAAAAATGTACCAGCTGCGCCAATACTTGGGCGAGACACTCGAAAGCGAGATCCCGAATTGTCACGTCAACGGTCCTCCAGCAGACGCACCCATTGAGACCGTGGCACCACACATTCTCAATGTCTCGTTTCCGACAATTCCGGGAGAAATCTTGGTGCACAGCCTGGCAGAATCCAGTATTTATGTCTCGACCGGCACGGCCTGTTCGTCCAAAGCCGAGACCACGAGTCGCGTACTTTCGGCCATGGGGCTCGCACCGGAGCTCGCAAGGTCTTCCATCCGCGTGAGCTTTTCCTACGAGACATCCGCTCACGATATTGATGCACTTATCGACGCCCTTAACTCAACAGTTCCTCACCTACGCCGCATGACACGTTATCAACAATGAATTGAGGGTTTTAAATGACGAAGGATACGGTAATATTGGTCCGCTACGGCGAAATCGGACTTAAGGGCAAAAACCGGCCCGTTTTTGAAGCGCGCTTGGTGGACAACATGAAGCGAGTCTTGCCACCACACGTTGCCATTACGAAGAGTCGGGGGCGGCTTTTCGTCGAGTCTCCGTCCAACGAATCCATCGAATCCATGATGGACGCTTTGAGTCGCGTCTTCGGAATTGTGTCAATCAGTCCAGCTATTCGCGTTCCATTACAACGCCACGCGATTGCTGAGGAAACGTTGAACATTGCACAACACTTCCAAAACAATAACAATCGTGATGCTTTTTCTTTCAAGATTAGGGCCCGAAGGGCCAACAAGCAGTTCCCGCTGACCTCACCTGAAATCAATGACTGGCTCGGTGATGAGGTGCGTCAAAGCCTTAAAGGCGCATCGGTGGATCTAGAAGATCCAGACCTTTTATTGCAGGTTGAAATACGGCAAGATAGCGCCTATTTAACGGGTGAAACCATACCCGGTCCCGGTGGATTGCCAGTGGGTGTTAGTGGCACGGGTTTACTGTTGCTTTCGGGAGGAATTGATAGCCCAGTCGCGGGTTGGCAGATGATGAAACGAGGGCTTCAGGTTGAGGCGATCCATTTTCACACCCCCCCGTTTACTGGACCCCGAGCACGACAAAAAACAGAAGACTTGGCGAATCTTCTTGCCCAATGGGGTAACGGGCTCATTCTTCATTTGGCCCACTTTACCGCCATCAGTCAAGCGATCATCGAATATTGCCCGCGACGACTGCACCTTACCATCATGCGCCGTATGATGGTGCGCCTTGCAGAAAGGATCGCCCTAGTTCGTGACATCGGCACGCTCATTACCGGCGAAAGTCTTGGGCAGGTCGCAAGTCAAACGCTCCCCAATCTTACCGCCACCTCTCATGCTTCCCGGACACTTCCCATTCTGCGACCGTTGGTGGGTTTCGATAAAGAAGAAATTGTCGATCGTGCCCGGCTGATCGGCACCTACCCCATTTCCATCCTACCTTATCAGGATTGTTGCACCCTCTTCGTACCCGATGACCCCAAAACACTGCCAAGCTTGGAAGAAGTTAACCGGGCCGAACGCGATTTGCCGATTGAACAATTGATCGATGACTCTTTGCCTCATCTTGAGTCCATCGCTTATGTACTTCAAAAGGGAGAAGTGAAGGTACACGATGTTGGGGACTAACTTAAGCGCCTTATTTGGTGTGGCGATCGGCAACATTGGAGGCTGCGAAAGAATCCGGCTTAATCTTGGCGTTGAATCCGCTACCGGTAACCATACCGACCACTTCACGGATCAAATCCCGGGTTGTTCCTCGCTGGCCGACATCGAGGTGGATTTCAACATGGCGTGATGCCTGGCCGTTTTCCGCCAGGCGGTCGGCCATTAATCCTGCCACATAGAGGCTTAGGGAGGCTTCATAGAATATTTTTTGCCGCAAGCTGGTTAATTTGCGGTGGTATTGCCTTTGATAATAATACTTTCCACCCTTACCCAAACGATGAATAATGACCGCGGTTACGAAACAAATGCGGTCCGTCACCTGAGAATCCGAGCCAACAATAATCTTATACTCCGCTTGAGGCTGATCCTCAATAAATTTGATCATGCTCGCGAACATACCATCAAAATTCATCGCCCCTTCGGTAGGACTGATGAAAGTACCTAATTCGCTTCGCATAAAAGCGGCAGCTGCACGCGTCACTCGCGTCCCTCCTTCAAGTCTCATAGCCTGCCTAATCGTCTCCAACTATTATAGCACCATCACCCTGTATGTCGAAGCGACTACCTCTCAGAAAAAGCCTCAAGGGCCTCTCCTAGGCGGGAAAAAGCCTCCCGATCCAATGTCTCGGCCCGCACCTGAGGGTCGACCCCGGCTCGAGACAACAAAGCCTCGACCTCCTCACTTGATAAACCGAGGTCCGTCGCATTCTTCATCGAATTCCGAATTGTCTTTCGCCGAACATGAAAGGCGGCCTTAACCACTTTCACAAACGAATCAAACGACACTTCGCATCTGTCTCTGCGCGGTTCGAGGCGAATCAAGGCCGAATCCACCTCCGGTTGAGGATAAAAAGAAGTGGGTTTTACCCGATGGAGGATTTGGCTGTCGGCAAAATATCCAACGATGAGGGTCAAAATACCGTAATTCTTGCTCCCGGGCTTTGAAACCAGCCGACGCGCCACTTCATATTGGAGCATGAAGATCCCAGATACCCACTCGACCCCACTTTGCAAAATTTGCTGCAAGATTGGTGCCGCGGCATTATAAGGAAGGTTGCCAAACCATACCAGCGGTGTCGGATAATCCTTCAAAGCCGCCTGCCAATTGATCATCCGGGCATCTTGAAACAGCAAGCGCACGTTGGGGTAAGGGGCCAGCAAGGCTTTCAAAACGGGCGCCATCCGCTGATCAATTTCCACCGCCAACACATTTTGATAACAAGATGCCAATGGTAATGTCATTGGCCCTGGTCCAGCTCCCACTTCCACGGCACAAGGCGCTTCATCTGCCCACTTCAAAATCAAACGCACGATGTTGCCGTCAACCAAAAAATGTTGACCCAGGGACTTATCAGGCCAAATGGCATGTGCATCGAGGAGATCCCTTAACTTGGAGACGGTCAGATACTCCATCTTAACCCCCTACTCCGGCAATTTTAGGTTGATTTGATAAAAACGCTCCGCTGCCGCCGCCGTTGCCTTCGCGACGGTCTCCAACTCGATTCCCCGTAGTTTAGCAACTTGTTGCGCAATGATGGGAATTCTCCCAGGCTCATTGCGCTTTCCGCGATACGGATGAGGCGTCAAATAAGGAGCATCCGTCTCCAACATGAGGTTCTCGAGCGGCACCTCGGCCGCGACCTCCTGCGCTTCTTTGGCCTTATTAAAGGTGATGACCCCACCCAAGGATAGATAGTAGCCCCGATCCACGGCCTCGTGCATGAGCTCGACATCGCCGGCAAAACAGTGCAGTAGTACGGGATGATCACCTGGTAATTGTTCTAACATGATAAACGCATCCTCATCTGCTTCCCGGGCGTGAACGACCGCCGGTAAGTCGACCTCGACCGCCAATGCCATCAAACGCTCAAAAACTTGGCGCTGCTGTTCCCGGGGCGAAAAATCATAGTGAAAATCGAGACCCATTTCACCAATGGCAACGACCAACGGATGTCGTGCCAAATCTCGAAGCCAGTTCAAATCATCATTAATATACTGACCCGCTTTATGCGGATGGATTCCGACCGCCGTCCACATATTGTCAACAGAATCACAAAGTTCAATCAACGCGTTAGACGTCGCCTGATCACTTCCGGCATTGACGATGCCGAGTACGGAATTCTTCCACGCGCGTTCGATAACCTTTCGTCGGTCTTTGTTGAACCGATTATTATCCATATGCGTGTGGGCATCAATATAATAGAGCATCATGTCACCCGGCTTCCCGGAGCCATGGGTTCATCTAACGTCACTAGACGCAACCCTTCCTCGGATTCGGCGGCAAGAATCATGCCTTCGGATCGGACCCCGAACAATTTCGCCGGCTTTAAATTGGCCACAACAACAACCTGATACCCAATTATGCGTTTAGGATCATAATGTTGGGCAATCCCAGCAACCACTTGACGGGGGTTCGTTTCACCAATATCCACTAGCACCCGAAGCAACTTATCCGCGCCCTCAATGGGTTCTGCCTCGATGATGCGGCCCGTCCGCAAATCGATTTCCATAAAGGTTTCGTAATCAATCATGCTTATTTCCTCCTGATCCAATGATTGAGACTCGACTTTTCCAACTGCCAAGACCACGTCGGGGTCAAGCCTGGGAAACAGCGGAGCACCACGATCAATTCGAACTCCGGCTTTGAGCCCACCCCATGCGGTGTCTTCCCAAGTAATGGTCTTTGTTTCTAAAGTCAAACCGAGTTGCCGCCTCATCTCTTCGGTCGCATCCAGTAAAAATGGATTCAAACAGATGCTCAGTATCCGAAGTGCTTCTGTCAGGTCATATAGCACCTGATCGCGTTCATCGTTTGGCAATTGCCAAGGCGCTTTTTCTTCAACATGTTTATTCGCGGCCGCAACCAACTTCCAAATCGCAGCCAATGCATCACTGAGCAAATGATGACTTAAGGCTTCTTCCACCTCCTGGATCGCCGTTGTGGCAACCTCTTTGAGTCGACCCGAGGACGCCGTGGGCTCGGGAACAAAGCCCTCATTATATTTCTCTAACATGGCCGTCACGCGGCTTAAGAGGTTGCCGAGATCATTGGCTAAATCAACGTTGATCCGATCCACCAACGCTGGCTCAGAATAGCGACCGTCGGCACCAAAGGGTATTTCGCGAAGAAGAAAATATCGAACGGCATCGCGACCATATTTTTCCGAGAGAACCATGGGGTCCACAATGTTACCCCTTGATTTCGAGATCTTTTCGCCTTCCAAAGTCAGCCATCCGTGGCCAAATATCTGTTTGGGAAGCGGGAGATCCAAGGCAATTAGCATAATGGGCCAAATGATACAGTGAAACCGAAGAATTTCCTTCCCGATGAGGTGAACCGAAGCCGGCCACCAATGGTTGAATTTTTCGTCATCAATGCCATAGCCGATCGCACTAATGTAATTACATACAGCATCAAACCAAACGTAGATCACGTAATCAGGATCAAAGGGAACGGGAATCCCCCACTCCAATGAGTCGCGTTTACGGCTAACACATAAATCATCCAATCCTCGACGAAGGAAACTCAGCATCTCATTTTTCCGAATATCCGGTTGAATAAACTCTGGATGGTCATTTATGTGGGCAATCAATTGATCAGCATAATCACTCAAGCGGAGAAAGTAAGCATCTTCTTCAATCCAGGTAACCGGTCGTCCACAATCCGGACAAGCATTTCGGACAAGTTTGCTTTCCAACCAAAAGCTCTCACACGGCGTACAATACCAGCCTTGATATTGGGAGCGATAAATATCGCCTCGCCGATATAATGTATCAAACACCGATTGCACGACTTTGACGTGTTCCTCGTCCGTGGTACGGATGAACTTGTCATAACTAATCCCTAAATGGTCCCATAGATTGACGATCCAGTCGTACATCTCGTCGAGGAATTCTTTGGGGTGAACACCCCGCTCTCTTGCCGCTTGTTGGATCTTCTGACCATGCTCATCCGTTCCCGTCAAATAAAACGTATCGTCCCCACGCAATCGATGGTACCGCGCCAAGGCATCCGCCGCCACCGTGGTATACGTATGTCCAATGTGAAGCCGGTTGTTAGGGTAATAGATTGGGGTGGTAATATAAAAGGTTTTTGGATCCGTCACTTCAACCATCCGTTCTCGCTCCTTTCATCATCTTTTAAAACACAAAGGTTCTCCGTCTCAGAGACGGAGAACCGTGGTACCACTCTGTTTTATCTCGATGCACGAGACCTCTGCCGAAGCATTGCTTCGTCACGCGATAACGGGCGCCACCGTCAATGCTTACTCCTCAACGTTTCAGCAGTAGGCTCAGGGGCCATCTTCGCTTCCACCCAAAACGCCGGCTCACACCCCACCCGGCTCGCTGATCGGTTTTGCTCGGAAGTTACTCCTCCCCTTCATCGCCAAGTATTCTGTTAAAACGACTATAACCCGCGTTCTTCGAGGCGTCAAGGAAAAGGCTTGCGCTGGTGGGCAAACCTTTGCTTAATGTTTAACACCTAAGTTCATCCGATGATCTCGACTGTTCCAGCAGACTTCGCAGGGCGGCCTCAAAACGCCGGTCATCATCGCGGGTTCGCTTTGAAGGCCCCGGAGTCCGTGTACCGCTTCGTCGCATCCTTGCCTTTAAGGCACGCTCTTCGAGCCGAAACGTAAGAGAGATTTCTCGGTATTCGCCACCCGAGGGGCTAAGGCAGCGGACCTTTTTGGGCAAAACCATCGCTGCTAATCCAAGGTCATGGGTGATTACAATATCTCCCGGCTGGGCCATGTTGACAATCTTAATGTCCGTTTCTTCTGGGGCATCCCCTACCATGATGTGGCAAGTACCGTTTAGTTCATGATGATGGCTCGCAACTGTCCATAAACCCAAACCGAAACAACCGGCCAAACGCTGGGACATCGTCAGGACTTCCCGGGGACATCCATCCGCGTCAATGATTATTCGCATTCTCAAATCCTCCTTGCTACCCCACATCACCGCATAATCCCGATGGGATCATACCGGATGACGGTACTCGATCTCCAATTCCCCTTTATTCCTTTTGTTGGCTTCATGATACACTAATCCTATCCGAGTGAAGGTGGTGCTTATGACAATCAATTTACCGTCCAATGCTGGCGTCGTTGCCGTGAGTCTGAAGACGCCGCTTATCTTGCCGAGTGATGATATTCGTGACATTGCAGTTGAGGCCACAAAGCATGTTGTCGAAAATGGCGACATTATCTGCATCACAGAGTCCGTCGTGGCACGTTCACAAAATCGATATATTACTTGCGACCAACTTGCCCGCGATATTCAGACCAAGCTCCATTTGTCGCCTGGCGATCGTCTTGGGGTTATAAGCCCTATTGTCAGCCGAAATCGTTTCGCTCTCATCTTACGATCCATTGCACAAGCAACCGACCGGGGACATGTCGTGGTGCAGTTGTCGATTCCTGACGACGAGGTGGGCAATAAAGTACTAGACGAAGAATTCGCCACCCAACGGCTTCGTCTGAAGAGTATCTACCATTCTCTTCATGAGCTACGCGGGAATACCCCCCACATGAACGTACTCATCCGGGAAATTTTGGCCGCCTTAAAACTACAGGAAATCGGTTATGATATCACCGCCATCCGTAAAATCACCGGTGAAGGGATTGGCGATTTGACCCTGCGTGATGCGAACGGCAAGACCATTATTGCAGAAGTCAGCTTCGAGAATCTCGCGAAGACGACCCAGCGCGCTTTCGGTATTCACAACGATACCAAAAGCGATGGCGCTTTGGGCATCACCGTGGACCTCGAGCGACAAAGCATGACCATCGTCGATGCCGAGGGCTATCAGCGTTTGGGGCCGGAAAAGGCGTCCACTTCAGAATTTCGATATTCCAACCAACTCCCATATTACCGCGATCCCAACTGTATCTATTCTGAGGAGGTCAAAGAACGGCGCTTTTCCCATCCCATCACCGGGATGGATTACCCACGGATGTACCTTGATATCATCCAAGGCGAAGGCGCTGGCGGTGAAATATTATTGACCAATAATCCTCTTAAGATCTTCGAACACGGGTTTGTCGATGGTGTTATCATTGGCGCCGTCCACAAACGCAATCAGTTGAAAGACCTTTTCACCTCTTTCGGAACACGCACCCCTTTACTTACCATTCAAGATTTGGGACCTGAGCCCTGGGGTGTTATCGGTTCAAACGCTTCAGATATCGAGAAAGGTGTGCTCAAACTCCTTCCTGAAAATGCGGACGGCGTGGCGGATACTATCAAAGCCAGCATTAAGGAGCAAACGGGCAAAGAGGTCGAGGTTTTGATATTTGGTGATGGTGCTTATAAGGATCCCGACACCGGGATTTATGAGCTTGCTGATCCCCATCCGGCTATCGGCGCAAGTCATAGCCTTCGAGGCGCTTCTTTGCGGCGCGGCACCAAACTGAAGTTGCAAGTTGAAACCTGGTTCCGGCAAGGTTATTCGCGCGAAGAAATTACGCGAATGACCCAACACGACGAAAGCGATGTATCGCGCGAAACCCTTGGCACAACTCCAAGGAGCGTTACCAGTATTTTAGGGACTCTTGCTGATTTAGCCGCAGGCTCGGCGGATGGCGGAACACCGATCGTCTTGGTGCGAAATTTTCCTCTATAAGCCTTAACGGGCGGTGGATCCACCGCCCGTCATTCATCTTATCTCAACGCCTTACGCGTTTTCGTCGACTAAGGGCGACTCCGCTTTATCCTTTCACCCGCACTCGGCCGGTTGGCTGTGATGGAGTCAAATCACTTCCCGTGGAAATAACCGACTACCGCTGGCCAATGCTTCTTATTATTCCAACCTCGATCCCTTCAAGACTTATCAGCAAACGAAAAGTATTGGCTTGGAAGTGCCGTATCCATCATAATCCCGAGCTCTTTATGGTCACCCTGAGCATCGGCCATTTTCACGAGAGGCCTTTTTATAATCAATCATTAACCCAATGTTGTAAATATTTCAAGGCACGGCGAAAATCGCTAATTCGTCCGGCCGGGTTGAGTTCTAGCGTCCAGGGCCCCTGATAACCCGATCCCACTAGGCATTTGATGGCACCTTCAACATGCAGACCCCCGTAGCGGGGCCGAAAATGCTTTCCCTCACTGGATTCAACCAATTCAGCCTGGACATGAACATTGGTGAGATAGGGAAGGAATTCAAGCAGACAAGAAAAGTTATCATATAGAGAACTCCATGAGAGATCCAGGGTAAATCCCACACGGGAATCTGGTCGATTAAGCATCCAAGCCAATAGGCGAAACTGACTCCAGTCTCGGGCGCTCACGGGGATATTTTCAAGGGACAAATGAATGTCTGGGTGTGCCTTTGCCATCGCCCCAATAATAGTCACTGCTTCTTCTAAACACAGATCTGGACTCCAGGTGTTCCAACCATGCAACACCACCTGATCAGCCCGCAAATATTTGGCCGCCAAGATCGTTTGTTCTAGCAGACGTTTACCTAACGCGCGGCTGCCTGCTTCGGGCGCCGAAAGAAAAACTCCCAAATCGCGATAGGCATGAACGCTTTGGATCCTCGTCTTGGTTCTTTCCATTTCTCCGAAAATCCGAGCAATGTGGCGATACCAAGGCAATAACTTGGGACCGGTCACCCGCCATTGTGGGTGTAATACCAACTCTAACTGTGCAATTGGGATGCGCGATGCCACCTCAAAGATGGCGGTAATGTCGTCATAGGGTCGATTTAAGGCGCTCGGCATAGTACCAGACGAACAGACGATATTGTCTGAAAATGCCACAACACAGGAATCCTTCATTCGTATCCTCAGCTCTAATAGTGGCTTTAAAGACGAAAGGTAAACCCAAACGCCACCTGCCAGATTAGCAAAACCCTTCACCAAGCAACCGTGTTTGGGCCTTTCATCAGATCGAAATCTAGTTTCTTTCGACCTCTACGTCACATCGTGCTGCCAACCGCTTTCTACCAACAAACAAGGCCACACAAGATCATGCCATGATAGAAAAGGTTAGGATCAAAACCACCCATTAGGCCCTCTTTACCGCCAATGTTTCGAGCTGATCAATATCATCGGCTTTTCCAAAAACCACTAAGACCGATCCGGGTTCTAATACGGCTTCACCCGAGGGTGATAAGATGGTCTTGTCCCCCTTTTTGATGAGCATTACACGTGCCCCTTCAACTCCCATCTCCGAAAACTCTCGCAGACGACGCCCCACCAATTGTGATCCCGGATTGATCACGACCTGGTTTATGTTGTCCGCCGGAGTGGCTCCCGAAATCATGTCCGACATCAGTTGGTAAACCGACGGATTATAAGCACTCTTAGCGATAATATCAGCCCCCATCACTTGGGGTGAAACCACCCGGGTGGCACCCGCTAAATACAGTCGCCGCGTGGCTTCTCGATCCGAAGCCGTTGAGACGACGTCAATTTCAGGTGCAACGTCACTGGCTTCCAACACCAAGTAGACGTTGAGGGTGTCATCCGAAAAGGTTGAAACAAGGGCACGGGCACGGTGGATGCCGGCCCGTTCCAAAACATCTTCCCGAAGCGCATCTCCCACTATGAATAGAGCATCTTCAATTTCCGCTACGCGTTCACGATCTTTATCAATGACGACCACCGGGCATCCTAGCTTCACTAGATTGTTCGTTATCTCACGCCCTAAACGCCCATATCCGCAAACGATAAAATGATCCTTCATTTTTGCAATACGTCGTTCCAAACGCCCCATACCCCCTCGTAAAATCAAATCATCAAGCCTCTCCGTTGCCAGAGAAACTCCAAGCCCAAAAACGAGCAGAAGACCCACCGGTATAAACGCGAGCATTAATGCCCGCCCCGTCGAAGTTTCCGGAGCCAAATCCCCATAACCTACCGTGGTCACCGAAATGATCAACATGTAAAATGCCTCAAAGAGCGTGATCTGTTCAAAGAATGACAGTAACGCAGTCCCAAGCAATAAGAGAAGAATAATTGCGATCAAAAGATTGACCCGGTTAAAAAACCAAGAGATACCGATCCGGGTTACCGCGCGTCGATCAGTACGCATCGAAACCTCCTCTCCAAGTGTGGGAGTTTTTGTAACACGACAATGCTGAGCATCTCAAGATCGATCTGAAACGTCCACAACACCTCTGCAGCTTATCAAAATCATGCACCTGTGAAACCGAAAGCACCAACCAGTGTCACCGTTGATGGCTAAGCGCAAGAAGCCATCTGCGGCCCTTACGATCCTGCTTCTATCATCAATCTTTGGTGCTAATGATATCAGAATGCCCGGAAGGCGAGGGGCATGTCAACAAGGGTCCCCGCTCCGGAGCCTGTCAACCAGATGTGGGTCGAGATCCCCGATCCTGTTTTTGTTCGTTTTGTCAGGTCATCGACGGACGTACCCGCCCCAGTTGATGGAGCAGGCGTGACATGCCCCCGGAACGTGTTCGGCCGGCATCCTTAATGGGTGGATGCGCCTGTTTGACCCCCAGGGTTTTTCTGACCACTTTTCGGGTTGCGGCCTGTACCCGCTGTTTCCGATCCGGTAACGCCAACGGAGTGTCCACCGCTAGGCGCTGGGTGAAACGATCCAAAAAACCCAGCAGATGCTGTCCCAGGGAGCGGAGCATCGCCATCACCCCCGGTTCACCCCAACTCTGACCGCGCTTTCGAATCCGATTCTTAAACCGATCCACCTGGGATTCCGCCGCCCCCATACCGCGCATCCCCCGCACAGAAAAATCCTGCTCCCGTAAGCGATCCCGATAATCCCGCACCATCGCCGGATCCGACAATAGATCCCGCCGTAAATCCCCCAACGGGGTCTTAACGGGGTCTTTTTGTCCCTGCCAAGAAGGCGACGCTCAGCCGTCGCCAACGCCACCAATAAACCCGGAGGATCGTCCCCGTAAAAAGCATCCAACGCAGTACGGGCTTGCCCGGTTCCCCTTAATAAATATCGAAGATCCCGCACCATAT
>SLMV01000208.1 GCA_007133365.1 Clostridia bacterium
GTTCTCATCCGGTAACACCACCTGTTTGCCACATCGCGTCGTCGCGTTGATGATCACTGGGGCCCGAAGATTTGCCGTGATCGTCCGCGGATCCGAGGGAATGGTCAGGATGACCAAAACCATCGCGTCCTGAGCGCTAAAAATCCCGAGTCGCTCTTGGTCTCTCGGGGGGATCATCGGGCGATAATTGGATATAATTGGCTCCGGGTCGACGACTGCGAAAACAAGCGCCGGATCATCGGCACTTTGTAACCAGCGAATGGGCCAATCCTCAGCGCGGTCCAGCAGATAGAATTGGCGGGCACTCGGGAAACCGGGCAATCCGTCCGGAAGGTGCATTTTTTGATCATCCGTCACCGAAATTTCGCCAAAACGAAACGTATTCATCTTCAAGAGATTGCCTCCCCCTCATCGATCCTTCCCTCAGCCTAATGGGTTCATCGCAAAAAATCCAGCAGTGTTTGGGGCAAAATGCGGGCCCCGGTGGCCAACGCCACCTGATACGCCCGTTCCGTCAAGTTGAGATCCATAATCGCCTCCGCCATGTCCACATCGCCCGTCTCGGAAAGAACCCGTGTCAGCGAAATCTTAAGATCCTCGAGCCGATTTTCGCTCATATCCAAACGATTCATCCGGCTCCCCACCTGCGAACGTTCATCCAAAAGCGTATCTTGCGCCCCATCCAACGCGTCCAATGACTGATCGACTTGCCCCTGCTCGCCCGCAAATAAGGCATCGCGAATGCTGGCCGCCGATTCTAGCACGTCACGAAACGTTGCTTCCCCGTTGATATTGAGCGGAACCTCAATGCCCGGGCCAATCCGTCGGGTCATATCCGCTTCGTCGCCATGGTAAAGAATGCCCCCGGTCGGGTCCACCTCAAACGGTCGCGTATCGGTCTGATTACCCGAAAACAAGTAGCGACCGACATGCTCTGTATTCCCGAGCGACAATAGATGCTCAAAGATTTCTGAGACTTCTTGGCCAAGCGCATTCAAAGAGGCGTCTGGCATACTTCCCGTGGCACCCCGAACCGCGAGTTCCCGTAACCGATTGACGGCATCGGATGCTTCTGCCAAGACCGCCTCCGTGCTGTTCAATCGTTCGCGTCCCAAGGAAATATTGGATTGGTATTGATCGATCTCGCTCAAGCTGCTCGTGACCCGCATCAGCGTCACGGTCCCACCGGGATCATCGGATGGCCGGTTAATACGTGAACCCGAGCTCATTTGCTCCTGAATTCGACTCAATCGCCCACGATTGGCCATCAGATCATTGAGAACCGTCCTTGACATGCCCCGTTCCGTCACCCTCATTATCTCACCAATCCATTCACGATCATGTCGAGCATCTCATCCCACGTTTGCACCAATCGCGCTGCGGCATTAAAACTATTTTGGGCCGTGATGAGGTGCGTCAATTCTTCGTCGATGGAGACCCCGGTGATGGCATCGCGTTGGTTTTCCAACTGCATCAACATATTGTTGGTATTGGTCCCTAGTTGGTCAGATTGTTCCGTGCGGACGCCCACATGACTCACCAGCGACCGTAAAAAATCACCCGGGTCTGTGCCATCGATGGCTTCTGGGTCCTGGCGAAAATCACTGATCGCTTGCGCGTTATCCCCGTCGCCCGGCGCCCCATCCGGTATCGCCGCCGCGGCCACCTCCGAGGGGGCCAAATCCTCAACTCGAAGAACTCCAGGATCCACGGTTTCCGAAAAGAAGGCACCTCCCGGGTTACCCTCAAGATCGTATCCGTCTTGATGAATCGCATTGACGCCGGTCCGAAGGGCATCCGCCAGCGCGCCAAGATCCGCTAACACGCCCGGGACTTCCTCATTTCGAAGCCCCACCAAGGCGCCGAGTTCCCCGGCCTGGGAGGGCTCCCAGGGAATCGCGGTTTGGGATCCGTGCGTCCAATTCAATGCCACGTTGCCCAAACTCCCCGAACCGTCGCCCTCGACTCCTGCATATTCTAGCCGGCGGCTGGAGTAGGAGTCCATGACCGGAATGCCATCGACGACCAGGCGAATCCCGCCGTCGGCGCCGTCTCGCGAGGATACCGACACCAGGCTGCTCAATTCCTCCACCAACATATCGCGTCGATCCAAAAGATCGTTCATCCGCATGTCGGTGGCATCAATGGCGACGAGCTGCGCATTAAGACCCTCGAGTTCGTCCAACAAATTATTGATCTTGTTCACCCGCGTGGCAGCCCTTTCTTCGATATTGGATGCCATGTTAGCGACCTGATTCTGAGCCAACCCGAGCGCATCCCCCAGTTCCTGTCCCCGTTCCAACACAGCGGTTCGCACCGCACTGTTGTCCGGTTCTATGGCCACATCCTGCCAGGCATTGAAAAAACGATCGAGCACGCTATTGATGCCCGAGTCGCCGGGTTCGGCCAGGATGTCTTGTACCTGATGGAGAATCTGCGACCGCGTGTCCCACATTTTGGCAGCACCGGTTCGCTGCTGAATCTCACGATCCAAATAGCGGTTTTGCCGCCGGGCAATGTCCCCCACCCGGACACCCGTCCCCACCGATAATGAAGGCTGACCGGACTGCCCATAGGGCTGCGTCGCCGTCAGGGCGATGTTCTGCTTCCGATACCCTTCAGTGGCGGCATTCGCCAAATTATGGCCCACCACATCCGCCACCGTACGGTGAGCACTCAGAGCCCTTCGTCCCATTTCGATGCCAAAGAATGTGCTGCGCACAGTGGATCGGCCTCCCTTATCGTTGCTCGTCCATGATGATGGACGACGATTCCCCTGTCTCGGAATCTTTCTTATAGGTGGTATTTTGAAACGCGAGTTGTTTAATTTCTTCAACGGAATAATCCAACAATTTTAAAGCGTCGTTGATCAGCATCTGGTTTTCAAGATTCCGCTTTTTTGCCTGCTCGGTTACGTCCCGAAGTGCACCCGCGTGTCTTTGAAGGGCACAAACTAAATCCGGATCCAAGTCATCACAATCCAGCAAATCGGATAATACGGCCGTTTCGGTGAGCCCGACCCCTTTGCAAACCGACTGATAAAGATCATGACGTCGTTCTTCGATGGTTAAGATCCGGGCCAACAACTCTTCTTGGCTAGCTAGCGTCGCTCCGAGCGCGCCGAGGTCATGATCGACCAGTGCTTGATGCTGGACGTCGAGCAAAACAAGCAACGTCTGATAGCAAGCGCAGTGTTCGCCCATCAATTCGACCAGTTCCCAACCGCTAGCGGTGTGATCCGGGCATTGAAGCGCATCACTCATGAGGGATCTTCACCCACTTGGGCTTCGGATTCGCCGTCATGAAAGATTTCATCAATGACGATTCGGCTCATAATCTTTTCCGCAACATCTTCCGCCGAAACATCGTAGGTGCCGGCTTCTCGCTTCGCTCTTATGGAATCCACCCGCTCGGATCGAATGTCCGGCAGATCGTTCAACGCACGGCGCAGCTCGAGGACCTCCTGGGCCCGCGGTGATAGTTGGATCCCGTCGGCTTTGCTCCCGGCATCAAGCGCTCGTGACGATGACGCCGGACTTACCCCTTGTAGATCCGCCCCGGAAACCCGTTCGACCCGTTGTTGCATGGCAGCCAAAAGCTGTTGGTGTGAAATAATCATGGCATCCGTCGCCTCCTCCTACGTCCTACCAAACGTTCCTTTACTCATACTATCGGTATCGCCAACGCATTTCTTGAATCCATCGTAACCCTTCAAATTCCCA
>SLMV01000146.1 GCA_007133365.1 Clostridia bacterium
TGCAGGAAGTGACCGGTTGGCCGATGTCAAAATGGAAGCGGTGGGACGAACCGCGTCGTGTTTACCATGCGCTTAAAATTGGGCTTTTCATGCGACGTCCCGATCTTTATGAACGCATTGACCGTCGGGTGGACTGGATGTTGGAGCGCGGTTTGGTGGCGGAGGTTAAAAAACTATTGGAAACTTACGGTTTTTTAGGTCCCACGGCGGCGCAAGCACTTGGTTACAAAGAAGTGCTTCGTTATCTGGAAGGTAAGATCGACCGGGCGACTTGCCGTTCCCTGATGCAACGAAACACCCGCCGGTTTGCCAAACGACAGCTCACGTGGTTACGAAAGGAAAGCGACGTATGTTGGTTTGATCGGCAAGATCCGGATAGCCGGTGTGCGGTCTTACGGAAAATTGATCGTTGGCTGAAGGCGGGCGAATGATGCATTGGATTGCGTCGGAAGGCGTGCTCAAACGACGAGGTGCGTCCTAGGACGCGGGCTTTGTCACCGATAAACCGCCGATCATTCAACGATCGAAAGGATTCCGAGAACATTTCGAATTGACGGTTATGGGTCGAACAAGCGATCGATTCCAGGGAATCTGGGCACTCAATTTGATTGAGTCCCATTTTTTTTTGCCTTAAAAGAGGAGTTCCCAGGTGGGGTAGCGAATACAAAGTGTGGAGGCAGGTGGAGTGAAGTGGAGGACAGGGGAGCCTGCACCGAACATATTGGAGGCCAAACAAGTGTTTATGGGTGAGTTTCACCACAACATCGATGAGAAGGGGCGCATCATCATTCCCGCGCGGTTTCGCGAGGGACTTGGTGATGCTTTTGTCGTGACCAAAGGTCTCGATCAATGCTTGTTTGTCTATCCTCGTCACGAGTGGGATGTGCTCACCGAGAAATTGCGGCAGTTGCCTTTTACGCGCTCGGAGACCCGGGCCTTTACGCGCTTTTTCTTCTCCGGCGCCGCTGAGACCGGATGCGATTCTCAAGGTCGCACCGTGATTCCCCCCAATTTACGCGAGTATGCCGAGTTATTGAAAGAAGCCGTCATTATTGGTGTGGGAAACCGAATTGAGATTTGGAGTCAGCCCAGCTGGAACGATATGCGAAGTGACGCCGAAGAGAATTATGAGGAACTAGCCGAAAAGTTGAACGAATTGGGAGCCGTTTTTTAAGATGACGACCAATTATCATGAGCCCGTGATGATGGAGGAAGTCTTGGAGTATCTCGCCCCGCGCCCGGGCGGCGTCTATGTTGATGGAACGGTTGGGGGCGGTGGCCATGCGCGGCGGATCGCTCAATGTTTGGCGGCGGAGGACCTATTTATCGGCATCGACCGAGATCCGGCGGCCATCGAATACAGTCGAAGAATGCTGAGGGGGGCTCCCCCGACGGTCGAGTTAATCCACTCCGATTGGCGAAAAATTCCACGCCTTTTGGATGAGCGTCAACGACCCACCATCAACGGATGTTTATTGGATTTAGGGGTCAGTTCGTTTCAGATTGATCATCCCGAACGCGGGTTTAGTTATCGATTTCCCGAGGCGCCCCTGGATATGCGCATGAATACGGAATCTGACAAACGAGCGGCCGATGTTCTAAATACATATTCACAACGCCAACTTCGCCAGGTCTTGTCCGAGTACGGTGAAGAGCGTTGGGCGAGTCGAATCGCGAAGTTTATCATCGAGCGCCGACAAGCGGCACCGTTTGAGACGGTGGGGGATCTGATCGATGTCATTAAGGCAGCCATTCCGGCGCGTGCCCGGCGGACGGGCGGACACCCGGCTCGACGTACCTTTCAAGCCTTGAGGATTGAAGTGAATGACGAACTCGTGGAACTGGAAGCATCGCTTGAGGCATTGATCAGCCGGTTAGCGTCACAAGGGCGAATGGTCGCGATTTCGTTTCATTCATTAGAAGACCGAGCGGTCAAACGGGTTTTTAGATGGTATTCGAAGCCCTGCCGCTGTCCCGTGGACTTACCCGTTTGTCGTTGCGGGGGACCAATCGTCGAGGATCTAACACCAAAGCCCATCCTCCCGACGGAGGCAGAGATTGAACGTAACCCACGCGCTTCATCGGCCAAATTGCGAGCAGTCAGACGGTTCTAACTTTAGCCATCGCGACCATATCAAAAAGGGAGGGAAGAACGAATGCCAGCCACAGCGAGAAAACTGGACGTCCATTATGAATACCGGCGACCGCGACCGAAGCGGCGCGCGGCGAAACCCCCCTCCTTTAAGAAAACGAAGCGTCGAGTGCAAAAGAAAAGGCAACGCGCACCAAGAAAATCAATCAATCTCAAGCATGTACAGATTGTCGGGACCCTTGCTATTATCTTCTTAATGGCTTTTGCACTGGTCGTAACCCAAGCCTTGATCGCCGAACGGGGTTATCAGCTGACCGATCGCCGACAAGCGTTGGCGACGGCCCAAGCCCGAACCGAACAGCTAAAATCGCAAATTGCCTCACTGACGGACCCAGAACGAGTCTTGGCGCGTGCAGAGGCGATGGGGATGGTGCCAGTTTCCGGAGAAGGACTCGAAGCAACCTCCACGGAAATCCCCGAATCGACCCCGGGGCTGATCGCCACTCATCAAGGGAGCGTGTCCGAGCCTTCACGATCATCAACGGAGCATCGGGTTGTGGTAGAGTTGGAGTCGGGGGACGAAGAAACTGTTCAGATGGCTGACCTAAGAGGGTGGGGGGATTGGTTGCTCCAGTGGCTCCGCGGCGGCGAGCCCGTCGAAGCGCACGATCCGGGTGTGCGACGATAGAGGCGGTTGGATGAGGAGGAGCGGATCCGATGCGAGCACCGGCGATCAAATTAAAAAAACGAATTTTGGCTTTATTGATCATCTTTTTCATCCTTCTCTTAGGACTCACCACAAGGTTGGTTTGGGTGCAAATTGTTCTGGGGGAGCATTTAAGTGAAGAGGCGGTCCAGACCCGAACCCGCTCCATCAGCATTCACCCTAAACGGGGCCATATCCGGGATGTTGAGGGACGGGACCTGGCCGTGAGTCTCGGGGCGGATTCCTTATATGCTGTTCCGGCTGAAATTCCGAATGTTTTCGAAGTGGCGGAAGCCTTAGCACCCATTTTGGATCGTGATACGGGGGAACTCCGGCGCCTGCTATCAGAGCCCACCACGTTTTTGTGGTTGGAGCGAAAGCTCGACCCAAAGATTAGCGAGCGCATCCGGCGTCTGGATCTCCCGGGCCTCTATTTCACCCAAGAGAGCAAACGTTATTATCCCAAAGGAAGTTTGGGTTCCCATATTCTGGGGTTTGCCGGGATCGACAATCAAGGGTTGGAGGGCATTGAAGCCTATTTTGATGAGATCCTAAGGGGGAAAGACGGCGAATTGATCCTTGAGGTGGACGCGGGCGAGCGCGAAATCCCCCAGGCGGTGCATCACCGAGTACCCGCAAAAAGTGGCGACCATGTGTATCTGACCATCGATGAAGTGCTCCAACACATCGCCGAACGAGAATTGACCCGCGCGGTGGCGGAGCATGAAGCAAAAGGCGGCTTCATCCTGCTGATGGAGCCGGCGACGGGTCGGTTGTTGGCCATGGCCAATTATCCTGCTTATGATCTAAATGAGTGGACCGAGGTTCCGTCGTCACGATGGCGGAATCCGTTGATCTGTGACACGATACACCCAGGCTCGGTGTTCAAGTCCATTACGGCGGCCGCGGCCATCGAAGAA
>SLMV01000198.1 GCA_007133365.1 Clostridia bacterium
AAAAGGGCATGCACCAGCGTGCCGGAATAATGGCCAGGAGCCGGATGCACCACCATATCACGCTGTTTGTTAATCACCAGTAAGTCGTCGTCCTCGTAAACAATGTCGAGGGGGATCGGTTCGGGTTCGAGGGTTGTTTCCTGCGGCGGTGGCACCGTCATCTCGATGGTGTTCCCTGCTGAGACGAGATGGCTCGGACGATCTTGGACCACCTCGTCAACCCGAACATGCCCATCGCGAATCAAACTTTGAACGTAGGTCCGGGAATAAACCTCAGGCGTGTGAGCGGTCAGAAAAACGTCGAGGCGCAAACCTTCATCGTCCTCGCCCCCAACCCAGCGCTTGGTTTCATATCCCGGCACAAACGAATCCGAGGATTCTAGCGACACATCTTCACCTCCTATTTCATCTCGGTGCGAACGATGCCCCAAAAGATGAGACCGCATCCCACCACGATGGCAATATCCGCGACATTAAACACAGGCCAGACCCGAAAGTCGAGAAAATCGATGACATAACCGCGAAACAAACGGTCCCATACGTTCCCGAGAGCACCCCCGGCGAGCAAGCCGGTGGCCAAATAGCCCCAGGGCAGTTCTTTCCCCCAGCGATAGTACCACACGATCAATAACAGGGTGAACACCAACCCGATCAGGCCAAACCAAAGGGTTCCATCTGGGAAAAGGCCGAACGAGACCCCCGGATTTTGAACATGGGTCAAATGAAAAACCCCCGATATCAACGGACGCGTCGTTCCTTCGGCCATCCATCGCAAAATGATTTCTTTCGTCACTAGATCCAAACTTAGCGTGATGAGCAACCAAGCGAGCAGGCGTCCCACCCCCTTTGCCACAAAATGTGTTTCAATTCTAACACAGTCGCAGGGAGACACCCAAACGCCCCTTCGTCTGGGAGCAAAGGATTTGATATACTGTCTACGTCAATCGTGAATGCGTTTGGCCAAAAAGATCCCGGACTCGGGCCATTATCATTATGTCAGTGGCACCCCCAAGGTGAAAGAAGGTGAGGGCCGTGGAGGACCTTTATACGTTAATCAAGACCGGAAGTCCTCGGGAAATTCGCAGTCACATCTCCGAGACCCATCCGGTTAACATCGCGGAGTTTGTCGGTGCAATCAAACCGGGTGAGGAACAATTGTTAATCACCTTGATGGCGATGCTCAGCGATCGGCAGTTAGCGGAAGTCCTCGAACAGCTCGAGCCTACGGAGCAACTTCGGGTGGTGGATCATATCCCCCTCACCCGTCTGAGAAGCCTTGTTCAATTTATCTCCCCTGATGAACTGGCAGACTTTCTCCGTCAATTGGATGGTGAAATCGTCCGGGTCCTGCTTGACGTGCTCCCCGATCGTCAAACCATTCAAGAATTGATGGCGTACCCGGAAACATCCGCGGGCGGTATTATGACCACCGATTTCTTATCCTTTCGCGCCCAACAGCGCTGCGGCGAGGTTCTCAACTTCTATCGGCGCCTGGCCCGTGAGGTGGAGGCCGCCTACTATATCTATGTAACTGATGATCGCGGCCGTTTGGTGGGCGTGGCCTCGCTTCGGGACCTGGTGCTGGCCGACCCGGAAAAACCGCTTGGGAACATCGCAAGCAGTGAGGTCATCGCGGTGACCGCCCTGATGGACCAGGAGGAAGTATCCAACGTAATGAGGCACTACGATTTCTTGGCGCTTCCGGTCATCGATGACAACTACCATC
This sequence comes from Clostridia bacterium, assembly GCA_007133365.1. Taxonomy (GTDB): domain Bacteria; phylum Bacillota; class Sulfobacillia; order SLMV01; family SLMV01; genus SLMV01. The sequence continues at coordinate 1,727 of SLMV01000198.1, forward strand.
TGCTAGGGGTCATCACCTTCGATGACATCATCGACGTCATCGAACAAGAATACCAAGAAGATATCCAGCGCATGGGCGGTATGGAGCCGACGGACGTCCCCTATCTTCACGGGTCGGTCTGGTCGGTGGTGCGCCGGCGCGCCCTCTGGCTGGCCGCTTTGTTCGGTGCCCAGATGATTACCGGCAACATCCTGAATCACTTCCAGGGCTATATTGAAGCCGTGGTCGTGTTGGCCTTTTTCATCCCGCTCCTCATCGACACCGGTGGCAATGCGGGCGCCCAAGCCGCCAGTTCGGTAATCCGCGCTTTGGCGCTTGATGAAATCTCCATCAGCCGGATAAAATATGTCATTTGGAAGGAAATGCGCACGGGCTTGATCTTAGGCAGTATGATGGCCTTAATCGCCTTTTTCCAAGCCTCCTGGCTGGGCGGCAGCCCCCTGATTGGCTACACGGTCGCCACGGCCCTTTTCATCATCGTGATTATGGCGAGCATTTTGGGCGGGATTCTTCCGCTGATCGCCAATCGTCTGCGGGTCGATCCCGCCGCGGCTTCGGCACCCGTCGTGACCACGATCGTCGACGGAACCGGACTCATCATCTATTTCCTCGTCGCCCGCTGGATTCTAAACTTATAATCATGCGTCTCGTCAAACAAAAACGGGGATTCCCACCCCGCTCTATTGATTCCAAACCCGCTTGCCGCCCACCCACGTCTCCACCACGCGAAGGTTTCGGAGGTCATCATTCGACACCGAGAAAGGATCGCGATCCAAGACGACCAGATCCGCCAGCGCACCTTCTCGGATGATCCCCTTTTCGCCTTCGGAGAACTCGCTTTGCGCGCTGCCGAGGGTAAACAGCTCAAGCGCCTCCTGCAACGTCAAACGCTCCGAAGGAAGCCAACCCCCGACGGGCTCACCGGCATCATTTTGACGACAGACAGCCGCCCATACACCCAGAAGTGGATTGATGGGTTCGACCGGGGCATCCGAGCCACCCGCACAGGGAATTCCCGCCTCGAGCATCTTCTTCCAGGCATAACTCGAACGGATCAACGCCGGCCCGACCCGGCTTTCCGCCCAGTTGAGGTCGGTGGCCACAAAGATCGGTTGAATGGAACCGATCACCCCGCTGGCTGCCATCCGATCAAACTGGGCGTCGCGGGTGATTTGGCAGTGGATGATGCGATGTCGAGGATCCGGCCGTGGATTACGCCCGATGGCACCATCGATCCCATCGAGCACCACGTCAAGGGCTCGGTCGCCAATGGCATGGACCGCCAACTGCATGCCGGCTTCATGATGATCATGCATCATTTCGCTTAAGACGTTTGGGGGTTCGAGCAGCACACCGCGATGGGAGGGGGTATCCGCGTACGATGCGCTAAGAGCGGCTGACCGTGCTCCGAGGGATCCATCAGCAAAAATTTTGGTCGCACCCAACCGCACCCAGCGATCACCCGATCCCGTCACAAACCCCTGGGCGCGCACCGCCTGGGCCACATCCGGTGGAATATCAACATAGGCACGAAACGGAAAATCGCCCGCACACACGTTTCGATAGGCGCGCCAGGTCGCCCAGAAGTCGGAGCTGGATTCATTCGTTTGCACGGACGTCAACCCGTTCGCCCAACAGTGCCTGATGGCGGTTTGCAAAAATGTTTCCTTTTGGCGTTGGTCCGGCTCGGGAATGACTGCCTGAACGGGGCGCATCGCGGCCTCGTGAAGCACCCCAATAGGGTGTCCTCGATCATCGCGTTCGAGGTATCCGGCTTCAGAATCGGAAAACGTTTCGTCAATACCAGCCCATTGCAACGCCCGGGTATTCGCCACGGCCGCATGTCCGCAAACTCGGCGCAAAAACACCGGATGATGGGGGGCGGCATCGTCCAGATCCCAACGTGTGGGGTATCGGCCTTCCGCAAAACCGTTTTGATCCCAGCCTCGCCCGGTAATCCATTCGCCCTGAGGCAGGGCTGCTGCCCTTTGGGCCAGCCGTTCCTTCATCTCATCGACACTCGAGCAGCGGGTCAAATCGAGCGTGGATAGGTGTTCACCTAAACTGAGAAGATGGCAATGGGCATCAATAAAACCCGGCATTAAAATGGCCCCGGGAATCTGGCGAACCGGGGTATCGCTGCCGAGCGCCATCTGCACGCTCTCATGTTCGCCTATTCGGTAAATTCGATCCCCCACCAGGCCCACGGATAGGTCGGACCGAATCCCGTCGGCACCCGCCCAAATGGGTGCGCCCGTCAGAATAGTCTTTCGTTTTGTCATCGTTACGCTCCCTCCGGACGATCGCCCCGGGCTTTACGGACCGCTGCCTGTGCTAGGATCCGGGTGGGATCAATCAAAACAGCGCCCCCGACATCCTCCGGATGAAGCGCCAGCGGAATCTCGGTACACCCGGCGATGATGGCTTCGGCGCCGCGTTCAATCAAAGATTCGGACACCTGGCGAAAAACCCGGTTGGGCATTTCATAACCACCGGACTTAACCCCTTCGGCACCATAGATTCCTTCCATTACCGCCTCTTGATCGTGGGCCTCCGGAAGTTCCACAGCCAAATTGGCCGCTGAAAAGGCATCCTGATAAAGGCCGGATTGTACCGTTCCGGTGGTCGCCAAAAGACCCAGTCGACGGATCTCGGGATAGGCACGCCTTAGATGATCGGCCACCTCCTCCATCATGTGTAGCAGAGGGATCGAGAGGCCGTTTTGGATTTCTTGATGAAAATAATGGGCAGTATTACAAGGCATGATCAAAAAGTCCGCCCCGGCGCGAACACACGTCGATGCTGATTTCAGCATCAAAGGCACCGGATCCGGTCCGCCCCGGAGAATGGCTTCCGTCCGGTCGGGAATCCGAGGATCACTGACAATCACCACGGGAATATGCTGTTGATCACTCTTGGCGGGCGTTTCCTCGATTATTTTTTGAAACAAATCCGCCGTCGCCCCCGGGCCCATGCCCCCAAGAATGCCGATCGTCTGATCCTTGTCTGCTTTGGCTTTTCGTCCTCCGCTCACGTTGATGCCTCCTCTTGACGATCGTTTTGGGTTGGTTGATTTAAATCACGCTGGGCCGTCTGGATGACGTCCAACTGAGTCATCGCATTCGCCTTGGCCCGCCCCAAATATTCCAACATCTGTTGGCGCACCTGTTCAGACTGTTCACGCAGATGCTCCACTTCCTTATGGGCTTGCGCTTTGATCCGCTTGCTTTCGGCTTTGGCCTCGGCAACGACCACTTGTGCTTCCTTGCGGGCATTGCTACGCACTTCCTCGGCAGTTTCTTGCGCCACCACCAGCGTTTGCTGCAGCGTATCCTCCATGTTCCGGTACTGCTCAATGCGCGCATTGAGTTCCTTAAGCTCTTCTTCAAACATCTCATTCTCTTGTAAAAGACGGTCCATCTCCTGGACGATCTCATCTAAGAATTCATCCACTTCCGCCACTTTATAACCCCGCAAGGAGCGGCGAAACTCCTTGTTGTGAATATCTACCGGTGATATCGGCATGTCGACATATCCCCTCCTTCTAAACGAGGCTCCAGATGAGCTGGCGTAAAAACTGCAAAATTAATAAGAGAATTAAGGGGGTAAAATCAATGCCCATCCCACCGGTTGGAAGGAACTGCCGTAAGGGCTGCAGCATAGGCTCCGTTAACTGGAACAGGACGTTTAAGATCCGATAGTAAACCTCACCCCCGGACGACCTGGGGTCGGGCCCAAACCATGACATGATGGCCCGAAGCAAGACAATCCACACCAAGATATTTAAAATCGTATCCAAACTGGACACAATAGCGTATAAGACCATTAAAACTCGAGCCTCTCCCCTTCTTCCGTCTCACGCGACATTCGACCCTCGGCTTCGGACCGCATCACTTCAATTCGCATATCGCGCGGTACAAAAATGACCACACCCGCACTGACTTGCTGCATTTGGCCATCGAGGGAATAGACCGTCCCGCTCAGAAAATCAATAATGCGTCGCGCCACGGAGCGGTCAATCTGTTCGACGTTTACCACCACCCCCACGCGTTTTTTCAGTTTATCCGCGATCTCTTGGACGGAATCAAATCCGGTCGGTTTGGCCACGGCCACCCGGACCGGCTGTCCACTGCTGCCGCCGGGTAGACTCACAACCCGATGACGACTCCCGAGATGACCGGGGTTTCTCCGCTCGGTCGTCGTTTCGTCTGTCTCCTCGACCTCCCGCGGGTCGAAGTGTTCCCACGCGTCATCCTCCATTTCCTCGGGCATCAACTCATAGGCTTCGAACTCGTCCTCATACTCATCCGGATCCACCCAACCAAGTGCTCCGGAAATGCGTTCCCATAAACCTGTCATCGCTTATCACACCTCTCGCTTCCCAAATATTTTTGTGCCAACTCGAACCAACGTTGCCCCTTCTTCAACCGCCACCGAAAAATCATTGCTCATCCCCATGGACAGCTCGGGGAGTTCGATCGCAAGGTGGTCCGCGATCTCATCCCTGATTTCCCGCAACTGCCGAAACAACGGACGAATCGCTTCCTGATCATCCCAAAACGGCGCCATGGTCATAAAACCACGAAGGGACACCCCCTCCACGGCCACGATATCCTCTGCCAGCGCTCGGGCCTTTTCGGGCGGCACCCCCGACTTCGTTTCCTCCCCGCTGACGTTTACCTGGATGAGGATGTCGCTCGTCCGATCGAGTTGCACACTGCGTTCCCCCACTGCCTGTGCCACCGCCAACGTATCCACGGAATGAATGAGGTGGCAAGGACCCGCCACCAACTTCGCATTTTTGGGCTGAAGGGGGCCGACAAAATGCCATTCAACCTCCGCTCCCTCCAGCAGTCCGACCTTTTCTCGAAATTCTTGCGCCCGGCTTTCCCCTAACGTCTTTAACCCGGCCCTGAGGGCGTGAATCAGCATGCGCGGGGGATAGCCTTTAGTCACGGCCACCACTTTAACAGAATCCGGGCACCGATCCACCCGCTGACAGGCGTTTTCAATCTCCTGACGGACCTTCTGATACCCTGTTTGAATTTCGTTCGCCTTCTTCGTCAAGATGATCGCTCCTCAAGTTCCGATTGATCCGCCGTACCATCCGCTTCTTGTCGCATTCGTCCCAAAAAGGCGCCGCAGCGTTCCAACTGATTTCCGCGGCGAAAGGAATAGTGGCGCGTATCAAAATAGGTACCGGTCGGCGGCGCAATAATGGCGGTAGGCAAAACACCCGCCGTCTCAAGACGAGATCGCGCTCCGGCCGCCAAATCCAAGCGGACCCGACCATGATTGGAGGGATACACCACCTCGCGCCAATCCGGAAAATTCCGGACGAGGGCGGCCAACACCGGTTGGTCGACCTGATAGGCATCGCGTTCAATGCAAGGACCAAGCGCCACCCAGCACCGATCCGGCCGAGTCCCATACTTGCGTTGCAACCGTTTAAGGCCCGTTCCGATGATTCCTTTGATGAGACCGCGCCAACCGGCATGCAAAAGCGCCAACGCCCCGTTTTCGGGGTCGACGATAAAGACGGGAAGGCAATCGGCAAACAGCATCCCCAACAACACGTCGTCGGAAGTTGATAGCATGCCATCGGCAATGGGGCCTAGCCACCAATCGTCGCGCCGGTGCCCCATCGGTTCCCGTACGATGAGTGTGTTCACTCCGTGGACTTGGCGGACCAACTGGATCTGTTGGGAGACGCCCTCCGGTAACGCCTGCTGCCATCGCCTTCGATTGCAAGCGACGCCCTCGGGTGAATCCTCCCCGTGGTTTCTCAAATTGAAACCCGGCTGGGCACCTTGATTGCCTTCATTTGTGCGAAGGGTAAAAGCAGCAAAGAACCCTTTGGTTTCGAAGGCGGGAAGGGCCCAATAATCCACGGATCCCGTGCTTCGAATCTGCCAAGCGAGGCCATCCGCCATGGTTGATCCACTCACAATCCGTCAAATGGTCTCCCCGACCCGAAAGAACGCCATGATTGAGCGGCTCGGTATCATCCTTTACCTAGCGTTTCGCCTTCTCGGGCGATCGGGGTATCTGCATCAGAGCCCGAAGGGTTGCGGCATCGAATCATCCGCTATTCATCGGGTCCCGCCTCGCGCCGCAAAAAGGTTGGAATCTCCAGATCCTCTTCGTCGGTCGCAAAGGGCCGTATGTTAAGGCCTTCAAACCCTTCATCGAGCGTCTTCGCCTTCATACCAAATCCCGTTGCAATCACCGTTACCCGAAGTTCATCTTCGAGTTCTTCGTCAATTGCCGCACCAAAAATGATGTGGGCATCGTCCTCGGCCACTTGTCGAATAATCTCGGCCGCTTCATTCACTTCCAAAAGCCCCATGGAACTATCGCCGGTGATGTTCAAGAGCACACCCTTGGCCCCTTCAATCGATGCTTCGAGAAGGGGGCTCGAGATGGCGTTTCGCGCCGCTTCGGCCGACCGGTTTTCGCCGGATGCACTCCCGATTCCCATCAGGGCCGATCCCGTCCCCATCATGATGGTCCGGACATCGGCAAAGTCGAGATTGATCAACCCGGGCACCGCGATAAGGTCCGAGATGCCCTGAACACCCTGTCTCAGCACATCATCCGCAATGACGAAGGCATGGACGATGGACGTCTTCTTCTCAACAATTTTCAGCAGACGATCATTGGGAATGGTGATGAGCGTGTCGATGGATTCCCGCAGGACATCGACGCCTTCTTCCGCTTGGCGCATGCGGCGATTGCCTTCAAACGAGAACGGCTTGGTCACCACCCCCACGGTCAACGCTCCCACCGCGCGCGCAGCCTCGGCGAGAATTGGCGAAGCGCCCGTCCCGGTGCCCCCGCCCATACCGGCGGTAATGAACACCATGTCCGCTCCTTCGAGCATTTTCTCCACTTCTTCGCGGCTCTCCTCTGCGGCTTTTCGTCCCAAAGCAGGATCAGCACCTGCACCCAATCCTTTGGTTACGTTCTGCCCGATTTGAAGTTTATGATCCGCCTTGTTCGCCGCCAATGCCTGGGCATCGGTATTAATTGCAATAAATTCGACACCCTGAACCTTCGCCTCGATCATGCGGTTGACCGCATTATTGCCGCCACCGCCGACGCCGATCACTTTAATGACAGCCAAATCTGGATTATCCATTTCAAGTTCAAGCAATGCTCCCAGGCCCCCTTTACATAGTCAAGTTCTTCGTCCTTTTCAAACAAAATCCTTGTGTCAGAAGGCAATATTACGACCGCTAGTTTCCGCACCTGAGGATCGGTCGCTCGGGAAGACGAAGATCAACCGTGCAACCTTGGGTTGGCACCCGAATATCGAGAATCTCCTTCAGGGCTTCCACTGCCTCGTCGATTTTACCTTCTTTTTCCGGGAACCAGATTTGAGCACCTTCCTCGGTGATCAAGGTGATTCCCCGTTCCGAATGATACAATTCGGAGATCATCGGCGCCAATCCCCCAAGATGCTCTAAACAATACAGCAAACGATTCGAAGACGCGAGCGCCGGCTCTCCTAAGACTAACACCTCGATATCCACTTCCGACAGGACGGGCAGTTCACCCTCGGGCCAGCGGTTGTCGACGGAAAGGACGACACCCTGGGCATCCACCTCAGCAAAAAGACCGCGGTAGATCAAGACTGCCAACGGTTCCCGTTCGTTGATGTAAACGCGAAGGCGACCCGGGAAATCACGCTCAAGCAACGCCGACTCAATGCGCGCGTCTCGCTGTAACCGCGCTTTGAGTTCCCCCAATTGAAAGGCAAACATATGTTGACCCCTTCGGACATCCAAAAGGGTTTGGATTTCATCCGATCCGATCCGATCCAGCCCCTCGATCTCGAGGGTCTCAAGCCGAAAAAAGTCACTTTGGGCAAACGCAAGTGCGCCCCCAATCAAAAGGGCAACAATGAGAATGCCCACCGCCGAACCGCGGCCCATCAATCGCCGACGTTTTGATGGATTTTGCCGTCTTGGCACTTGTGTGGCTTGGGCCCTCATGGCGCATCGGCCCCCCAAATACGAAGTTCCAACTCGAGTTCAACGCCAAATTGCCGTTTAATCGATGCTTTGATACGACGAATTAGCGTCATGACATCCGCTGCAGAGGCATGACCGACGTTCACAATGAAATTCGCATGCTCTAACGATACTTCCGCTCCGCCTACTCGACATCCCTTCCAACCCGCTTTTTCGATGAGACGTCCGGCCGAATCGCCCGGCGGATTCCGAAAGACGCTCCCCGCACTCCGGGAGCGCCAGGGCTGTGAAGCCCGTCGGGTCAGCACCTGCTCCCGCATGTAGGTCGCGATATCATCGCGGTCGGCTGGACCGAGATGCAATTGGGCGGACAACACCACCAAACGATGCCCTTGTAAGAAACGAGACGAACGATAACCAAACTCGCAGGCGGTGCGCGAAAACTGGCGGAGCGTGCCGTCGGTTAAATCGAAGGCGCAAACCCGTTCGACGACCTCGGAAACCGTCCCGTTTTGGGTACCGGCATTCATTGCGATTGCGCCGCCCAATGTGCCGGGAATCCCCGTCAGCGGCTCCAATCCGGTTAGTTGCTTTTTTAAACAATGAGCCAACAACACCGAGATGGGCACCCCGCCACCCACCTCATATTGATTCGAAAGCCCGGCGATTGGCTGTAGCGGCGGGTGCCACGCCACATCGGTCGTTTTCACCACCAGGCCCCGCACTCCCGAATCCGCTACCAGCAAATTACTCCCCCGCCCCAAAATATGGCACGGGATGTCATGCCCGGCGGCAACGCTCAAGATGCGAACCGTCGTCGCCATATCCTTCGGACACACCAACGCATCCGCAGGCCCGCCGATGCCAAACGTCGTATGATTGGCCAACGGCTCGTTTATTTTGATCACATCTTTTGTGACCGCACGCAATTGATCTTCATAAGGGACAAGCGCCATGAATCGAGCCTCCTCGCGCCTTCCATTTTGAAACGAGATGACAAAGGATCGTTGCTAGTGCGTCGGATGATCCCCAGCGGCGACTGGCCTTTGCCATTTGCTGCAATTTCCCCGGTTCCCCAAGAAGCGATGACAACTTACACGCCAGCCAATGGCCGCTAAATTCCCCGTCCTCCACCCACTCGGCCGCTTCCGCCAGGGCGAGAGCACAGGCGTTTTGCCGTTGATGATCGTGCGTGACGTTGGGCGAGGGAACCAAAATGAGCGGCAATCCCACCGCCGTCGCCTCCGCAATCATCATAGCGCCGGCTCGACTCACCAATAGATCGCTGGCGGCCAGCAATTCGGGCATGTTCTTTGCATACGGAAGAATCGAAGCCCGATTTGACACCGTCCCAATCCGCGCGATGACGTCCTGATAGTAACGGGGACCGGTGATGAGAATCACGCGGAGCCCCGGCCAATCCTCTAAGTATTCGTTGATAAACGCTAAGGCGCCCTGGTTGATACGCGCAGCGCCACCACTTCCTCCCACGATCAATGCCAGATGCTCGGATGACGCCACTCCCAATGCTTGTCGCGCTTGTTCCGGGGAGATGGAGCCAATATCCGAACGCACCGGGTTGCCGGTCACCAACTGTTTGTGCCGGGTGTTTCGGGGAAAACCCCGCGATGCCTCTTGACTCGGCAGCAAAATGCTCTCGGCCAATCGACTCAACCAGCGATTGGCGACCCCGGGATAAATGTTTTGTTCCTGAATGATGGTCGGAATTCGCATCAACTGCGCCGTGAGTACCACCGGCACCGAGACGTATCCGCCGGTGCCAACCACCAAATCCGGTCCAAACTCCCGTAGCAGCCGACGTGCCCTCATCATGGACCGGGCCAAAAGCCCCATGCTTCGAAGCAAGCGGAGCGGACGCCGCCCCACCAATCCTTCCACGCGAAGGGCCTCAAAAGGAATGGTCGTCGTCGGTAATACGCATGATTCAAGTCCGCGTTCGCTTCCGACGTAAAGGACACGCGCCCGGGGAATTCTTTCCATCACCCCATGTGCAATGCTAAGCGCGGGATATAGATGTCCTCCGGTTCCGCCTCCGGTAATGATGAGTTTCAACGTCCCCTTCGCCTCCCCGATTCCAATCTAGTCGCCCGTTTTCGAGAAAACGCGCGCATGGCGCGATATATTCAGCAAAATACCCAATGCGATCATGCTGACCATCAACGATGAACCGCCATAACTGATGAGCGGGAGCGGAATCCCGGTCACCGGAAGGACGGAAGTCACCACCCCAATATTGATGACCGCCTGTAAGACGATCATAAGCGTGATCCCGGTAGCCAACAAACTTCCGAACGTATCGGGCGCTCGCGCCGCAATATCCAATCCGCGCCAAAGCAAGACGGCAAACAAGAGGATGACGACACCGGCGCCGATTAAGCCCAATTCCTCGCCGAGCACCGCAAAGATAAAGTCCGTATGCTGCTCCGGCAGATAGAGATACTTCTGTCGACTGGCACCGAATCCCAGGCCAAACAGGCGTCCGGAGCCCAAGGCATAAAGACTTTGAATGCTGTGAAATCCGGTATCCAATGGATCGGCCCACGGGTCCAAAAAGGCCACCAGACGCCGGAGGCGGTACGGTTCACGAATCACCAGGGAATAAACCACCGGAAGACTCAAAATGCCCAGACCCAAAAGATGAAGAAGCGGTGCGCCGGCAGCAAATATCAAGAGAAACCCAACACCCAAAATCATCACGGCGGTCCCTAAATCGGGCTGGAGCATGACCATCGCCGCGATGGCGACAATGATCACCAAATAGGGCAGCACTCCTTGACCAAATTGGCGTGATTTCCCCGGTACCCGGCAAAACCCATGGGCCAAATAGATGACCAAGCACAATTTAATGAGCTCGGCCGGGCTAATAAAGATCGGCCCCAGGGCAAAGGCGCGCTGCGATCCGCGCGCAACCACCCCGATCCCCGGAATCAACGTCAAAGCCAACAAGCCCATCCCCACCACCAACAAGACCCGAGCATAACGCCGATAAATCCCGTAATGGACATATTGCGTTACCACCAGAAGAAGGGTGCTGAAAAAGACCCACACCGCCTGTCGGCGGAAGAAATAAAAGCTATCCCCAAACCACACCTGGGCCGTATAACTGCTGGCGCTGAACACCATGATCAAGCCGATGCCGACCAGGGCAAAGATGCTGACCAACAAAAGACCGTCCGGGGGTCTGGGTTTGCGCAGTCCGGTTGTGGGTCGAGACCGTCGGGTCATAGAAGAACACCTCGATATCCCCAAAACGCCGCGCCAACACATAATAGATGAAACAGCCAAAACACCTGCACGACCCGTTTTTCGTGCCAACCCTTTAATTCAAAATGGTGGTGTAACGGGCTCATCAGCAACAACCTGCGCCCGCGGCTAATTCGAAAGTAAACCACCTGGATCATCACCGAAAGGGTCTCGATGACGAATAGACCGCCGACCAAAACCAAAAATAGTTCCGTCTTGGTAAAAATGGCCAGTCCGGCCAACAACGTGCCCAAGGTCAGAGAACCGGTATCCCCCATGAACGCCCGGGCCGGAAATATATTGTGATAGAGAAACCCCACACAGGCCCCCATCAAACCCGCCGAAAATAGCGAGATGGGAAGTTGCTGCTGCAAAAGTCCCACCCAAACGAAAAACGCGAGGGAAATCGCCACGCCGCCCCCGGCCAATCCATCCAAGCCATCGGTCAAATTGACGGCGTTGGCAGTTGCAGCAACCAGTAATGCGGAAAAGAGCGGATAGGCGCGCCCGACATCGATCACAGCGGAAAAACCCGGGATTACTAGCTCGGTCGAAAGGCCAAATCCCTCGACGGCCCAAATGCCCAGCACCAAGCCTAATAAGAATTGGATTCCCAATTTGTTTCGTGCCCGAATCCCCAACGGACGATCCAATATCACCTTCAAATAGTCATCCCAAAACCCCAGAGCAAAGGCCGCCCCCACGGCAGCGAACAAAGCCCCGATTTCGGCCACCTTGGGAAGCAACAACACCAGCACCCCTGCCGCTAGGAAGATGCCAATTCCGGCCATCGTCGGCGTACCCGCTTTGGACAGATGCCGCTCGGGTCCCTGATCACGCACCCGTTGGCCCCATTTCCATCGTTTCAAAAGGGGCAACAACAAGAAAATGCCGCCGGCACTCACA
>SLMV01000221.1 GCA_007133365.1 Clostridia bacterium
ATCCCGACGCTGTGATGAGCGTCGACGTGGGCGATCATACCTATTGGCTCTACCGTTATTTTCAGACCCAACGTCAATTGACGCTGATGTCTGCGTCTATGGCCAGTATGGCGTTTTCCCTACCGGCGGCGCTCGCAGGTGCCCTGGCCATGCCGGAACGCGAAGTGGTCTGTGTCACGGGCGACGGGGGCTTTTCCATGCTGATGGCGGATTTTACCACGGCCGTGCGGGAGAATCTCAACGTCAAAGTGATTGTGTTCAACGATGGTTGCCTTAAGAACATTAAAAAGGAACAAAAACGGGACGGTTATCCGTTCTACGGCGTTGATTTTGTCAATCCCGACTTCGCCCAGTTTGCCGAAAGCGCCGGTGCTTTGGGCCTTTCCATCGAGACCAATGATGAAATTGACGCCGTTTTGGAGGAGGCCTTTGCCCATAAGGGACCGGTGTTGGTCGATATCGCCGTGGATCCGGACGTGATGCTCCCGGGTGTTAAGACGCTAACGTGATTAGACCCCCGGTCGTAAAGCCGACCTTATGTCGGGCATGCAGCGGGATGAACGTTGAACCTTTTTGATGGTACAGGGGCGATCGAAAGGAGCCGATGGTTGTGAAAGTGTTGATCTCGGTGGACATGGAAGGTGTGAGCGGCGTTGTGGATCGAAATCACACCTCTCCGGAGGGAAATGATTATCAACGGGCCCGGCAGTTGATGACCGGTGAGGCGAACGCAGCGGTGGAAGGTGCATTTGCCGCGGGTGCTTCGGACGTGCTGCTGGTCGACGCCCACGGGGGCAATGGATACCGGAATATATTAATTGAATCGCTGGATCCAAGGTGTTGGTTGTTGACCGGGGCTGATCGTCCCCGGGGTCAGATGCAGGGGCTTGATTCCTCGTTTACCGCCGCCATGATGGTGGGGCAGCATGTGCGAAACGACAACTTCGGCACCCTCAGTCACACCATCAGTGGACGCGTGGTCGTGGGGCTAAAAATCAATGATTACCCGGTAGGGGAGCCGGGGTATAATGCGTTTCAATCTGGCCAGATGGGTGTTCCCATGGTGTTGATCGCCGGTGATGACCGTACATGCGAGGAGGTTCAAGAACTTATCCCCAATATTGAAACGGCCGTGGTCAAGCGCGCTGTGACCCGTTATTCGGCAATTTGCATGCCGCACGAACGGGCGCAAGCAACCATTCGAGAAGCGGCAGAACGGGCACTTAAGCGCGTTGATGCTATTTCGCCCTGGCGGCTCGACCCGCCCTATCGTGCCGAACTTAAATTTCTGCACAGCGGCATGACGGAAATCGCGCTACGAACGCCCGGGGTGGAACCGGTCGACCCGCTGACCATCGCCTATGAATCGGAGGATGCCGATGCGGTGTACCGGATGATCCGGACGCTCCTTCGGGGTATGCCCATCACCTAACCGAGGGAGTGGCTTTAACATCATCGGAAGGCTTTCGGATCAGGATTCATGGAAGAAGGACCCCGTCCTGATCGGGCCCTGTTCCGAGGACGTCCTGGATCCGATAGAATTTTAGCGAGAACGTCGTCAATCTGTATTTATCTACAGAAAGGAGCACAATCGTGGATCCGATAGTAAAAGATACCTTTGATGCGTTAAAGCGAAATCGATTTGATGTTCATTTGGTGGAAACGATTGATGAGGCCCACGAGAAAGTCATGGAATTGATTCCGGTGGGGGCGACGGTGGGCATTGGGGATTCCACCTCCGTTCGGCAGCTGGAGGTTATTCCGCGGTTACAAACGGAAGCCCGCATTGTCGTGAACCCTTTTTCGAAAGACATTTCGGAGGCCATTAACACGGGGCAGATCTCTCTCAGTCAGTCGCATCGGATTGACTGTCTGGCGCTTTATTGCGAGTATTTTCTCACCGGCAGCAACGTGCTGACGCGTGACGGCAAACTATTGAATATTGATGGTGCGGGCAACCGGGTGGTCGGCCAGATGTTTGGTCCCGAACACGTAGTATTGGTGATCGGAACCAACAAGATTGTGGAGGACCTAGCAGCGGGGTATGAGCGCATGCGAAATGTGATATCTCCCCAACATGCCAAGATCAAGAATCGGAAAACGCCCTGTGCCATCACGGAAAAGTGCGAGGATTGCACCTCACCGGAGCGAATCTGTAATGTCACCGGGATTATTGAAAAGAACCCCGGCATGACGGACATTCACATCGTGTTGGTAAACGAGGACCTGGGCTTAGGTTGGGAATGGGATTGGCCCGAGGACCGGGTCAAGGATGTTTACGAGACTTATGCGGAATTGACTTATCTCAAGCGTCCGGACTGGCGTAAAGAACAATAGATGGCATCCAGCGTCTGTAGGGATGCTGCCTTTGTCAAAGCGATTTTCATAAGATTTTCATAAATAGACAAAGAAGGGTGTATGAGGGAGAGTTTTTCCGCTCCGGAGGTGTTCTCGTGGCCGAGGTGCACGTTGGGGTTGGATCCCGCTCTCCCTCCTCAATTTCCCCGACGAGCGGAAACGAGGGAAAAATTCGGGGGGTTTCATGTTTCCCCGGTCACAGGATTATGGTACCCTTTATTTAGAGTACAGAAATAAATGTTTTGCCAATGATTTGCCAATGAAATGATTGATAGCGTCAAACTCCATCTTTCGACCCGGAAGGTGGAGATATCTATGGGTCTTAAATCTTGAGAGGTGACATCCTGGCATGCCAGAAATTGAACAGGAAAAAGAATTACGTGATCGATATAGGTATACCGATATGCTGAAGCGGTTCTTCCGCGAATACTTGGTCGAAAATGGACGCGCTTACTTTCCCATCCAGGTCGCCCATATCGTCGGAGCCCTTCTGATTTTGGTACCCCCGATCCTCCTAAGGGATATGCTCGATATCGCGATTCCCGAAGGCAATTTGACGTTGGTTTGGCAGCTGGTATTATTGGCCTTCATCGTTTATACCAGCAGCGCCCTTATCGCGGGGCTCAAGACGTATTATGGGCACGTGATCGCGCAGCTGATCGTCCGCGATATGCGTAACGATCTGTATAACCACTATCAACGCTTATCCATGAGCTTCCACGACAACAAGAAAACGGGCGAACTCATGTCGCGAATTATCGACGACTTGAACAAGCAGCAAGAATACATCCACCATGGACCGGAGGCCATTCTCAGTTCTGTCACCATGTTGGTCGGTACCTTGGCGATTATGATCACCCTCAGCGGGCGCTTGACGGCCGTTGCCCTGATATTTGTGCCATTCTTGTTTGTGTTTTCGCGTTTCCTAATGGTGAGGATGCACGAAGGTTTCCGTGAAACGCGGGAACGGGTCGCGTTCATGCTCGATCGTTTGGAAGACAGCCTGTCCGGAGTCCAGGTCATCAAGGTGTTCTCGAATGAGGGATTTGAGGACAAGCGGTTTTCCAGCACCAACCAGCGGCATGTTGATGCCAGGATGAAAGCCATGCGTTATATGAGCATTTTGTTCGGCGGATCCCGATTCCTCAATTCCTTCGGTATTCTCGTGGTTCTGAGTTATGGGGCTATCTTAGCGATTAACGATGTCATCACGCCGGGGACGCTGGTGGCGTTTTACGGGTACATGCTGCAATTTCGATTCCCGATTTTACAATTGGTTCGGACCACCGAAGGCCTCAGCGAATTTTTCGCAGCCATGGAACGGTTCTTTGCCCATCTGGATCTTCGACCCAGCATTCAGACCAAGCCGGACAGCATTCACAAGGTTAACGTCGCCGGCGATGTGGAGTTTGACAATGTTCACTTTTCCTACGAGGAA
This sequence comes from Clostridia bacterium, assembly GCA_007133365.1. Classification (GTDB taxonomy): domain Bacteria; phylum Bacillota; class Sulfobacillia; order SLMV01; family SLMV01; genus SLMV01. The sequence goes on from SLMV01000221.1 coordinate 3,797, forward strand.
GATGATCTGGTCCTAGAGGGCATCAATTTTCACGTGGAACCCAACAAAACGGTGGCCTTGGTTGGGCCTAGTGGTGCCGGTAAGACGACCATTGTACGTCTGATCCCCAGGCTTTACGATGTGGATGATGGGGCGGTGCGCGTGGACGGCATTGATGTTCAGGATTGGGACCTCGATGATTTACGAGGATCCATCGGCATGGTCATGCAGGACGAATATCTGTTCTCCGACTCGATTGCCGAAAATATCGCCTACGGAAAGCCCGATGCCACCCACGAGGAGATCGTGGAGGCGGCGCGACTGGCCAACGCACATGAGTTTATTATGGGCATGCCGAAGGGTTATGACACCTTGGTCGGTCAACGCGGTCTAAAACTCTCGGGGGGGCAACGGCAACGGGTGTCCATTGCCCGGGCATTCTTGAAGAACCCCCGCCTTTTGATCTTGGATGAAGCGACGTCTTCTGTCGACATGGAGACGGAAAAGTTGATCCAGGAGGCAATTGCCCGGATCACCCAAGGGCGGACCACGTTTGTGATTGCCCATCGATTGTCGACCATTGTGAATGCGAACGAAATCTTGTTCGTTGATCAAGGTCAGATCATGGAGCGCGGCACCCACGATGAATTGATGAAACGCGACGGAAAATATCGATTGTTCTACGACCTGCAATTCCGTGATCAACGGGCGATGTAATCGTTGGTCCGGATTGGGACCTTCAACAAGCGGAGGCGCGCCGGACGGAGATGTCCGGCGCGCCTCCTTATTCGTCGGATCGGATCAGGCATGACCGCCCGATGTATTCATCTTGATGATCTTTGTTTGATCGATGGATCATAACATTTGGGAGTTTTAAAATGCGCTTTTTGAGGACGAAACCCAACTTGGTGGAAGGACCCATCGTCCCGGGGCTTTTGATCCTGGCTTGGCCGATCATCGTGAGCAATCTCCTTCAGAATCTTTATAATTTGGCGGATACGTTTTGGCTCGGTCGGGTGGGCGAGCATGCGGTGGCTGCCATTTCCATCAGTTTTCCCATCATCTTTCTATTCATTGCCTTTGGCGCGGGACTGACCATCGCCGGGACGGCGCTGGTGGCTCATAACACCGGTGCTCGTAATTACGACATGGTCAATTATATCGCCTCGCAGACTCTGGGTTTTGTGGGGATTTTGGCCATTATCCTAAGCATTTTGGGCTACATTTATTGCGATCGGATTGTGGCGTTGTTGGGACCCGAGCCCCATGTCTTTGAGGATGCGGTTTTGTATCTTCGCACCTGGTTTGTTGGCATCCCCTTTGTTTTCGGATTCTTTATTTTTCAGGCACTCATCAAAGGATATGGCGATACGATTAATCCCATGAAACTCATGCTCGCGTCCACCGTTTTGAACATCGTCCTCGATCCCTTTCTTATCTTTGGCTGGGGGTTCTTTCCCGAATTCGGCGTACAGGGTGCGGCCATTGCCACGGTCGTATCGCGTGGTGCGGCCTCCATCTTCGGGATTGGGTTTTTGTTTGCTGGCACCTTTGGCTTGAAAGTGTCCGTATCCCAGCTGATGCCGCGATTGGACACGATTAAACGTCTGGTTGGGATTGGGTTGCCCGCCGCAGCGGAGATGTCCATGAAGTCGGTTGGCATTATCTTAATGACCGCCATTGTGGCTGGATTTGGGACGTCGACGCTGGCTGCTTTCGGTGTGGGCAGCCGACTGGCCATGGTGGCATTTTTGCCCAGTATGGGCTTGGCGCAATCGGCAACCACGATGGTGGGACAAAACCTAGGCGCAAAACAAGACGATCGGGCCGAACGCACCGGTTATGCGGGTGCGGCCATCGCCTTTGGTGTTCTGGCGGCCTTCGGTGTGGGCACCTATTTCTTTGCCGATCTATTAGCGGGTCTCTTCTTGCCTGCTGATCCTGCCGCACGGGCCTTAACGACCCAATACATTATGGTGATTTCCTTCTCCTTCGGATTTCTTGGGGTGTTGAATGTCCTAAGCGGTGCCTTTCGAGGCGCGGGCAAGACCGTCCTTGCCATGTTATTCGCCTTTATTTCGCTCCTCTTATTGCGAGTGCCGCTTGCTTATGTGCTTTCGAATCACACGCCGTTGGGGGTGAATGGATTGTGGTGGTCGGTGGCAATCTCCAATGTTGTTGGTGGCGTGCTTTCGTTCCTTTGGTACATTCGGGGGAGCTGGAAACAGCGTTTGGTAACGGAAGAACGGCCGAACTTAGGACCGAGTGTTAAAATGGAAGACCGCCCTCGCTAAAAAGGAGGGCGGCCCCGAGCATTATAGGAAAGAGTGTCGTTGGATGATACACCCAATATGATTATGATTTATTCCGGTCGCATGCTGCGAAGCGTCATGAAGATCAGACCGACACCTAAAATGAGAAACGTGATACCAAAGAACCAGTCAAGGACGACGTAATCAGGTAACAGTTGAATGATGCCGATAATGGCTAAGAGAAGGCCACCAATTGCCGTTAGTACGCCACCGATCTGTTCCATCTTCCTTCACCTCCTCCCTAAAGCCAATGCCTCATACCGAGTAATACGGCGGGTTCAATGGTTCCAGGGCGATGGTGAAGGTGTGCACCGAAGCCTTGGATTAAGTTGAGAGCGCGACAATCTTTGGTAGCATAAGAATAGCATGGTATGGATGAAAATGCAATAATCCGGCGCTATTTACCCATATAATAGTGGACCCTAAATATTATCTTGATTCGTTGAACGAAAACCGTTATTCCAATGTTTCGCACATCTAGCCATGAAACGGTAGGGCTTGTGGAAAAAAGGGGAATGGGAAAGCGGTCAAGGCAAGAGCACCGATCATCCCCTCTGCTGAGCCTTTTGGTGAGGTGGTTTTAGATGGCACCCTAATTTCTTTTGGGTTTTCAGCCAGCGATATTAAGGGTTTAACGCCGGTTGTTTTCGGGTAGATTTAATCGTTTAGTGGAGTGGACGAAGAAAGATAGGGGATGGATGTTGGGTGACGATTGCTTGCCTGGCTTTCCTCGACCGGTTGGTTACTGAAAGCCGCCGCCGAGGCGATCTGCCGCTATTTGCTTTGCTTGACAAGGTGAGGTGAAGATTCTTGCAAAGGGCTATTGCGTAGTGGATGGCGAAGGTGAGTCAGGCGTTCGCGGACCACCCAGGAAGGAAGGGTTAAATTGCTGGCAATTTGATGAATCGAGGAACCCGGATTGCACAAAGGAAGTAGTGCTCGTTTGGGTAAGAGGATTTTCAGTGCGAGTTGGTTTGCTTGTCGTTCAAGGGATTCGGTTTGCTCAGGGAAATAGGAGAGTTGATCCGCCATCGACTGGTGCAGAACGAAATGTGCCAATTCATGAGCGAAGGCAAAGGTCTGTTCATGAGTGGGGACCTGAGAATTTAGGACAATGCACCAACGGTTGAGGATCTTCCACAATAGGCCGCCACAAGACCCCACTAACTTTTCGATATATATCTCTAGCCCAAAGTCCCGTGCGATCGCATGTAGTTTCTTTCTCGGGTTGTGGTCGAGGTGCTGATAGTCCTCTAAAACAAGACGGATCAACTGCTGACGATTCATGGCGTTCCCTCCTACGTATGATCCGGTTTACATGCATCGCCGATGATAACGGCTATGGAAAGAACCGGTCATGTCAGCCAAAGACCAACCCATGCATGCTAGCCATCTCCATTTTGTTCGACCTGATCCAGCCGCCACGCAGTGAATCGAAGAATATCAAGAATGATCGTTTTTTCTGCTTTTCGAGTGTGCTTCGAGCTCGATAGTAGGAAAAGCCGATTGAGTGGGTCGAGCATGACTTGTCGGACATCTTCTCGACCGACATAGGGCTGAAAGTCCGGATCATCGTACAGATCCTTTAACCACTGCGGGGTCTCCTCGGGCCAGCCCTGAGGGTCCTTTTTCGTGTCTTCGAGGAGTTTGGGAGCCGTCGGATGATCGGTGCGACCCAGAAAATAGTCGGCAGAAACTTCAAAGTAGCGCGCCAGTTGATCCAAGTTTTCCAGGGAAAGAGACCGTATCCCGTTTTCGATTTGACTCAAAAACGAGTGGGAAAGACCCGTTCGACCGGCTAAGTCTCTTAGGCTAAGTCGGTATTTTTTTCGCAAGTATCGTAATCGTACTCCAACTTGATCGGGTTCCATCGTGACCTCCTAAATGTCTGAAACCATGAGATGGAGGATTTTCAAATCAATTATACGTTAATTTGGTCAAGATAAACAGGTTATTCGGTCGAAATCCCGCCTTGTCGGGTGGTTGCTCTTAGTATACACTAAACAAAATGGTGTTTGCTATTAGGGATCGATGTTGATCATCCTATCCTACTGATCAACCTGTTGTCCGCTTCAACCTACTAAGGAAGATGCCATGATCCATCCGTTGCGCGGCGTAGATTTCGCTTACCGTCTCAAATTTTGGATTGGGGGAGCCATGATGGCAAAACATTGGCGCACCAGATCATTGGGAATCTTGGCGCTGTTGGTGGTGCTGGCGGTACTTGCAGGATGTAGCCCATTCGCTCGTCCTACGGATCCCGACGAGCCAGCGGTGCCCGACACCCCAAGACGCGTGGTGATTGGTCAAGGAACGGATGTTAAGTCATTCGACCCACCCGCGGATTGGACCAGTTTGGCGGAGTGGATTACGCAAAATGCTTATGACTACCTCTTCTATCGCAGCGCTGATCAAGGAGAATGGATCCCGGAACTTGCGTACGATTGGGAGCGCAGGGATGAACTGACCTATCGGTTTTGGATTCATGAAGGCGTCAGATTTCACGATGGATCCGAATTGACGGCGGAGGATATCAAATATACTTATCGTCGGATCATCGAAGGCCCAACGGAGATGTTCATTGTCAGTGATCAATATCAGTGGATTGACCGAATTGAAATTATCGATGATTACACCTTTGATGTTATTTCGAAAGAGCCGGATTCCCTGTTCATATTCAAACTTTCGCAGGGCAATACCGGGGCGGGAATCGTCAACAAAGAGCATACGGAAGCGGTTGGGCATGATGGCCTTCACCGGGAACCGATGGGAACGGGTCCTTGGTTACTCAAAGAATGGGTGCGGGATGAACACGTGTTATTTGAACGCAACGAGGACTACTGGCAGACGGATCGATTCCCCACCTACGATGAACTCGAATACCGTATCATCCCCGAAGCCTCTACACGGGTGGCCGAACTGATCACCGGCGGCATTCATTTGGCACATGGGGTGATGGCGCCCGATGAGAGTCGAATCAATGAGGCGAGCGGTGTTAGCGCCATCTGGTCCGAATCGGCACAGGGATTCATGTTGTATCCGCGCCAGGGAGTCCATCCCAATCACGTGGGCGATCCTAGGCTCGATAGAGAATTCACGACCCGTGATCCTCGCATTCGCGAAGCCATCGAGTTGGCCATCGATAAGTACGCGCTGCGAGATATTGAGGGGGGTACCGGGGAAGCCTTCCGCGCCCGCCTATTTCGCCCATTGGAAGAAGCTAATCCCGCTTTATTTGGCCCCGACGCTTGCTTGTATGATCCTGATCGTGCCCGTGAGCTGATTGGGGAGGCCGGATACCAACCCGGCGAGCCATATTTGTTCTTCGATGCCCGAGAAGAGTGGCCCTTTGGCGATGTCGGTCGGACAGTGGTCGATATGTTGGAAGAGGTTGGATTCAACGTTGAAGCGCGTTTTCAGGCCGAGAGTCTCTGGCGCTCGGAAGTCTACCATCCGGCCAAGAATCAGGAACTCTACCTCGTGGATCTTGGTGGCCACTTTAATCCCTTCTTTGGCACGTATGGATTCCAAAGCCACATTATGGAGAACGTGGAGTACACCGGGCAAGGCTCCGCTCCGGCCGGTCTTGACGATTTGCTCAAAACCGCTTGGACAGAAGTAGAGGACGATACTCGGCGAATTCAAGCGTATCATGAGGCCAGCCAGATTATCGCCGATGAACGGATCAACATTGGCCTTTATCAACGGTCATTGTTATGGGGCATAAGTGACCGGATTGAATGGACGCCCCGGGGGGATGTCGAGATTTGGGGTTATGACATTACTCTGTTGGATTAGTGCCCGAGAGGAATGAGAGGGCGGTTTGATTTGGGAACGAAAGCGACATTAATAGAGCGCGACCAGCGATTTTATCGGCTACGACAAGCCATGGAAAATGAAGGATTGGATGTTCTCCTCATCGCGGGCAAAGGCCACGGCTGGACCGGAAGAGGGTATTTCCGTTGGTTGACCGATTTCCACTTGTGGGGACACGATGCGGTCATTTTGTTTCCCCTTGAAGGAGATCCGATGCTAAGTATTACCAGTGCGGCGCTGGGGCGAATGATTGCCCAGACTCAAGGATGGATCACGGATTGTCGTGGAGATTGGTACGTCACGCCAAAGATCGTTGAAGAACTCAAACAGCGGCGTTTGGATAAAGGGCGTATTGGGGTGGCCGGCCACGATTTTATTATCGGGGCCGGTGCCTTTAATATCCTAAAAGAAGGATTGCCAGCGGCTACCTTGGTTAACGCGGACATGCTAATGAATCGAGTCCGGGCGATCCGAAGTCCCCTAGAAATTCAGCAATACCGCGAGTTATGGACTGTTTCGAAGGCAGCGATGGAGCGCTTTGTCACCCACCTTGAACCGGGGATGACGCAGCTGGAGGCTTCCATGGAATCGGTCCGTTATATTCATCAAAACGGTGCACGGGACTATCTCATCCTCATTAACGGAAAAGTGCCGGGCGAGGAAATTGTTGAATGGGAAGATGTTCTGTCCTACCATATGGAAATCTGTAACGCGAGCAGCCACTATAATGAGCTCACCGTGACCCTCAGTTTTCGTGATCAGACCCAGGAGGAAGCAAAACTGCATGAGGATGAGTTTGCCGCGTATGATGCCATCCAGCGGGCTGCCAAACCCGGTGTGACGCTCGGTGAACTGTTCCAGTTATTTGAGGATCATCTCCGAGAGTCGGGTTGGGAACTTAGTGATACCCCCCTCCAGCACTATGAGTTTCACGGACAAGGAATGGACTGGATTGAATGGCCCACCTTTTCGCCGGATGATCCTAGCGGCCATAAGACCAAGTTAGAGGCTGGAATGGTACTTAATTATCATCCCGCGGCGAATTTGACGAAGTCGGTTTCGGCTGCTGGAATTAACGATCAGATCCTGATCACGTCAGAGGGTGCTCAACGATTAAGTGGGGATTGGGACATGCGGTGGCGCAGGGTGTGATCGGGGCACTTTGAGGAGAGGGGGAATAACACCCGGAGTGCCTTATGGAGTTAACCTTTGAGCGATGGGGAACCGATCCAGGGTCCCCCATCGCACTGAGCAATTTGTTGATTACTGAAAGGAGAACACTTATGCGAATTCGTGACATTGAAGCAAAGCCAGGAGAACGTGCCTTTGGTTATTTGGAGGCCAGCAAGACGAAGTCCCAAGTTCCTGTGCATATACCGGTTAATATTTTAAACGGTGCCCATGACGGACCGACCCTGCTTGTCAGTGGTGCGGTTCACGGTGCTGAAATCGTGGGTGGACTGGGACTCGCGAAGATTATGCGTGAACTCGACTTACAAAAACTTAGAGGAGCGCTGATTGCCGCTCCGATCATGAACACGTCCGCCTTTGAAATTGGTGAGCGTCTGACCGGATTTGACGGAGAAAATATGGACCGTACCCTCGACACGGCGGATCCCGACGGATCGCCAAGCGCCCAGCTCGCCCACGTCTACCTCACCGAACTTCTCGAACCTGCCGATGCCGTTATCAATATGCATTCCGGAGCGACGGATACCGCTGTCTGGTACACGATCTACCCGGGCGAGTATGGTGATCCGGACGTCATCAAGAAGAGCCGGCAAATGGCCATGGCTTTTGGGCTTCGTCAAATTTTCCGCTCGACGCCCAAGAGTTGGGAAGGTTTTCACACGGTGGCCAAGGATCAAGGTAAACCTGCTATCATGCCGGAGATCGGTGGTGGACCGGATTTCCTCAATAACGGCCATGCACAAATCGCTCAGGCGGAGCAAAGCATCAAGAACGTAATGATTCTATTTGACATGATTGACGGTGAGATTGTCACCGAAACGGAAACGGTAGAAGTGTTTGACGCCATTCACGAGATTGATGCGGGCACCAATTCCGGCATTCTCATTTGGCAATGTGAGCGGGGAGACTTTCTCAAAAAGGGCGATGTGTTTGCCCACGTTTATCATCCGTATACGGGAGAACTTACCGGACAGATCCTTGCTCCGGCGGATGGGACGGTTTTAAACACCGGAAAGGTCTGGCCGCCGGTCAGTCAGGGCGAGTGGCTGACAATCCTAGGTGATCTAGTTGAAGAGGTTCGCTTTTCGGATGAGCTGCCCTAACTGATGAAAAGGTGGTTGATTAGGAAATGAACCGGGTAAGGGGCTGACGGCTTGAGGTCAGCCCCTTACGAAAGGAGTGGGGTTTATGAACACGTATCATATTCCGGCTGTGTATCATCCGAAACGCCACTATCAGCGTGATAAGCAGGAGATTGATGCCGCGATCTGGGGGGTATTGGATCGCGGCGCCTTTGTGATGGGTCGGGAAGTTGCCGCATTCGAGCGTGAATTTTCCGCTTATTGCCAGGCTGCTTACGGGGTTGCCGTCACGTCGGGAACGGCCGCGCTACACATCGCTCTCTTGACGGCGGAAATCGGACCGGGCGATGAAGTAATCGGCGTGGCCACAGCGGATAAAGCCATTAGTCTTGCGGTCGAGAATGCCGGAGCGGATCTGAAGTGGGTCGACATTGACCAACAGACTTTCAACATGGACCCGAATGCGCTTCAAGCGGCCCTCACCCCCAAGACGCGCGCGGTGATTGTTGCGCATATGTACGGATTACCGGCCGATATTACGGCGATCCGATCGGTATTGGCGGATCGGAAGGATATCATTCTCATTGAGGATGGTGCCCTGGCAATCGGTGCTGATTCTCCTGCTGGACGAGTTGGCAGTCTCGGAGACATGGCGTGTTTCAGCATTGCTTCATCAAAAGTTTTGGGTTGTGTCGGTGCAGGGGGAGTGCTCACGACCAATCATGAGGAGTTCTATGTGAAGGCCAACTGGGTCCGAAACTACGGCACGGCCAGCAGCCCTTATAAGGAAGAGGACCCGATGCCTACTCGTCAGGAGAAAGGCTTGGTGATCCGCGGCGTCAATGAGCGTCTGGACACCATTCAGGCCGCGGTGGCACGTGTCAAGCTTAAACATTTGGATCGGGATCTCGCTAAGCGCCGGGCAAATGCCAAGATATACGATCGTTTCTTTTCTGATTTGGCTTGCGAAACCCCTTACATTCCCCAAGGTTATACGCATAGTTTTCGAACGTATCCGCTGTTGGTTGAGGCATCGATCCGGGATCGCTGTTTGCAACAACTTAATGAGCGGGGCATTGAAGCCGGTGCCCATTATATACCGCCGGATCACTTGCATCCATACTTCCTCAAACGCGGAGGATATCGAGGACAGCTTCCGGTGACGGAGGAGGTAGCGGATCGTATCGTTTGCTTGCCGGTGCATCAATATTTGGAGTCCGATGAGATCGCTTACGTTATTCATCATACCAAGGAAGTGATGCAATCGCTTGGGTAACCTTTTCGATGATCAGCGCTGCCCTAGAGGCAGTTCTTGTTGGACATCCTCCCGATGGGAGTGTTGCGTCCCTTCGAGTGAGAGGTAGGCCCGCCTCGATCAGGAAAAGGATCGGTCACGAATCCGCTGATCGGATCACGAGGGGGTCGTGATGGTCCGAGATTTGTAATGGCGAGATCACCAACGAAAATGGATACAAAATGATCAGCCCGAGAGAGCGTCTGACTGACCGTGAGATTGTAAGCGATTGCAGCCTTCCTTATACAAACAAGTGATGAGGTTGGAGCCTGTAGGCAATCAGGGGTGGCATGGATTCTAAGGACGAATCCAGTAATCGGAATTAAGATCGATTAGGAGAACGAAGTTATCGGGACGGCCAAGAGAAAAAGACGCTC
>SLMV01000167.1 GCA_007133365.1 Clostridia bacterium
GAGGATTTTGCGACAACTCGCGCCACCATATCATTATCTTCCGACAAGAACCAAAAGGGCGAATCCCCTATTCGTTTCATTCTTCGACTTTCTGCCCACAAAAAGCGGCACTCATCCACCCCCTAAGATTGGAGCCAATGAGCAACGCCTCTCAGGATAATTTGGGCGATGACCGCACCCACCAGGGCACTTAAGGTGAACGGGACCACCAAACCAAGCGCGGCCAGATTCTGGCCCATGATTAACCGGACGATAGGGACCGCCATCAGGGCACCAAAAAGCCCGGTGCCGACCACCTCGCCCGCCGCTGCCCACAAAACCCGCCGAAACCGACGATATATGACCCCGGCCAAAAAGGCACCGATAACACCTCCTGGGAGCGCTAATAAGGTGCCCAATCCCAAGGCATTACGCAATATTCCCACCAATAGCGCGATTAGGACGGCCTCCACCGGGCCCAGAAGTACACCGGCTACCACGTTAATCGTGTGTTGTATCGGATATGCATGGGCCGGTCCCACCGGGATCATCAACGGTCCGGCCACCGTACCCAAGGCCACCATCAGTCCCATCAGCGTGAGGGTGCGCGGATGGAATCGAACCGGGTAATAGCGGGTCGCCATCCAAAAAGAAAAGGCAAGGACCAGTAAAGAGGCCAGCACGAGAAACTGTAGCGTTGTCATTTCAATGCCTCCTCCACTTTTGCCCTAAGTTTTTGGGTGACATCATAAGCATTATCCGCCTTCATGACACAGGATACGACGGCAACACCGACGCTACCGGCATGCATGACCTCGGTGACGTTTCCCGGGGTAATGCCCCCAATGCCCACCACCGGCGCCGACACCCCTTCTACCATTTCTTGAAACCGATTGACACCAAGAACGGGCCCGGCGGCTGGTTTCGTGCTGGAGGGATAAACAGGCCCTATTCCCAGATAATCCGCTCCGGCTTGTAATCGAGAGCGTCCTTGAGAAACGGTCTTCGCCGTGGCCCCAATCACGAAGGAAGGCCCGAGAATCTCACGGGCCCACGCAATGGGCATGTCGTCAGCGCCGAGGTGAACCCCGTCAGCCCTTAGCGCTTGGGCCAGGTCAACCCGGTCATTGACGATGAAAAGCGCATCCGCCTTTTCACACAGGATACGGAGTCTTTCTCCGAGTGTGAGCACCTCTCGAACCGAGCCGCCCTTCATCCGAAGTTGAAGGGCCGTCGCGCCACCCTTTAGTGCCCCTTCCACCTGTTCGACCAATCGGGTTCTCGATACCATTTGAACATCAGCGATGACGTAAACACGAAGTGAATCCGAAAGCCTAGTATATCTCGTCATCTTGACCCCATCCCTCTTGAAAACATTAAATCCTTTCATCCAATCCTATGACCGCCTCCGGTGCCTCACTGAAACGATACAACCAATCCAAAATGTTGAGTCGAAAGTTTGCAGTGCCAGCTGATTGTCGAGCCGCTCGCTCCCCTGCCAACGAAAGCAAGGTCAACCCTAAGTTAGTGGCCGAAAATGCCGACGTCACGCTCCGAAAACAACCCATTACTGATGTCGCAAGGCAACCCATCCCGACGCTCCGCGACATCATGGGATGTCCCCCACCGAGTTCTATCCAATCAATGCCATTCGTTACGACATCCATACGGCCGGTCGCCGCCACCACCGCACCGGTCTGCTTTGACAGTTGAAGTGCGGTCTCGCGCACCCGGGCCCCGTCCAGTTCAACACTGTCCACCCCGCGGACGGTGCCCTGCCCGCCGGCTAACGCGACAATCTCCCCTCGGTTACCTCGAATGATGTCGACAGGTCCTTCTTTCAAAAGGGTTTGTGCCAGTTCGCGGCGGTGTTCGGTTCCCCCCACTCCGACGGGATCCAAAACAACCGGTGTCTTCTGATACGAAGCCTCTCGCATCGCTTGCAAACGGGCATCGTTAGTCCGACGACTGGGCGTGCCCAAGTTGATCACGACGACAGCGGCTTGTTTTACAAGTTCGCTGACCTCATCCGGAGAACGACTCATAATCGGTGCGGCACCTAAGGCGGCCGTCGCATCAGCAACAGCCGTTAGCGTCACATCATTCGCCATGTGGTGGATCAACGGCCGTTCGTGGCGAATCAGCGGCAGCAGTCTTCGCAATTCGTTTTTGACGGCCGTCATCGTCTCCCATCCCCTTCTACACCAGCGGTTGGCGAGGCCCAATGGTTGATGGGCCCTCGCCCGGATCCCAAAGAAAAACGGTCTTTAATCGCCCGGTCCACATATTGCTTGGCGATCGTCACGGCCGCCAAGGCATCCCATCCCTGGGCCAGGCCAGCGGCGATCGCCGCGGCAAAGGTGCATCCCGTACCATGGGTATGCGCTGTTTGAATACGGGGAGTCGAAAGGACGTGCATCCGCTCAGCGTCTCGAAACACATCCGTACAGACATCTCCCGGTAAATGGCCGCCTTTTAACACCACAACGCGACAGCCAAGCCTTTGCAACGCTTTCGCCGCCTCTTCTTGTTCGCTCTGATCGCGAATACGCCGTGCCAATAGTATTTCGGCCTCTGGAACATTGGGGGTAAACACATCGGTCAAAGGCAAGATCTTGTCGATCAGTTGATCGATGGCCCCTTTTTCGAGCAATTGATCCCCGCTTTTGGCCACCATGACCGGATCCACCACCAGTGGACGAAGCGCCCAATTTGCCACGCGATCCGCGACCTTTTCTAAAATCGCTTGATCCGCCAACATCCCGGTTTTCACCGCATCAACGCCGATATCACATGCCACACTGTCCATTTGGGCAGCAACAAAATCAGCGGATGCGGGAAAAATGCCTTGAACACCAACGGTGTTCTGTGCCGTCAATGCGGTAACCGCCGTCATCCCGTAGGTTCCAAACCGAAAAAACGTCTTCAAGTCAGCCTGAATGCCGGCACCGCCCCCCGAATCCGATCCCGCCACCGTAAGCACTCTCGGTCTCGACATACCATCCGCTCCTTTCTCAGCTTCGTTTCTCCAAACAAAAAAAGGGCCGCGCTGGCGACCCAAAGACTCCAACGCTTCCCTACGCCGGAATGATCCGGATCAGGTTCGAAGGGTTCTCTCAGCCCCAGTGGGCACCCCCAGCGGTTGCATCATTTATCGATTCGTCTACCATTATCCTTTCAAGTCATCGAAAGAGCGTCAAGTCGAGTTGAACGGCTTGGTTTCCTCGTAAATGAAAGATGCACTCGCCGGCATCCTGCTCGCTTTTGCCATCGATTTAAACAAGCAGGGACGGAGGTAGATGAAGTCGAATCGTAAGGAAGCAGCCTTTTTCGCTAACAAGATCAAGAGCCCGATCGAACCCATCGATGAAGACGTTGTACCGGAGGTGCCGACAGCATGAAATCCGAGATCAAACGACTCTTGCTCGCCGCCAAGAATTCCATCGTCGGGTGGCGCTACCTCATCACGACTGAACCCAATATCCGCTATCTTTTGCTTTTGCTTTTGCTGACGCTCGCGCTTGGTCTGAGTCGCGTCATCTCCCTCATCCAACTTGCCATCCTTGTCACGGCATTGGCACTCGTCGTCGGTCTAGAAATTGCCAACACCATCATTGAGACCCTCCTCGATTCGCAAACCACCCGCTATTCACCCGCGGTGAGAAAGATTAAGGACATGGGGA
>SLMV01000032.1 GCA_007133365.1 Clostridia bacterium
CAGTTTACGAATATGGAGCAGATGTTGTCGGATCTACAAAGTCAGGGTCAGTGGCTTCAAGGGCAGATCGACAACCTAAATGCGGGGGGGAGGCAGTAGCAAATGGTTCGAACTCAGTCCGAACAGGGAGTCCGCCAGTATCTTATGATTTCGCGAAATTTGCTGAACAGAGTACGGTCGCTCGATTGGCAGAAGGTTTCCGTTTTACTCCGCGAACGAGAAGGTGCGCGACAGCACCTGTCCTCAGAGCTGGATCATGACACCGAGTCCGACAGATTGGTACCAATGCTCCGAGAAATCGAACAGGTAGAAGAAACGTTGGTCCGAGAAATACGGGCGGAGCGGGACCGTCTAATGGAGGAGATCCGGGTTCTTCGGGCCTATCGATTTCCCATGCCAACGCACGAGGTGTCGAAAGTTTATGACTATCAAGGCTAGGAACGGGTGGGTGAAAGCAAGGTGAAGGCACAGCAAGCCTATCAAATGTATCAGCAAATCCGGGTGCAAACGGCGAACCCTGGCAATTTGATTCTTCTCTTATATCAAGAAGGCATCAAACGCCTGTATCAAGCAGAACAGGCCGTTGACAAAGGGGATATTGAAGGTGCCAACAACGATCTTACGACCGCTCAGGATATCATTGTCGAGTTAATGTGCTCGCTACGAGACCCCAATGGTGGGGGGTTTGTTGAGAATATGCGGCGTCTTTATGATTATATGCATCATCGCTTGGTGCAGGCGAACCTAAAGAAGGACGCCGCGGTAATCCGAGAAGTTCGTGACATGCTCGAAACACTGCTCGAGGCCTGGCGGGAAATCTTGCAGCCCTCGCAAACCGAGAATGAGAAAGACCCGGCGCCTTTGAATCATCGTGCGTAGGTGAAACCGGATGGTGGACGGATCGCCAATGAGAAGAGAGAAATCGGTGGAATTGGCAGCAACGATTCGAGCGATTGAACATGACTTCGCCTGCGTCCAATTCGCCATAGACCAGCTAAGGCGTCAGGATGATTGGATCAGCCGCCTCATGGAGACGGAAGGAGAGCCGTGAAACACTCCGTCCCGTTCGCTGTAGCCCTTTGTGAAATTCATCAGCTGGCGCGTTGGCAGTTGGAGCATCTTGAGCAGGGCGAGTGGCGGGAAACGGTTTGTCTAATGGCCAAACGCCAACGCATCATGGACGAGCTAGCACCGCCTCGACCTGAGACGCTCCGACCATTACATCCTATGCTTTATCGAATACGTCAATTAAATGACCGACTCATTTCGGGACTAAAGGAAGTGAAAGCAAAACTCGTGTCGGATCTTGGTCAATTGAAACGCCGCCGTCGGTTCCTTATGGCCTACCAATCCGCAAAGCGCCCGCCCAACGAGGTCTGCCGTTACTTTGATCGAAAAGAGTCATAATGTTCGGTGAAGGAATTGACCCGGCTAACGGGAATATAATACATATGAGCAGAATATAATCTTTCAAATTTGGGCAGCGGCTATTCTGTAGGTATAAGGAGTGATTCTTGTGCAGATTACGGTATCGGGACGCAATGTTGAGCTGACAGATGCCCTTCGCGATCATATTGAAGAGAAGGTCGGAAAACTTCAGCGATATTTTGATTTTCCGCTTCGTCCCCAGGTGGTTTTGACGGTCCAGAAAGACACGCAGCGGGTGGAAATAACGATTCCGCTCGGTGGACGGATGCTTCGTGCTGAGACCAATACGGGCAGCATGTATGCCTCCGTGGACCAATCCGTGGATAAGATTGATCGTCAGATTCGAAAATACAAGACGCGGATCAACCGAAAGGCGCGGCAGGTCGAAGATCCCTTGGTTTTCCAGCAGAACCCGGATCCGGCTCCGGAAGAAGAGGAACCCCGGGTGGTGCGGACCAAGCGTTTCACCATGAAGCCGATGGACGTCGAAGAGGCGATTTTGGAGATGAACATGCTTGATCACGATTTCTTTATGTTCACCAACTCCGAAACGGAGCAAGTCAACGTGGTCTATCGGCGTCGAGACGGGAACTATGGTTTGATCGAGCCGGAAGCCTAGACGATCATGGAGCTGAACGATCCGGAGGGCCAGCAGTGCTGGCCCTCCTTTGTGTGGAGGTGGCAACGGTGGGAAAAAAGCAGGTCGCCGCGGTTGTTTTTGAAGGTGGCAATCCGGTCAGTCCGATCGAACGCGATATGACATCCGTTCGAAAGGCCGTGGCCCTTGATAATCTCGAGAAGGTGCTGGCGGTGCCGGATATCGACCCCGTCATCCTCTCGACCAACTATAGGGATCTTGCCGAACGGGCACGGGCCAAAGGCGTTAGAATCAATCAGACGCCGGATGATGGTTCTTTTCACTTTGGTGAGCATCTGAAGTGGGTGGTGGATGCCTATGGTTTGAGCCGAGTGATCTATTTTGGTGGGGCGGCGCTTCCGCTCATTCGAAAAGAAGATTTCGCCAAGATCGCCTGGCAGCTGGGGGAGATGGAGCGAGTGGTCATCGTCAATAATGCCCAGTCGGCGGATTTGATCGCGTTCACTCCGACCGATATTCTTTCCCAACTCCCGCCGGTTGAAACCGATAATTTTTTGGGCTATATGCTCCGAGAAGCCGGCCTGAGCCGCATCATGATCGAAAACTCGGCACGCATTAACTTTGATCTCGACACCCCGGTGGATATGGTCATCATGGACCAGTGCCGTCGCCTCGGTCCAAAAACCCGTCAAGCCCTTGACGGTCTAAAGTTGCCGTCGCATCGCCTAAAGCGAGCTATGGAGGTTTTATTTCGCCAATCGGACCCATACCCGGAGGTGGCGTTAATCGGGCGAGTGGGGCCGGCGATGATGTCGGTGATCAATGCCAATTTGCCGGTTCGGCTCCGAGTCTTTTCGGAAGAGCGAGGCATGAAGTCGCTTCAGCGGGAAGCGCGGGGGGAAGCCATCTCTTGGTTGGGATTTTATCTCGAAGCCGTGGGACCGGTGCGGTTCTTTTCGGATTTAGCTCAAACGGCCGATGTCGCGTTTATCGATACGCGCGTGCTTTTTGCCCACTTCGATCTAAACCCCAGTCCGGCGGATCGCTATTATTCGGACTTGGGGCGGGTCGACGAAATTGGGGATCCGTTTATCCGCCAGTTCACCGCAGCCGCAAATGCTGCGGAAATACCCGTCATGCTGGGAGGACATAGCTTGGTCTATGGAGGATTATGGGCTTTGCTTGAGGAATATAACATGATTAAGCACGGAGTACCCGCATTGCCAACCTCATAATGGGGAGTCAGGCAGGAATTGGCAATCGCGAGGCGAACATAGACATTGGTGGATGCCCATGACCGAACCGGTAGGTCGAAATGTTCAAAAAACACGGGAACCCGAGCGAAATAACACGTATTCGCTCGATGACTTGCGTCTGGGATTAGAACAGATTCCTGGTGTGCTGGCCGTGTCATTTGAGACGGTGTCGGGAAATATCGAACGTGTGAATATCATTGCGGAGTCGGGCCACAAAAGCCCAGGGCAAATCGTCCAGGACACCATTTCGTATTTGTTTGTAATAAGCGGCCAGCGGCTAAAGCCGGACGCTGTCAATGTGGTGCGATCATCGGGCGGCGACCTGATGCGATCAGAG
>SLMV01000106.1 GCA_007133365.1 Clostridia bacterium
AAAGTCCATGCCGAGCGTCACCACTAGTCGCCCGTCCTTTCTGCCGCCACGTGATCTCGCTCGAAGGCAGTGGCGGTTGATTTCCTTCCTCCCTTCCCATTGAATCCAAGCAATCTCGCATCGCTGATTCGGACATGCCACCAAAAAAGCGCCCGCAGATTAATTCCGCATGAATTGCCAAAAGGACATAAATGGCCGTCATGATGCTCTCCCGACGTTCTCCCTTCTCGAATGCTTTGACGACCTCACCGGATTACGCTGTGTCAAAAGGAGCCTAACCGTCTAAAGGTTCGATGATTCTTCTTCCGTCGATGGTTCTTTATCATCCAGGACCCCGTTAACTTCTCAATCTGAAGGCCACGCCGATCCCGGAGACGAGCCTGGAGGCGTTCCCAAAAAACTGACCCCACCAATGATCCAAGATGTCAGTTCAGGATTCGCCTTCGCGCGGATTTTCTTGCCAAGACGTCTGAACGAAGGAACATTCAAAAGAGCAAGATCGATAACTCGAATCACCAGTAAATCTATCATCAAGTCCAAGACTGCCCTCAATCATAACGTCGGGCCCCGCAATCATCAATGTGGAAAAGGATTGACTCGAAAACCTTCCCCTCAACTCCTAGTATGGCGCCGAAGCTTAAAGCCAAGCACTGCTCCCGAGTTCAATCGAGCGCTCGTTTAAACCCATGGATTAAATGCCCCGCTACCTTTCGCTTGGCCCTCGAGATCTATTTGATCCGGACGCAAAATAATACCCATACACAAACTCCTGGATAGGCATGTCGTCAGCGACCCTCACACCCAGCACGATCACCACGCCTTCATCGGCGATTCGGGTGATTTGGTGGTCTCAAACGTCAGGGATAGCCATCCGCTAGCCAAAGGACCGGATCCGATTCTAACGACCTTGAACCATTCGTATCTCCGATGCAACCGATCATCTCGGCAACCCCCGTCATCCGAAACCGATTCATGCCCGTAGTGCTGACCTAAAGGGCCCCCGCTTCATCCGCAGGCTGTTTGGAGAAATAGAGTTCGACCACCCTTTCCACTTCATTGTTCTCGACCGTTGCCTTCCCGAAGGCATTTAGAAACGCCCCGTGGCAAGATACAAGCAATCCTGCCTTCGTCTCGATATCGAACGAGACACCTCCTAAAGAATTGCCCATTCATTCCTTGCCGGGTTCCCCTATTCAAAAGGAAACAACCCCTCGTCAATCATGGCTATTTCGGACCATCTAAGGGAGGCGAAGCCTCCAAAGATCGCGCCCTCAACAAAAGAAACACCCTAAAACCAAAAACGGCGGATACTTTCTCGAAAGACCATTGTTATGTTCCCATCGTCTTACACCGAAATACCGACCAGACCCAGGTTGCTTTGAAACCCATGCCCTAACCATTTAGCATCTTCATCGCCATCTCCATGCCATCGCTTGCGCTAGCTGCCGGGAAAATGGAGATATCAAAAACGTCATCCCAGTCGCTAACAAATCCTAACATCGAGGCAAAACCATCCGCTTCGAACACAAAAATTACCTCGGGATCGGAAGTCATCAACCAATACTCCCCGACAACTTTCAGCTCATCCGGAACGTCCCACCTCAAACGTTGGGCAAGACGTTCGGCTGCCGTACCGGCCCGCACGTCCATCAAAGCGACAAATAACATTTCCACCACCCCCTTCCTATCTCGACATTGGTGGCGCTAAAACGCGCGACTAATGCGAAACCAATCATCTTGCCAATCTATTTCTACGAATTTGCTATGATTTCCTCCTGCAAACCGAGTTTTTCCGGATTTCATTGGCCAACCTTAATATACAGAGATCGTTCTGTCTAATCGGGGTTGATCTCCGCTCCCTTTAGCACCACCCGCTCCGATCAACGCGGTAGCAACATAGCAGCAAAGACCCCCTCAACTCCCCTTAATTGTCGTTAACGTCGACAGGTCTGCAGGAAAGAACAACTTGATTGACGAAAACGATAATATTCGTTTGAGTGACCTGCTGGAGCCAATTCGCTCGGTGCACAAGATATCGACCAAACTCAGCCGACACGAATTCATAGGAGAATTCCATTTTAAGTCTCGAGCCCTTTGCACCAACATCGTCGCATCGGAAAACAACTCCGGGAATTTGACGTCGAGCGCCGTTTCCCTCCCATACAGCGACTTTTCGAGGAGGTGGCCTACAATGCGCTGGCAAAAGACCTATCGTTTCTTTTTTCGAGTTCTTAAGAGTCGGGTCGGTTCGGGCGGCCCTTTGTTTCTATCCCATCTCGTCACCACCCGCTGTGATTGTCGCTGCCCAACGTGTCTTTGGAAGGACCATGGTAGCGGCAATGAAGTTGCCACCGAAGATATCGTCGCCTTCTATCACCAAGCCGGCAGCACCGGCTTTATCGCTAACGCCATTTGGGGCGGCGAGCCGCTGTTGCGCGACGACCTAGAAGTGCTTTGCCGGGCCTCGCGCGAAGCCGGCATGGTCACTAGCGTCATCACCAATGGTTATTATCTCCTTGAGCGTGCGGAAAGCCTCGGACCCGAAATCGATTCGCTAATTGTATCGCTTGATTATCCGGATGCAGAGCGCCACGATGCTTTTCGCGGACGTCCTGGCCTCTTTGATCGAGTCATCAAAGGCATTGAAGCGTTATCGCTTCATCGTCGTCCCAACAAAGTGGTGATCAATTGCCTACTTCATCAGGGAAATCAGGGTGTCATGCCGGAAATGGCGGCTTTGGCCAATTCGCTCGAAGTCTCCCTGTTCGTTTGCCCGGCCAAAGCCGGAATCCAACCAGATACCGGACAATCCAATCAGGACTACATTTTGGATCGGGAACAAGAACAACACGTGGCTCGCGAGCTGCTAAAACTCAAAAAGAACACCCGGATCAACAACTCTCGGACCTATCTAAAACGCTATCTACTAAAAGGCCAAAAATATCGTTGTCGAGCCCCCCTCGTGTTTCTAACCATTACCTCCGAGGGAGAAGCCGTAAATTGCCTCCGAAAACACCGTCCGTACGGGAACATCCGGGAGGATTCGCTCATCTCAATGATGCGTCACTGGAATCGGAGCGAAATCCTAAACCGCACTGAAGGATGTCAGAAGTGCAACAACCCGAACGTGGTGGATACGTCGTACGTGTGGGATTTATATCCGGAACCGCTTCTCAATACCATTCAGCTGTTCTTATCGAGCTAGCCACCCGGTCGAGTTCTAGATACTTCCCTAAAAACCCGGATGCAAAAAGCAAGGCCGCCTACGTCTTGGATCAAACAAACAAGACGTCCACCCACCTTCCGCACCTAATCACCAATAATCGTCCGGTCAGCCCGGGGTTACTCAATAAAGAGTAGGGTTTTTTCATGAGGAATCAGGGGTGCTCACTCCAATAAAATAGGCCTCCAGTTGATTTTCGGCAATCCCCGGTTCCATCGTATAGAAGGTGCCTCTTGCTGAGACCGATTCACCGCGGAACGTCATGCGAAGCAAGCGGATATCGCCACTGTAAAAATCGAGATAATATGTATAGCCAGCCCGAAGGCGTTGATCATCGGCTCGAAAATAACGCTGATG
>SLMV01000194.1 GCA_007133365.1 Clostridia bacterium
ACGACAGTTGACGAAATGGCTTTGGCCGAAACTTTCGAAGCGTGGTGGTTGACCGTGATTAATCCGGTGGGCGTTTAACACGATATCCGACACCTCCTCTTGTCGGAAGATCTTGGTCAAGCGCACCACGGGGACGCGGGTGGAGGAAACCAAATCACCCAACACGCGTCCCGGACCAACCGACGGCAGCTGATCGGCATCGCCAACAAAAATCACGCGCATGGCATCAGGAACGGCTTCGAGTAAATGCCGGGCCAATTGGATGTCCACCATCGAGGTTTCGTCCACAATCAGAACATCGCCTTCAAGCGGTTCGTTCGCATCGTGGCGAAATACCGGACGTCCCTCCACAAATCCATAACCGAGCAACCGATGGATCGTTTGGGCCGGACGTTCGGCAACCTCGCCCAACTTTCTGGCCGCCCGACCCGTTGGGGCGGCGAGGAGGACTTCGAGCCCCCCTCCTAAACTTTCGGCTGCCTCGAGAATCCCGCGAATAATGGTGGTTTTACCCGTACCAGGCCCTCCGGTGATAACCAGGACACCCGATCGAAATGCTTGTGCGACCGCTTCTTTTTGTTCGTCCGCATAGGTTAGGCCGAGCTGTTGTTGAATCTGTCGGACTGCCGCGTCGATGGCCTGAGGCGGTGGCGCGGTCACCACCCCCGCATCTTGGATCTGGATTAGGCGTTGGGCGACTCGTTGTTCATCATCAAAGTAATTGGGAAGATAAATGGCATCCCCTTCACTGTGGACCAATCCCAGGGTATCGGCCATGAGAAGCGCCCCTTTAATGTCCTCCGGAGTGGGCAGCTGATCATTGATACCCGTTGGTTGATCGGTTCCCAGCAATCTATTGACATACGACAATACCTGTTCGCGGGGCAAGAACGTATGCCCCTGGCTATCGGCAGCGCGTTGCAGCACATAAACGATGGCAGCGCGCAGCCGTTTTGGAGAACGGGGATCAATCCCGGCAGCAGATGCGATCTCATCCGCCCTTTTAAAACCGATACCGAAGATATCTCGGGTTAACCGATACGGGTCCTCCCGGATCACCGCAACGGTGTCATCACCGTATTCTTGATAAAGCCGGACCGCCATGTTGGCGCTCAATCCCAAACCGGTAAGGTGGGTCACCACGTCCTGAAGTGCACGGTGTTTCCGAAAAGAGCAAACCAACTGCTCCTTTTTCTTTTGCGCAATGCCGGGAACCTCGAGAAGCCGCTCCGGTTGCTGATTGATAATGGAGAAGGTCTCATCACCAAATCGTTCCACAATGCGCTGCGCCATTTTCGGTCCGATCCCTCTGATAAGACCACTCGAAAGATAGGCGATCATGCCTCGTCGGGTCTGAGGAGGTGCGGGATAATAGCTTTCGGCCCGAAACTGTTCTCCGTAGCGCGGATGAACATCCCATTGCCCATGAAACTTATATTCAAGTCCTTCCTGAACCTCATGAAACTCGCCAACCACCGTCGCGTTGCCTTCGTCGGTTTCCACCGATAATACCTTCCACAGGGATTCCGGGGTCGAATAGCGAATCGCAAGGACACGGGCTGAGAGCATTTCGCGTTTTGCCTGCTTACCTCGCTTCATTTTGTCACCCTTAGTTTGGGGCTAGTATACTGCGTGCCTTAAACATGCTACGCTACATTCACACTTTCACCGTTTCCATGATAGCATTAGCAAGGAAAACAGGGTAGGGTTCTTACCTGAACCGACAATCGGGAGCGATCAATGACTTGGAACTCATTGGCATTGTGGCGGCCTTTGCCGTCTTAATCATTCTCATCAATCGCAAGATACCGCTTAGTATCGCAATGCTTGCGGCATCCCTTATTGTATTTCTTGCAACCGGCGATGGCATTCGCGCCATTGGAACGACCACGTGGGGAGCCATCATTGATTCCGATACCGTTGACCTTGCCTTAATCGTCGGAGCCATCACGGCACTGGCTTATATCATGAACCGCTTCCAATTCTTCGATGCCATGGTCACATCCCTCAGTAAATTGCTCCGTAATGATCGGCTGACGCTCGTGATCATACCCGGCTTGGTCGGCTGCATGCCCATGGTGGGAGGTGCCATTGTCTCCGCCCCGATGGTGGACAAGCTCGGGCAACGACTTGAACTTCCGCGAGAGAACCGCTCGGCGGCCAATCTCATTTTCCGGCACAGTTGGTATTTCGTATTCCCTTTTATGCCCACGTTCATCTTGGCCAGTCGAATTGCCCGGATTGAAGTCCTAGACCTCGTTGGCATCATGTGGCCCCTGACGGCGATCATGATTTTAAGCGGGTATTTCTTCTTGTTCTCGCGGGTGCCATTACCCCTCTCCGCCGCTCAAACCCACGCGCCACCCAAATCCGGCGATACCTGGCATCATTTTAAAGCGTTTGTCCTCCACGCACTCCCATTGATCACCGGACTGACCTTATTTATCGGGTTCAATGTCCATTTGGCCCTCTCGCTGTTCATTGGCATCATCATCGCCTTGATCTATGTTCGTATCAGTGACGCATCGGCAGCCATTGACCTCAAATTCCTCACCGAGATGATCACCCACGGCATCGATTATCATCTCGTCGCAACGATGGTGGCGATCATGATTTTCCGGGCTGCTGTTGGGGAAACGTTAGCATTTCAGAATTTGATGTCCGGTATGCTTGATCTGGGCATTCCGCTTTATCTAATCGCAGCGGCACTGGCTATCCTCATCGGGTACGTTTCGGCCTCGCATTCGAGCACGCTGGCGGTTCTACTTCCGGTTATCGTCCCGATTGTCAGCGCAGCGGGCGGCAACATCTTGCTTTACGTTGCCCTCATCTACTCCCTTGCCTTCCTTTCCTACCTCATCTCACCCGTTCACCTCTGTCAGATCTTGAGCAACCACTATTTCGATGTCTCCCTCGGTCAAGTCTACCGAACTTACATTCCCGTCATTTTCACCGTCACCCTCGCAACCTTTGCCCTACTGGCCGTCCACGGCCTCTTCTAAAATGATTTGGTCTGCCATCTCCTCCAAGGTGACGGGACCAATGCCTTTGACATCGAGCAATTCCTCGATAAATTCAAAGCCCCCCAACTGATCCCGGTAATCGACGATTCGCATCGCCAGGACGGGGCCCACTCCGTTGATTGCTTGGAGTTCCTCTGCGGAAGCATCGTTGATAGGGATCCTATTTTCTTGGATAGGTTCCGGTTGATGGGTCGCTTCTTTACCTGTTGGCAAAGGCCGAGGAATATCGAAATGGTCACCGTCTTTGACTTCAACCGCTTGATTATAATCGGAGGGCAATGGCGCTTCTTTGACGCCACCGGCAAACGCCAACACGTCAAACAGTCGCGTCCCGGGCGAGACTCGATAGGCGCCAGGCTGTTGAATATTGCCCCCAACTGTCACCCATACACCATCGGGATCCACCTGGTAGACGGCCCGATCCGGCTCTTGATGAGTCCTTTCATCATCCGATGTCGGGATGGACGCAGCCCAGGGTTCTGAAATCAAGCGAGTCGCAAGACTGATAAGAAGTACGGCAAGCAATACCGCAATGAGTTGTGCTTGGCGATCGGGTAATTTCCACATATTCCCAGACTTCGCCCTTGCCGCTCCGAATTCCTTCTGGGCCCTTGTCAATATTTTCCGTTAGATCTTAATGCTCACCTAAACTGGTCAAAGGCCGGCTTTTGATCCTTGGGCATGGCCGACCGATACAGCCGCCCCTCTGTGCGACACGCAAACTCTTCTCCCACGCGACGTCGAAGATTGGGGGCTTGGAGGAGCCTGTATCCGGCTTGCGCGAGCACTTTAGCCGCAGCGATCATTCCCTCCCTTCCCACGTTTGCGCCCGCCTGGGCAACGAATTGCCAGGAATGCCCCGGTGTCCCCAAGGCATTACAGGCCATCGTGAACTGTGCCGTCGGGCAGCACCAACTGACATCCCCGACATCGGTCGAACCCCGCGGTTCGAGTGGGGATGCCGGGGCGTCCAACAGGATGTCATTTAGAATTTTTGGTTCCAGGATTTTTCGCTGACGTTGGGTTAAATTTTGGCCCAGTAAGAAACTCTCTTTCCGACCGGGCTCGAAGGTTTGCGAAATCGCCTCGGCGAATTGATGCGACGCTTTTGAAAAGTCGGGAGGCCCTACTTGCTCCATTGCCTCCGACAACACGTGTTCGAGGGTACGGTTCGGCAACAAATTCCAAATGGCCTTTAGCAGTTGAACCTGGTATTTTGTTCCCGTCATAATGGCCGCCCCACGGGCACAATCCAGCACCCGCTGATAGAGGGAATCCACTTCGTCACGTTGGGGCGCTCGGACCAAGTACCAAACCTTGGCATAATCCGGCACCACGTTGGGCTGACGTCCACCGTCCGTTATGACGTAATGAATTCGGGCGAGGGACGACATGTGCTCTCGCATAAACTCCACGCCCATGTTCATAAGTTGAACGGCATCAAGACCGCTACGACCATTATGCGGATCACCCGCCGCATGTGCCGCTTGTCCGAAGAACTCAATATTCATAGCGTTATTGGCAAGTGATGAACTCCTCCTGACTCGATTGACGGCACCGGGATGCCAGGTCAAGCAAGCATCACAATCATCAAATAGGCCTTCCCGTGCCATAAAGGCCTTTCCACTTAAGTTTTCTTCGGCCGGACATCCATAAAAGCGGATCGTTCCCGTCATGCCCTCTTCTATCATCTGTTGTTTTAATCCCAAAACCGCTCCTAGAATCGCCGTCCCTAGTAAATTGTGACCACAGCCATGGCCGTTATCGGTTCCGGGTCGTTCTTTTCGATAGGGAACGGCTTCTTGTGACAGTCCGGAAAGCGCATCGTACTCGGCCAAAAAGCCAATCACGGGCTCACCATCGCCCCAGGTCGCCAAAAATGACGTTGGCAAATCAGCCAATCCCCTTTGAACGTCAAATCCTTCGTTTTCGAGCGCATCGGCCAGATACCGAGCCGAGTGATGCTCTTTGAGCGCCACTTCCGCATAATCCCAAAGTTGATCCGAGACCTTTTCAAGCATGGCCTTGGAATCTTCAATAAAGTTTAGGGCCGTTTCCGCTCTTTGATTCAAATTCCCACCTCCCAATGGCAAGTTCCGTTCGTTATACCCTCTCCCCTATATCCTCCTTACCACGTTCGAGAATCTCTTCCTGCACGAGCAGCCCGCAACCAGAGGGCGTTTGCTCGTCTTTAGGACACAACATTCTGCTCCACAAATCGCAGCACAACACCTTTGATAGTTTGTTAAGATCACGGATATGAGGGGAAAGGGAGGGTTCTTTCGATCGGCGGCTGAGCCTTTGGTGATTGTACTCAGCCGCCGGTAATGTTACTTCTTCGAATAAAGCTGGGAAATGATTTCGTAACAGCGTTTGCCATCTTCTTTTGCGATTGGACCGATGCGGATGGCATTTTTGACCGCACTTCTGAGTACAATCTCGTCGGCCTCGTCCCCTTCGGAATAGTCAATATGGTTGATCTCATGGTAACCTAGTTGGGTTCGACGTGTCCCCAGTCGGGTCTTTTCAAAGAGCGTCACAGCGTCTTGACCGATCGTCACCTGGTCCTCACCGTCTAAAATGGAAAAACTCTGGGGCAATTCAGGCTGAGTGGCGTCGCTACCGGATCCCACCACGGACTGATTCATGGTTCCCCCTCTCGACTTCAACCACTTGTATCGTTTGAGTCCACTCCTCGGGTGTTTGGGGCTATCAACTCGGATGGGCAATGGGTCGATCAGCCAAATGAACCAAAATCGCATGAAGATTTGGGCCTGCACATTAAGCCGGTAAAGAAAAGATTATCCCCCTATATGATTAGCTTTCTTCGACAGTTTGTCACCCATTTCCTGCCTAAGCGACCACTCTGCGCTATAAACACTCGGGCCTTTTGGTATATGAGCGAAGTCGGCTGTGAATCTCGAACGAGTGCCAAAACGATCCCCTCTTAAAAACCACCGCGTCGACTTAAGGTCTCACCCGAAACGGTCCCTCATTTGGGACAATCGATCCCTCATCACCCCTCGAATCCGCCAGCGCATCTTCCTCAGCATCAATCGAGCTGGCCACCATCCAAGGGCCTTCGAACCGCCTCACCTCACCCTTTTGCCAGATAAAGAAATTGACGAGCAATAGAGCAACAAAACCGCCAACTCCGGTCAATCCCACCGTCAAATCCGTACCCCCGCCCACAACAAATAACGGAAGCGCCCCGATACCATTGATCACACCATGAAAAACCGAGGCGGCAATGACCGATCGTGCCCTCAGGGTCACGTAACCAATGACCGGTGCCATTAAGATAGTAAACACGACCATCAAAAAGACGCCCGGAATGGGGTTTTGGGGATAATTATGGCCTTGAAGAACCACGGGAAAATGCCAAAAGCCCCAGACCCCTCCGATAATGAGGGACGACTTCCAAAACCCAAGGGGCATCAATTCTCGAAACAAGAGACCCCGCCAACCCAATTCCTCACCAAATGCCGCCACCGCATTGATGGTAACACCGCCGAGTAAGCCCGCAGCCAGCGCAATCCAAAACGGATGGATCGGCATCATCTCATATTGTGCCTCCAACATTGCGGCCTCCTCTTCCGGATAATATTGCGTGAGCCGTTCCGAAATCACGTCCGGAGCGGTCGAAAAAGTGGTATTCGGTACCAAAAGACTGGCGCCGATCGCAAGGATTATAATAATCACGGGAAGCACTGCTGCGATTATGAACCAGCGATTTACCCGAAAAGAAATACCTAGCGGGCCTACCACAGGCGCTCGATAAATTAGTTTTTGTACCAACAAGGCCGCTAACAACGGAACATACATGTACCCGACCCCGAACAAGAAGGAATCGCCCCAGGTCCCCCCGAGAAACTTATAAATGTAAAAACCGCCAAAACTGATGACGTAAGTTAGGGCAATGAAAAGTACAACTTTTTTGAGATTAACCGTCCTTGCCAATCCTGACCCTCCATCCCTCGTCTCCCTCCTATGGCCATATCATCAATTATTCCATTTCGATAACCGGTTAGCGTTTACGGCCGGTGCTCAAGAATCCGGATAGTTCGCCCGCCATGCTCTGAATAGGCATGGTCTGAAGCCATACGCGCCCCGGCCCCTTAAGAGTGGTCAAAAAGAGACCTTCTCCCCCAACGAACATGTTCTTAAATCCTTTTACCCGCTCGATGTCCATCGTCACACTTTCTTGAAAGGCGCCAACAGCGCTGGTTTCCACCCGGATGGTCTCGCCGGGGCCCAAGGTTTTCTCGACACATTCACCATCGATTTCGATAAATGCCATCCCCGAACCGGAGAGTTTCTGCAAAATAAAGCCCTCGCCGCCGAAAAACCCGGCACCCAGCCGGCGTTGCAAGACGATATCATAATCAACAGTCTCCGTCGCACATAAGAATGACCGGCGCTGGCAAAGCATCGGCCCTTGGTTTAAATCGAGCGGAATAATGGTGCCCGGGAAGGTATGGCCAAAAGCTACGGTCGCACCGTCAGAAAGCGCGGAGAAATAGTTCAAGAACATGCCCTCGCCGGAAATGGTTCGCTTTAAAGCACCAAAGACCCCACCTCGCATCGCCGTGTCCATCTGAATATTCACATCCATCCACTGCATCGAACCAGTTTGGGCATAGAGCCGCTGGCTTTTCTTTAATACTATCTCGAGCATCGGCATCACAGAGCCTAGAATTTGATAATCTAAGTTAGGCATCAGGCAACTCCTTTCACTTTATCAAAGCTCATTTTCCTCGCCCCCCATATGCGGTGCCAAATTGGGTCGCTGACATCACCCCTTGTAGCCGTAACTCTACCCAAACGAATAGTGTTACTCCCTCTCTTGGAGACGAATTCAACACCGCTTAATCAAATCCTTGAACCCGTTATTCAGTTGCTTCAATAAGCCCGGCGTGATAAAAGGTTTAACCGCAAGCCGTCTTCCAAAAATAATCAGATTGACAAACCTCCACCTATTTCAGTTAAGCCCGGATAAGATTCTTGGTTGGGATATGAGCCCCTATTTTCGAACCACCTAGGTGGCTAAGTTGGGCTAATTCGCGGCGATGTCCTCACTGTGCAACTTTTGTTGAAGATATTGCCATGGTGTCTGGTTGGCGATGGTCGAGTGTCATCTCCGTTTGTTGTAGTAATTCATCTGCTGATCCAGAATCCCTTCGATTTCCTGTAGATCGTTCGCCTCAGTAATCAGCGAGCGTATCTCTATCTTGATACGGCCCCTATGGATTCCCGGAAGAGGTGGAAGGCCCTTCGGCACACTATAGGCACATATTTAAGTCAAAGGACGATCTTGGAGCAATAAAAAATTCCCCGGTGAATTCAATCGGTCGATGCAACACCACCGTGCAGTATCTCTTCGAGTTCGACAGCCGGCGTCCTGAGTCCCAGGGTTTTCCGAGGCCACGTGTTTAGACGCAATGCGATCTCATCCAACTCTTTTTGGGTGACGCGCGACAAGTCCATTCCTTTCGGCAAGTACTTCGCAACAGTCCGTTGGTGTTTTCATTGCTTCTCCTTTGGCAAGAGTGCCTTGATATCTTCACAACATAACGCAATGGCTTCTGCTTGCACTTCGGCAAGCGATCGATGCTTCGTGTCAGCAACGCGTTTGATCCGACTAAAAAGATCAGGGACTACTTCATGATTTGCGCTTGCAAACTTATCATAATATCCAAGGGTATTGTTTCTTAGTTCGGAGGTTAAGCCGAATCGGGATGGTTTCTTTCCTGGTGCGTTTTGGTGTGCGTGGAAAGTCATCAATAAACTAGGCAAAGCGGACTAGGTGCGAAGTGCCAAGTAGTAAATCATCATTTAACCAGCAGAAAACCATACCTGTTTTGTGGTTGTTGGTGGTCGGTGAGAACTTCAATCGGCAATCCGATATTTCCTACTGTTGTAAACACATCCACTCCCATTGCTTCTGGATTGGGTCGTGATTTCTCTTTGAAACGACACGTTTCGATCCTACCGGTGCATTCCCGACAATGATGACATCCACCCAGCATGAGAGCCATCGCTTTGTAGTGGCCACTTAGAAATACTTCCCTTTCTAATTCCAAAAGGCTTTCATTGTATTCTTCGACAACCGAATCATCCCCTTGAACTTCTTTGTGAATCACTGCGACCAGAGAATACTCGGAAAAAAACCGTTCACATTCTTCGATGGAGGGCATATTGGGTCCGCACATGGCCTTCGTCCCGTAATCAGGACAAGTAAATTGACACTTCAATCGAACCCATTGTCTGATCACCAGGTCATTACCGGAGATCCATTTGAATTGTTCGAATCCATATTTCGCTAGCATCTCTTCTAAGGACATTTTATCCATTGAACCACTGCCTTCCAAGCCTAACTGCGGGAGGGATGCCTTGTTGGCAGAGATCATATATGCGGTCGCGTTGACCGATTGAACCCAAGCAAGACTATTCCCCTGGCAATAGGTGATCAGGGCATGGCGTTTCCCACAGACTTTCTATTAAAAAACTAAGCGGCGCCTGCTCGTGGACTTCAATGATAGAGACGAACGAACTAACCTTATAATCCAAAATCATGTTCTTTCTGAAAGTATTCACGACCAGATAATCGCCAGATCGCTTCTCCCAGAAATTTAACCCAACCAGTAATATCCATGCATCAGACTTCGCCTCTTCAAATAGAATTCCTTCCAGATACCTCCTTCCAGTCGCACCGGAACTCATATTCGGTAAGGGCATGGCTTTCTATTATTGCTTCTTTTCGAGTTCTGCAAACCAGGGGAATGTCTTCTTCATCCAACTAAAAACACCCGCCACCGCGCCGGCGATGATCAGTCCGGTGATGACAATCGCTACATACTCAAAACCGGGTACCACCGGGTCAGGCAACACCGTCAATGTCCAGCCATAGGCTAGAGCCACTCCGATCACGATCGCCACCAAAATGGACCGATCTTTTAACGGGCGCCAAACGGCCCGAGATATCGCCTTGATGACCTCAACGGCCAGAAACGTCACAAACACGTACAATGCCAACGGTAACAACACATCAGACACAAGGGTTTCCATCAGTCACTCTCCTCTCAACGCACAAGAAATACGCTCAGAACGTCGCTTGGTCTTAAATCTTCTCCAGCACCTGCCGCAGCATGACGCAGACCGCCCAGGTGGGCATCGGTTCATCGATCTTCTGCTTCCAACCCGCGGAGTCGGTGCTGATGCCCTGATCGGCCAAGTAGTCTACCGCGGCCAGTTTCCATTGCTCGAGATCCTCGGATTCTGCCGGTAATATCGAATCCAGATAGGCGCCAGGGTCCACTTCGGTGTCCCAGCCATAGTAGGGGGTGTGTCGTTGCCGCACCTCGTAGTGGAGATGACCACCGGTGGAGACTCCGGTATTGCCTTGGTAGCCAACAATTGTGCCGGTGGCAACCGTCTGCCCCTGGCGCACGGCAACCTCGTCTAGATGGGCATAAATATGAAGATGGTGATTGCGGTCTTTAATAGCCACCGTGATCCCGTAGCCCCCCAGCCCGGTGCCGGCACGTTCTTCCGCTGCCAGCATCACCTCACCACCTACCCAAGCCGGAATGGGGTGACGATGGGCTTTCACCACATCAATCCCGCGATGAAAATGGCGGACGCCGGTGATGGGGTGGGTACGCCAGCCGTAAGGACTGGAGACCCGCCAACCGTCTCGCTCAAAGATATTCACTTGCACCCCCTCCTCTCCATCCCTCCACAACAAGGCGTTGGCCACCAGTTGCGAGCTACCATGAGTTTGGCCGTCTGCTCGCATCTGAGCACTGCTCCGGCCATCGCCCAAGATAGCGTCCACCGGCCCGGCGTTCCTCAACAGGTGACCCATCTCAGCTCCTTAAATAATAACTCGGTGGTGGCTCGGTTGGACCACGGCGAGAATTCCTTCTTGTTCACCGGTGACGCCGAACGGGAAGCGGAACAACACTTTCTGAACCGTAGCGTTAACCTTGCTGCCGATGTTCTCAAAGTCGGCATCACGGAAGCCGAACCTCAACCACCCGGGTTTTCTTAGATGCGGTATCTCCTTCCCACGCCGTTATCCAGGTCGGCGAAGGCAACCGCTACGGTCACCCGACAGATGAAGTTCTAAAACGTCTTAGTATGCCAACGTCAAGATATTTCGAAACGATAATCAAGGCACGGTCATCATCACCTCAGATGGCGATGCTTTAAGCGTGGATACCAATCCTTGGGCCTATGAAGCACCGGAGGAGAATGATACCGAAACCAAGCCCGCAGATCCGGATCCCGAACCAGAGCCTGCTCCCGAAGGACGAGTTAACGTTAATACCGCCAGCCTCGAGAAGCTCCAGCAGATCGCTCATATCGGAACGGAACGGGCTGCGGAGATTATCGATCTACGCCCATTCGCATCCATCGATGATTTAACAAGGGTAACCGGGATTGGCCCTGTTCGAATCCAAGACATCAAGGATGAGGGTATTGCTTATGTCGAATAAAGAGGAATGCCACATGAAAGCCGTGGTTGATCGCATCGAAGGCGATACCGCAGTGCTTCTCTTCGGTGATGAGGAAATTGAACTGCACATGACGATAGCACAACTGCCCCATGGCACCCGGGAAAGCGCTATCCTAAAACTGAATTTTGAATTAGATATGGAACAGACCCAACAAAAGCTCGATTCCATCCGTGCAAGGATTGAACGACTTAAGCGAAAAAGGCCCCGGTAATGATGAGGGATTAGCCGTAGCAATATTGCCGTAGGGAAACTGTCGAGTCGCGGTACACGACAAGGGCAAACACATCGGAAGGTGTGAGCGCAAAACCACAGGTCTAGGGCTGAGAGCACCAAGACGGCTGGGTTACCGAATGGACAGGACTCGTTTTCTATAGTGGTCCCCGGTTTTGGCCCAACCTCTATAAGAGGATTGAGGAGATCGCGTGAGCCGTATCGGATTAGCGGTCGAGCGAAGGGGGTTCATGCCATGCTCGGGGGCCGGTGAAGAATACCGCAGCTGGAGGTCCACTATCATCAACTCGGTCCCGTCTGCCGCGGGGCCTTCATTAACCTGAAGCACCCCCACTGCATCGTCGTCAACCTGGATAGAACCTTGTGGATGCGGATACACACGATTATGGAGGGGGTAGGATATTATCTAAGTGGTTGGAGGAGGATCAGGAATGGCTAGGAGGAGCATTCGGCGCCGAGATAGTGGTAGGTGGTCCATCCGGCATGACCTGCCCCCGGATCCGCTGACCGGTAAGCGGCGGCAAAGACGGGAAACCATTGCCGGCACCAAACGGGAAGTCGAGCAGTTGTTGGCACGCCGGATGGCAGAGGTAGCACGTGGAATCGATCTAGAGCCGGAAAAAGTCACGTTGACGCAATACTTACACCGTTGGTTAACGGATCATGTCGATCAGCAATTAGTCAGATCGACAGCCAGCAGTTACCGAGCCCAAATACGGATGCATATCATCCCAACCCTGGGCGGAACCGTACTCACCAAATTACAGCCGGCACAGCTGTAAGAGTTATTTTGCCAAAAGCGTGAGGAGGGCCTTTCACCGCGTTCCGCTCGCCATTTACACAGCATCTTGTCATCAGCGCTCAATACTGCCGTACGTTGGCAGTTATTGCGCTATAATCCCAACAACAGGGTTACCCCTCCCAAGCTCGACGCCCGGGTGATGCGCTATTGGTCCACGGAACAAACCTTATGCTTTCTCAGATATATCCGGGACCATCGCTTGTATGCGCTGTTCCGGTTGGCTATCACCACCGGGATGCGACAAGGCGAGCTGCTGGGGCTCAGATGGGAAGATATTGCCGATCGAAGGATCCGAATCCGCCAAGCATTGCACCGCACCCAGGACGGCCATCTCTATCTAGGTGAACCCGAAGGTAGCACCCGCACCATCAGCATCGGCGTGGGGGACCACCGGATACTGGATGAGCACCGCAGAAAACAGGCAGAAGAAAAGCTGCAGTATGCCGGCAGTTGGGCACATCCCGAGCTGGTTTTCGTGACCCGAATCGGCACTTGGATTCGTCCTCGGAATCTCCTTAGACAGTTTAAGCAGCTGGCCCGGTCCACGATCTACGACACACTGCTGCGACAATTATGCTGAAGCAGGGTGTGCATCATAAAATCGTACAGGAACGACTCGGTCACAGTCGGATTGCCACCACCCTGGGCACCTATTCACACGCCATTTCCGACATGCAACAGGACGCTGCCGATATCCTCGATCAGCTTGTTTCCGATCGCGAGCGTGCCCAATCCGTGCCCAAAAGGGATAATTCGCGATATTGCCAGAATAAAGAAAACCCCGTGAACGTCGATTCTCACGGGGTTTATCGGTTGTGGAGCGAGAGGGGTTCGAACCCTCGGCCTCATGAATGCCATTCATGCGCTCTCCCAGCTGAG
>SLMV01000013.1 GCA_007133365.1 Clostridia bacterium
TGCCGCATGCGCCGATCAGCAAAAGGCAGATGTTGCATGTTGAACTCCAAAAAGGTGAGGTTATGGGTGTCTTCCCAAACGAAAATGCCCAGATCGGGGTGTGCTTCTAACTGAGCCCGCTCTGCCCGAGGTGCCGGTGCCAAATGCAACGTTCCCGCATCAAGGGCGTGCAATTGATCGGAAAAGTTGGGGATTAAGTGAAACTCCATTTTCTTGAGCGACCAGGCATCGAGCGAAGCGTCGGTAACGCGAAGTTCCTGATAATGCGGGTCTTTTGCCATTTGCCAGATGCCCTCTTCGGTCTGTATGACGAATTTCATGGGTCCGGACCCGACGGGTTTCACGGCGAACGCATCACCCTGTTGTCGGTAAGCGTTCGGGGAGATCAGACCAAAGTAGGGGGATGCCAAATGGCGGAGAAACGGGGCATAGGGGTGTTCAAAGGTAAAGGTAACTTCAAACGTCCCTGTGGCCTCACAAGATAGCAAGGGTCCAACCATCTGTTCGAAGAGAAAGGACGGCTTTTCATGCAAGATACGCTGAAAATTAAAGGCAACCGCTTCCGCATTGACCGCGGTACCGTCGTGAAAGAAACGGTCCGGACGCAGTTGCATGATGAGCCTTTTATCTTGGTCCTCTAAATGCCAAGACTCGGCCAGCCACCCCTTAACGCGATGGTCGTCATCCACATACGTCAAACGATCATATAAGACGCTGTTAATTACCCGGGCGGAATGATTCGTGCCTTGAATGGGGTCTAAGGAGGCAGGCGCTTCCGAAATGGCAATTCGGAGTGTATCCAGCTCTGGTGTCGCTTCGCTTTTCACTTGGACTGCCGCTTGAGTCGCGAGACCGCTCCAGGTGACGAGAGCAATGAACAGGAGAAGCACCAGTATATTAAGACGCAATGAACCCGACCGGTATGCCCCTTTTCGGTTTGATCGATGCATGGTCCTTCTTGATGAGTCGTCGAGCGACATCTTCACATCGCTTCCATTTCCATTTCGAATGAAGTACATCGAAATAGTATCACAAGTGTAGCTGGAAGGGGAGCCATTACCGCTGGAAGGAATATCGAAGGTGACGGCCCTGGAGGCTGTACGCTCCTTATTCGTAGGTGATTTGCAGGATGGATCAAAAGAAGGCGTTTTTTCGGATCTTATAGGGGGTGAACCCCTAAGGCGTTCGGTGTGGTTCTGTTTCTGGGTCTATGCCAAGGGCGAAAAAAGTCTGGAACTGAGAATAAATAAGCCCAGGGTACCCCACGACAACAATAGAATAATACCTTCTCCCAAAAGAAGGAGAATGAGTGAGAAAAGAAGGATGCTGAAACCGGCCCCGATTCGAAGCAAACTGCGGTAGGCAGCGCTCAATTCCACATCGCTTCGGTACTTTAGGTGTCGGCGAAATAAGAGATAGGCCTCCTGAGGATCGTACAAGGTATAGAGATCGAGGGCAAAAAGTGCGGTTGCCACGAAAAAAAGGACGATACGAAAGGCGAGATCTCGGCCGGTCCGACGAGGTGGCGTCGTTTCGCTTGGATCGGGTAGGTCTGACGGACCTCGGGGCGGATCGAGCACCTTCAGTTCGAAGGGAGAGGCGTTAGCCTCGACCGGTGTCAATCCCATAACCGCTATGAACAAGACGGCGAGCAGAAGGATGATGATGAATCGCGATCGCATGGTCATATCCCGTTGTCGTCTCCTTTACGATGGCGGCGTCATTATGCTACCTATCGCGAGGGTAGGAAATTCGAGGCGCTGGGTCAAGGGGACCGGTTAGAAACTGCATGGATTGATCGGGTTAAACTGGGGAAGTTGGTGTTTTATCCGATAATATATAATGAGGATGTAAGGTAATGGAGTGATCGGAGTGACCACGCAGGGATTTGGCAGGAAACGTTCATTGACTTTCGAAAGAACAAGGATACGCGGGATCGAGATTCGAAGCCCTAAATGCATTATAGCCATGATGATTTAGAGGAGGTCAACAATGTCCAAACGAGAGGAAAGCCCTTGGCAATTGGTCCTGACAGTTTCGACTTTGGGGGAAGCCCAAATTGTCAAGTCACGACTCGAGGCTGAAGGGATCGAAGCTGAGTTTAATTATGATGCGACCAGTAGCGTAATATTGGGTCCGGGTTCGGTCACGCCTTGGTCCAACGTCATGGTGTTTGTTCCAGCGGATCAAGTGGAGCAAGCCGCGGAACTGCTCGATTCGCTGAAAGACGACGAGGCATGACGGACGTGCCTTGGTATGTTTATCTGTTAGAATGTGGTAATGATACGATCTACACTGGCATGACGGTGGATCCCAAGACCCGATGGCAAACACACGTTCGGGGTCGGGGGGCGAAATACACACGTGCATTTCCACCACAACGTATGCTGGCGCTTTATCGTTGTCCCGAGCGTCAGGCAGCAGCACGGTTGGAGTATCGAATCAAACAATTGGATGCGCCGGCGAAACGACGTTTGATTGAGGCGAATGATGCGTTAGAAGCAGAGATTGTCGCCGAAATTTGCCCCTCAATTCGGCGATGGTCATTATCGAGGTTCGACAGCTAGAAATATAGGTGGAGTTGGATGGTGACATCAAAGAGAAGGGATGACCCGTCATGGAGTCACTCATGGAAGCAGCACGATCCGTTCAAGGTCTTTTCGGTCTAAACGAGATGCTCCGCGCAGGTGCGGTCGGGGCTGCCATTCAAACGCCAACGGGAGATATCTACACGGGGATTTCGATCGAACTCGCTTGCGGGATCGGGTTTTGCGCCGAACATTCAGCAGTTGCCGAACTCCTAAAAGATCGGACCACGTTGGTAGAAGCGATGGTCGCGGTCGGACCCGACGGCATTATTCCGCCGTGCGGGCGTTGCCGTGAGCTCCTCCTTCAGATCAATGCCGAAAATCGGGGGACGAAAGTTGTGATTGCAGAAGATCAAGTCGCGCTACTAGGGGATCTTTTGCCCTACCGTTGGTATTGATCTACTCGAAAGACACGCGGGGCTGGACAATAGGGGGCGTCAGTTTCAAACCTCTTGGACATCGCCATGAAACCATGCGAGCATAAGATATTCAAATTTTGACGTTTTGTCGATGATATGAGGCGGTATTTTTGACCCAGCGATTCTATCGAGCGGCCATGACCTTGTTTCGCTACACGTTACCTCTTCGGATACGTCTTGACGTCTACGGGCGATCCCGAATCCCAAAACGAGGCCCAGGGATTCTCTATGCCAACCATCTTAGTATTTTGGATCCTATCATAATCGGAATGATCTCACCTCGTCCCGTCAAGTTTCTTGCGGCCTCCTATCTATTTCGGATTCCGTGTCTGGGTCGGTTTCTCAGGTGGGCCGGAGTCGAGCCGCTAGGCGGGCTTCGGACCACTCGCGAAACACTCAAACAGGCTCAGGCCCATTTGAGCGATGATGGATTGGTTGGCCTTTTCCCTCAAGGGGGCGTTCGGAGGCCGAATGCCCCCCTTACCATCGAGCCGGGCCTGATCCATCTGACCCGACGATCCGATGCCCCGGTCATTCCCATTTTTATTGTCGGCACGGAAAGGGTCCTTCCGACAGGATCGTATATCCCTGCTGCGGGCTCCGTAAGGGTTTGCATTGGAGAACCCTTTCTTCTTTCCGAGGCCCCAGCGAAGACCCAAAAAGAGCAACTCGCGCTCGGGATCGTACGTTTACAAAAGGAGGCGGACCAAGAGGGGGAGCACTAAGGATGCTGAGGTAAGCGAAACCCGGGAGCGCATCCGAGTGGCGGTCAGCCTTTGACTAAGATTGTGATGATCATTCATTTGTTACCCAACTGAATGCCAATTTCCCAAGTGAACCAGATAGACGCGTTGATCGTGGCGATTTCGATTGGCCAAAATCATCGTTCGGCGTTGTTGTTCGAGTGTTTGCTGTCACAAGCCTTTCGCGAAATTTTCGAGGGCGATGGCGCAATCGTAGCGAGTGGGATGCCAAATTTTATGACGAAAGGCTACTAACCCATAAACTAAAAGGACAAACCAATCAAAGGTAACGACAGGATAGAAAATGACACCCTTTAAAACCCCGGCCGGGGGATTATCCAATAAAGAGCGTGTGCCCATTAGTAGATAAGGCCTATAGGCGAAGACGAAAAAGACCGCGGCGGATGTTTTATCCGAATGGCGAATAATGGAATTCTCGACTGGTCCGGTAAGAAGAGGAAAGCGCATCGGGGCGCCCAAAAGGACCAAAAATTGTAATAGACGCAGGCCGACCTCGAATTTGATGGTGGAGCGTTCGATAACTGTGCGTTCAAAGAGCGTCCTAAGCCAGCTGAACCGGACATCAAATTAACCACGCGCCCACCGAAGTCGTGGCCGACAGGAAGGAAGCAGTGTCAACGGTTTTTCATCGTAGACGTGGGTTTCATGGCCGTAGGTAGTGCGATATCCAGCTACGGTGCCTTGGATCGAACCTTCGAGGCCTTCAGTTGCGCTTGTCTTTTTCCAGCCAATGTCCGATAGAACCTGGGCTGAAATGGATTTCCCGGTGCCGAGGAACAGCGCATTACGCTCGAAATTCCGACGAGCAAGCAGATTGAATCGATGGTTATGTCAAAACATGATTCTGTAGGTAGCGCTAAATCAGGTATCGGCGGGATCTTTACTTTGGAGGGATGCCCAATTTCGGGCTTCGCCTTTGGGCAGACGGTTATCATGGCTTTTGGAAAACCACGGTTAATGAGGGTATCGGTATCAAAAACCACCCTTGCACCATGAGGAACTCGGGTCTTGGATTCAAGAAGGCCGATCCGTTCCAACGCATCGAACAGGGCCAATTCATTACTTTCTTCTTCATCGCGACGAACCATCAGTTTATCTCCGTACGCTTCGGCGACTGCGGCGGTGTCATCGGTGCAGTTGTCGGCGATGACCCTCACATCAAATCGATATTTTGGGTAAAAAGATTTTTACATATTGCCAATGCGCTTTCCGATCATCGATTCCGCATCGTGAGCAGGAACCAAAATTCAAAGGGTTAGAGCGGAAGACGCGGCTCATCAGCTCTTGGTGTCCAATATCCGAAACTATGTAGATGGCAAGATGGGAGTACCGGGCGTGGCAACCTAAGAATACAGAGGGGTTAGAGGGCTCCCTTGCCTCCCCGGCAAGGGATATGTTGGCCAGTTGACGCATGTTTTGAGACCTTCCAGTGGTGTTATCGCTTCGAGGCTCGCTTTTGCAATCCTGCCAGTCCTCATGAGAACGGCAATGTGGAAAGAAAGGTCAGCTATGTGCGCAGAAATGCTCTTTCGCCGCCACCGGTGGTGGAGGAGCTGGAGAAGATTAATGATCTCTTTTGGCAGCAGGCTCAACAGGACCTGGAACGCATTCATTACCTCAAGAAGGTCCTGTGGGCGAACTCTGGGAGCAGGATCGGAAGGCTCTGCTTCCACTACCGAACACTCATCATGACGTGTTTCGCATCCAGGTTGCACGCGTCAATCGGGTAAGCGAGATCCGGGTTGATGGTGATTCCTATCGCATACCGCGGGCCTACCCGGGCCAGAAAGTGTTGGTGCAAATCCACTGGATCATCTTAAGGTGCTCGACGAGGACGGTGAGTGGATCGGCCATTGTCCCCGGAAGTACGTGTTTGATGCCAGGGAAGTGGACTGCAAGGCTGAGTTAGAGATCTTTGTGAACAAGCCCCGGGCGGTAAAACAGGGCGTGTGGCTGAAGGTGTTTCCCTCCGTCTTGAAGGAGTTCATCCTGTGCGAGGATATCAGAAAGAGACCCCGCCGAATACGCATTTGATCAGCCTGTGTGACAAAGGATACGATCTTGAGGAGTTGGAGCGAATCGTCCAACTGGCAGGACAATATGGCCGTACGGATGAGGCCAGCATGATGGTCCTGGCCGGTTACCGGGAAGCGTACAAAACGCCCCTGGAGGCTCCTCATACGCCCGAGGTGGTCCGAAATTGGAAGCTGGATATGAATCATTCAGTATGCTCTTCTGACAGCGGAGCTGACAGCCCATGGTGACTAGGCTGAGGGAGTACGCGAGAACCCTGCGAATGAGTGAGGTCGTGGACCTTTACCAGGAGGTGGAGTTCCAGGATCGGCTGCAGTACGTGACGGATCTGCTCTTATTGATGATCGAGGGAAGGAAGAACCGCCGGGCGCAGCGGTTAATCCGCAAGGCTGGATTTCCGAACACGAATACCTTGCAGGGTTATGACTTTAGCCCTGTGACCTTCCCGAGCGGCCTGGACCAGGGATCCCTGACCGATCTGATGTTCCTTGAAAAGCAGGAGAACGTGCTCATGGTGGGCGCCGTGGGAACCGGAAAGACCCGGCTCGCGATATCTTTGGGAGTGAAGGCGTGCCTGGCCGGCAAAACGGTGAAGTTCCACCGTGCGACAGATCTCTGCAACACGCTTCTCGAACTCTATCCAGCAGGAAAGGCAGGGAAGGTGAACCGGGACATCTCTAGTGCAGACCTATTCATTCTCGACGAGGTTGGCTATGTTCCATTTAGCAAGGCAGCTGCAGAGATGCTGTTCTCCGTCATCTCAAACAGCTACGAAAACCAGAGCATCATCACAATCTCTAACCTGGAGTTTGGGCGGTGGAATGAGATCTTCGGAGATGAACGATTGACTGCAGCGCTCATTGACCGATTGGTGCACCACGCCCACATCCTCACGTTCAGTGGCGTTAGCTATCGATTGCGCCAGGCCCTGTCTCGCACCGAACACGACGATGAGACCTTTCTGAAGGACACCACACTGGCACAAACTTGAAGGCAGACACTTGGTAACGGCATGACACCAATAGGATGCTATGCATTTATAGATTGCCATCCTATTGACTTCGGGCTTGGCAAAAACAAAACTACCCACAAACAGAATATCGAAGCGATATTCCATGACAAAAGAAGTGAAGCACTCCATAAATCCAATAGTCTTGATCTTTAGTTGGCTTGTGGCACAGATACCGAAAACAAACTCGCAAGTTAAATAATTCGAAAAAAAAAAAAAAAGGTAGGGATTTCCACTCAATCCAGGTGGAGGAAATCGGCATTCATCCGCGAAGTCCTGAACCAAGATCGATATAGTGTGGATGCGGATGAACAGGAGGCATTAACCAATTGAAGGGAAGGCGAGTTCAAATGACAACGCGCCATTTTCAGGTGACGGATTTGTTCGAATTTGAAATGTTGAGCGATCCGCAAATTAGCCCAAACGGAGAGATTATTGCTTGGGTAAAAACGTGGATCGATCCGAACGAAAATCGTTATCGGTCCCGCATCTATTGTACCGAGCGAGACACTGGGGCGACGTATGAAGTGAGTTCACAACATCGCGATACTTATCCTAGGTGGTCACCCTGTGGCCGATATCTTGCGCATTTAGGCCAGGGCCCTTCGCTTGACATCGACTCCCAGGAGACGGTTATTGGGCAAGGCCCACAATTGTATGTCATTGAACTGAGCAGCGGGGATATGATCCAGGTGACCGACCTCTTGGGGGGTGTATCCGAGTTTAGCTGGTCCCCGGATGGATGTCGATTCGCTTTTACCACCTTTGTCCATCCCGAATGGGGACTTCAGTATACGGCGGATTATGAGATCCCCGTTGATCTCCGCGGCAAATTTACCACGGATGTCCTCCGGGTGAGCCGTCTTCGGTATAAAGATGATGGCCTCGGTTATATTGGGGATTATTTTCGACAAGTCGCGCTCGTCGAATTCGATCCCCACCCCCAAGCGCTTCAAGAGGTCACCCTTTTGACACGTGGATTATGCGATATGAAGAGCCCGAGTTGGGCGCCCAGCGGTGACTATCTGGTCGCACTGGGGAATCGTGACCGGGGAGGGGAGCGGGAGCGAAGGCAATATGTTTATCGGATCGAGACCTCTCAGGAAGATGGTGAGCAACCATCGACGATAGTGGGTCTGGAAGAAATGCGGGGTGATCACCTGACGTGGTCAAAAGACGGCCAACACCTATTTGTGTGTGGGCACGATGACCCTGTCCTCGGACATTATGGAAATCAACGAGTATGGCAGGTTCGGGTTGCCGATGGATCGGCTCAATGCCTCACCGAGGATCTCGACCTGAGTTTTGGAAATGCATCGCGCGACGGAGATATCCGGGATTATCTGGGCAGTGACCAGCCGGTCTGGCGAAACACCACCAACGACCTGCTTTTGTTGGGCAATCACCAGGAAAACACTAATCTCTATCGGTTGAGTCTCGACGGGGCCTTGGAGTCGCTCACGGATTGTGAGGGGGCGGTGACGGCCTTTTCGGTGGATGATTCCGGACGCTGGATCGCGGCACTGATTGCGGATAAGGCGAATCCCGGTGATCTTTATTTATTTGACAGTCATGAATCGTCCCCCCTCCAACCGAAGCAGCTGACCCACCTCAACTTTGATCTACTTGACGAGATCGAGTATCATCCCGCCCAGCCATTTGATTTTCAATCCGAAGGAATAACGATGCGCGGCTGGCTGGTTGAGCCGGTGCAAGCGCCGGAGCGGAACGGCTATCCCGTCCTGATCTATAACGGGGGCGGTCCCGGCGGCATGCGGACTGGTCTTTTTTGTTTTCAGTCCCAATATTTAGCTGCTCAGGGATACGCCGTTCTTCACGCGAATGTGCGCGGGAATCTCGGCCGGGGGGAGGCGTTTTCGTCGGCGATCCGTGGCCGCTGGGGTGAGGAAGATTATCGCGACACTCTTCAGGCCCTAGACGAAGCCCTGCGCCATTTTGATCATCTTGATGGCGAGCGCATTGGGACCTTCGGCGGCAGTTATGGGGGGTATATGACCAATTGGATCATTAGTCGGCACCCAGAAATGAAGGCGGCTGTCTCCATCAACTGTCTGTACAATCGTTTGTCCGACTTCGGCACTGGGGATATGAGTTTTCTACTCGAGAAGGTGGAATTCGAGGGCGTTCTACCGTGGGAAAACCCAAAACTTTTCTGGGAACGCTCACCGATGAAAGACG
Organism: Clostridia bacterium; assembly: GCA_007133365.1. Classification (GTDB taxonomy): domain Bacteria; phylum Bacillota; class Sulfobacillia; order SLMV01; family SLMV01; genus SLMV01. Next base: position 9,014 of record SLMV01000013.1, read on the forward strand.
TTGGGCGCATTCAAACGCCCACGTTGGTGATTCATGCGGGACGGGATCACCGCTGTCCGGTTGACCAGGGCGAGCAGCTATACTTTGCCCTTCGTTTTCGCGAAATTCCGACCGAACTGATTCGAATTGCCGAGGCGTCGCATGGAATTCGAAAACCGTGGCATCGCATTTATCGGCTGGAGGCCATGGCGGATTGGTTTGAAAGATGGTTCTAAGAATCAGAGCGTGATGCCTTGGGAGTTCATCCAGCAGGACTATGGTACAATCGAGCATCGTGATGACTCGAAGTGGGCGTTTTGAGGGAAACGAACAGCGGGTTTGCGTTTTGAAACACGGCTTTTCGGCAAGCATGTGCCATAAACCAACCGACGATTGCTTTGAGATGCCAACATGAGAACGCAAAACCCTTTAAGTGTGGGGCGATTTCAAGGTATGCTTGAATGTAGTGAGTCCGTTCGTTTTTGATGAAGGAATGCGGCAAAGGAAGAAAAGATACGCGTACGGTCTTAAATGGACATGGAGAGGAAGATTTTTTATCGTAATCGAGAAGGCAAAAGAACTCGGTCGTTCGCTTCGGGAAACCAAAGAATATCAGAAGTTGGAAGCCGCGGAGCAAAACCTTAATGACGATCCGGATGCGCAACTTATCATCCAAGACGTTCAGAAAGTCCAACAGGACTTGGATCAGCTGCAAGAATCCGGCTTGGAGCCGAGTCAAGAGCAGATGAAGACGTTTAATGAAAAAAGGCAACAAATGAGCAATAACCCTGCCATTAAGGAATTCTTTTCTGCTCAAAGTGAGTTGAGTGAACTGATCAAAGAGGTCAACAAAGCCATCAGTGAAGGCATGACCGGAGAAGAACAGAACTAGAACGAGAACATGAGGGCAAGCCGCCGGGCGGAGCCAGCAAAATGGTATCCCCGGCGACTTGCCTCTTGGCGAGAGCCCTCGCGTCCGTGTATCTCATTCCTCCATTTTGTAAGAAGACATAGGTTTTTGTGCTTGGGACGATTCCGGTGTTGCATTCCCCGCTTGTGTCGAAGGGCCCTTCAAAGTTTCGTTGTTTCATCTTTTACGATATGATCAATTTGAGAGCGATCAGTCGTCGGGAGAAGGTCCAGCGGATCAGGATTTATTTCGGAAAGGAGCGGGTTTTGTGGTTAAAGTCTATGCTTTGAGTACCTGCCCTTGGTGCAAGAAACTCAAACATTTTTTAGACCAAGAAGGTATCGAATATTGCGTGGTGGATGTCGACTTAGTGCCGGAAGCGAAACAGCGCGAAGCTTTAAAAGAAATGCGATGTCTTAGCAACGATACGCGGTTCCCTCTGACTGCAGTCGGTGACGAGATTGTTGTCGGATACGACCCGAAACGAGTCAAAGAACTCTTGGAGGCCGAAAACAATGAAAGTTAAGCTTTTCTGCCCGGTTTGTCGTCTTCAGTTTGTTGCCGAAGCGCCTGAACTGATGGGTGCTGAGATTTGTAAGATTTGTGGTGCCAAAGTACAAGTGGTTCGCCTTGACCCCGTGGTTGAAACCCGAAAGTATCCAGAGACGCCCGAGGAGGAGATCCATAATCGGGTGGATGCTTTTGCAGAATTGAGGGGTTACGTTTTCAGCGATCAAAAAGCAGCGGTCATGGAAGGGCTTATGGGCAAGAAACGGCGCTACGGTGATTTTTACTGCCCGTGTCGAATCGAAAACGATCTTGATACCATCTGTCCCTGTGTTGAAACGAGGCAAAACCGCGTCCTCAAAACCGGATGTTGCCGCTGTGGGCTTTTCTATCGGGATCAAGCCGCGGTCGAAGAGGCCCAAACGTAACGGAGGGTTTGATGTTTCGTTGGATAAGGGCCGAGATTGTTCCGGTAAGAAGGATCATGTTCTTGTTTGAGATGCAAGGTGCCTGGACTTCGAGGCCTGAGGCGACAGCTTAAAGAATTTTGGGTGGGCGGTGTTCACATGTTTCGTGATCACCGCCCACCCTTGATATTTACGGATTTCGGAGTTTGCCAAGGCATGTCGGTTGCGGACGTAACGGTGGATAAAAGACATGCCGGGATGTTCGAGGTGGAAAGGGGGTTTGCGCAAGTCCCCGCTCGATCACCTGCTGTTTGGTTACCCGAATACCTGGTCGTCGAGAAAAAACCCGAATGGATGGGTCGGAATAATCGACCAGATAGACCGGAATTAAGTGACAGCCGACTTCGCCGAGAATGTGAACGCGGTGATGGCCGTCCAAAATAACCAACGACTCCCGGTCGGCAATCACCGGATGATACAAAAGACCGTCTTCCCGAATCCAATCACGAAGTTCTTCCAGCCGTTCGCGCTCTAAAGCCTCGTGGGGGAGCAATGCCGCGGTCTCCACATAGCCGAACACGCACGTGGGGGAGACATTGAAATATTGGGAAGAAGGGTCTTGGTTACTCACCGAGGTCCACCTCCTGAAGGATTTTTCGGCAGCTTATCGAGCGCCGCCGTGATTTCGCTTTCTGGATAGACGTAGTCGTCAAGTTCACCCGCGAGGTAAGCTTCGTAAGCGCCTAGATCAAAATGTCCATGACCGCTGAGGCAGAATAGAATGCTGCGCTCTTCGCCCCGATCTTCGCCTTCTTCTGCAAGGTCGATGGCGGCGCGAATGGCGTGTGCCGATTCTGGTGCCGGCAAAATGCCCTCCGTTCGGGCGAAGGTCAAAGCGGCGGCAAAGGTGGGAAGTTGATTCACAGTGCGCGGTTTGATGTATCCGTGATGTGCCAACAGGCTCAATAACGGAGCTTCACCGTGATAACGTAGTCCCCCGGCGTGGATGCCCGCCGGAACAAAATCGTGGCCCAGGGTATGCATCTTAAGGAGAGGTGTCATGCCTGCCGAATCACCAAAATCATACGCATAAAGGCCCCGCGTTAAAGTTGGACAGGCCGAAGGTTCCACGGCGATAAACTCCGGCCCGGATTTTTGCGATCGAAGTGCGTCCCCGAGAAAGGGGAAAGCCAGGCCGGCGAAGTTACTGCCACCGCCGCAGCAGCCGACGACATAATCGGGCTGATCCCCGGCTAGTTCCATTTGTTTTTGCGCTTCTAACCCGATCACACTTTGATGCATTAAGACATGATTGAGCACACTGCCAAGCGAATAACAGGTGTCATTACTTCCAGCCGCATCCTCCACTGCTTCGCTGATTGCAATGCCCAAACTTCCTGGGGAATCGGGGTATTGAGCGAGTACGGCGCGGCCGGCTTCGGTTTCGCGGCTCGGACTGGAAAAGACGTCGGCACCGTAAACTTGCATGAGAGAGCGCCGGTAGGGCTTTTGATCATAACTGACTCGAACCATGTAGACGGTGCATTCGAGATCGAAAAAGGAAGATGCCAAGGCCAAAGCAGATCCCCATTGCCCGGCACCCGTTTCGGTGGTGAGGCGACGGGTCCCGTCGTGTTTGTTATAAAAAGCCTGGGCAATCGCGGTATTAGGCTTATGGCTGCCGGCGGGACTGGTTCCCTCATATTTATAATAGATTCGCGAGGATACCCCCAGATGTTTTTCCAGATTTTTTGCGCGAATCAGCGGGCTCGGCCGCCAGAGCCGATAAACATCGAGAACTTCGCCGGGAATATCAATGGTGCGCGCCGACGACATCTCTTGTTCAATGAGAGATGGTGGAAACAAAGGTGCTAACTCGTCCGGAGTCAGTGGCTCTCCGGTCCCCGGATTGAGCGGTGGCTCGGGGGCAACCGGCAAGTCGGGGACGATATTGGTCCAAACCGTCGGTAACTCCGATTCCGGTAACTGGAAATTGATACGTTGATTCATGATTGACCGCTCCTTTCGTGATGTCTGCAGGGTTCCGGGGCCCAATAAAAAACCCGTCCCTTTGTGGGGACGGGTTGTGTGGTCGTGGTGCCACCCCAGTTCGAAGTGCTGCAATGCCAAACAGTACTTCCTCTTTCTGAGTACGGGGTCGACTCAACAAAGACCCGATACTCGCTCCTGATAACGGAGGAATCCGGCAAAGCCTAATAACGTCAAGTGTTCAGCCTGCGGTTCCCAGGCCCATTCGCTCGCTCCCATCGATCTCGGGCTTCCACTGTCCCCGATTCGCTAAATCGGCGAGATGCGACTACTTGTCCTGTTCATCACCCTGCAAATTATGCCGTTACAATAACATAGCTCTTATTCGATGTCAATCGCACGGTAAAAAGGAGGCATTTGCGCTGTGCCCTTTTTTGGGGTTGTCGCCATTAGTTCCAGTATGAATCCGCAGCGTTTTCGTGCGGATTCTGGTTTGATAGCCACCGTCGAATCGCCATAATGACCGCCTGAGAGCGCCCATGCCCAAACCCGGGCACCATCCTCCATCGGAACCTTTCTTCGTTCAGTTATACCGTTTCGGTTCTATGCCACCCCCACCA
>SLMV01000033.1 GCA_007133365.1 Clostridia bacterium
CCAGTATCAATGCCTATCACGAAGCACTCATGCTAGGTGCCGAAGCACGAGCTGTCATCGGTCTTTTCCAGACAAGTGTGCTTTGGGGCATTAGCGAAGATATTGATTTTACGCCTCGTTTTGACGATGACGTGATGGGTTACGACATTAGAGTGATTCGATGAAGGAATACTCCGTGAGGAGAGGGATTCTAAAGGTCTGATTTGTCGTTCGATCATGCCTTCCTGGGGTGCAGTGGGCCACCAAGCGGGAGCGCCTGCTGCACTCCTTCCTGAAAATAAGCGGGTGAGAGCGCCGGGAACGCTTTGGATTGCAGGAGAGGTCCTATCATTTATGGTGTATCGAATATACATGAGCATCGTTCATTTTCTGGATCAGAATCAATCAGAATAGATGCTTATTGAGGTACGTGAGATTAAGGGTAAGTGGTAAACACTTAACCTGTGCTGACGAGCCTGACCACCGCGCCCTTCTATCTGTTGAGAAAGGTGGAGAAGAATCCTCATGACGATCCGGGGAATGCTAATTGGATGTGGACCTAGAGGTAGACACTGGGCACGAGTTTTGACCGAAGATGATCACATAGAACTGGTTGCTTTTGTGGACATTAACCCGGAAGTCTTGGCGGCAATGTGTGACACTTATCCCGATGTTCCGGGATTCCCTTCAATTGATGCTGCTCTGGGTGGGACGGCTGTTGATTTTGCTGTGCTGGTCACCCCGCCGGATGGTCACAAAGAGCAATGTCTAAAACTTTTTACCGCTGATCTTCATGTTATGGCAGAAAAGCCCCTTACCCTTAACATATCCGATGCCCTTGAGGTGGTAGCCAAAGCAAGAGCGCGAAATCGGAAGTTGGGGGTTTCAATGAACTTTCGCTACCTTCCTGTGGTCCAGGCCTATCGCCATTGGATCCGGAAGGGACGCCTGGGGAAACCTTCCTATTGTCTTTATCACTATGCCATTAACCGAGATGGATGCCGACCAGGCGGTAACCGTTATCCGCTCACTCTTAGAGATGGCATGTTTATCGATCAGGCCATCCATCACTACGACCTCATGCGATTTTGTTTCGATGCAGAGATCAAGAATGTGACGGCCCGCTCTTGGAATCCTCCGTGGAGCATGTACCAATCGGATAGTGTAGTCAGCACCACTTTCGAGTTGGACAACGGCATGTTTTGTGTCTACTTGGGTTCTTTGACTGGTGGTTGGGATGAAATGAAGGTTAACTGGCGTACGGATTGTGCTGAGGGCATTTTAATGATGCAGGAGATTTATTCGGATCTTGCCTTCGCTCGGACGAAGGACGCTAAACTCACCGAGATCCCCATCGCCAAAGCAACGCCCTATATTGACGATACCCGCCAACTATTGGCCAATTTTGTCAAAGCTGTTCAAGGTGAAGCAGCGTTGGAATGTAGCGGACTGGATCATTTGCGCACCCTCATACCCACCATTGCCTGTATGGAATCCCGAGATCGTGGCGTGACGATTGACATGAATGAGTTTTATCGAGAACACGGTGTGGACGAACTATGGACTGAGTAGCGATCCAAGGGACACTTAGGCGACGTTTCCGATTCCAAGTCGTTGAGAAAACGCGTTTCATTACCGCGAGGAGGTAAGAGATTTTGACCAAACGCTACCTAATCAAAAACGCCCGACTGATTAATGGATTTGACGACCACCCGCACGAGGCCATGGATCTCCTCATCGTTGACTCAACGTTTGAGGCCGTTGACCGAAACATCACACCTCCCGAAGGAACCGAGATCGTGGATGTTTCGGGACGGACGGTTCTTCCGGGCCTTTTCGATTGTCATGCCCATTTAGGGTGGGACAATATCCAAGATGTGGGGACACAATCGGTGGAAGATTCCGTAGCCTACGGGGCCATCAAATCTACGTTGAATATGCGTCGATTTCTTGAGGCCGGCGTCACCACTATTCGCGACCTCGGTGTTCATTGGATCGGTGTGGAAGCCCGCAATGCAGTCATCGACGGCATTACGATGGGACCTCGGATTCTTGCCGCGGGTCCACCGATAACCACGACCGGCGGCCACTGCTGGTGGTGCGGGACCGAAGTGGATGGCGCTGATGGCATCCGTCATACCATACGCGTTATGGCCAAGCGAGGTGTTGACCTGGTCAAGGTTATCGCCACCCAGGCGGCGAGCGGATCTAAATACTATCCGGGTTCTGCGTCGACATCGAACCCCGCTTATAGCTGGAAAGAAATGCGGACCTTGATCGACGAGGCTCATAATCTAGGTCGCAAGGTGACCTGTCATGCCACCACGCCGGAAGGTGCCCATCAGGTGGTCAAAGCTGGAATTGACTGTATTGAGCACGGCACCGATTTTACCGAGAAGACCATGGAACGAATGTTAGAACAGGGGACGTTTGTCGTTCCAACGATGTCGGTCGGGTGGATGAAGGCTCACTTTGGGCATTTGCATGGATTCACCGATGAAGAGCTTCAGCCCGTTCGGAAGCGCTACGCCGATCCCGAATATAATAGCGGTGTTCGAAAAGCAGCAGCCGCGGGCGTCAACATTGCTGTTGGAACGGACCAGGGAAGTCCCGGGACGCCGCCGGAAGCCTTGGTGACGGAAATGTTCCTGCATCTTCATTATCGAATTGCTGCGAATCCGATGACCGTGATCCAGCGTGCCACGGCCCAGGCCGCGATTTTGTGCGGCGTTGATCACCTGGTTGGGCGCATCATGCCTGGTATGCTCGCTGACTTCATCGTGGTTAGCCAGGATCCCCTTGACGATATTGAGAATCTGCGCTTCCCCGATGCCGTTTATCAAGCTGGAAAGCAAGTGGCAAGCAAGGGCCATTTGCTTGCCGAAACGACCTTTTACCCTAAAGCAGCTGTGGTGTTGGCGAAATAGTGACGAAAGGGGAGATGAAGACGAGTTAAGCACGCTGGGAATCAAGATGCGGGCATGCTTTTGTTGGGGCATTATTAGCGTAAATGCTTTGTCCTCAGAATGTGAACCGATCCAGCGTTGCGATTTTTGGTAAAAGGAGAAGATGTCACCATCGAACCTTGGATGTTTCGTGTTCATCAGCCCGGTTGCAACTCCTTCGGCTCGTTACCGTGGGTTTTTGGGCGGCACGTCGAACGGGTCAAAGCAAAGTGATCGATAGCAGCTCGGGATGGACGGGGTGTTGGGTTCAAAAGATTTCGGGTCAGTGATGGGATCCGTGGGATTATGGAGGATCTAGATTCACCTGATCCGCCTGTCTTATTAGAGAAGGTAGGCTTCCTCATTGGGACGACACCACGAGTCAGTGCAGCACAACCCTTGAATGGCGCGGTATTTTGTTCATGAGGACGCGTTTTGCCCTGTCAGTAGGTATTCGGTCAGTTGGTTGATTATTCGGAAAACCTGGCGTCCGTTCATCACGTTGCTATCTTTAATGGAAGTGAAGTGTAAGAATTAAACGAGTGGTCCTAGAGAGGCTTTTGGGGGTATGCCAACAGACCACTAGGGCGGCTTGTCGCTTCCCAAGATATTCGAAGAAA
>SLMV01000174.1 GCA_007133365.1 Clostridia bacterium
CGCATTGCGAGCGTGTTGGAAAATGCACGTCAAAAAGGGATGGAGATTCCCGAACCGCATGCACTCTCGTACGAGCAATTGGGACGACTGACCATGCCCGAGGAGCGCGAATTGATCCGGCGTTTGGGTGATTTCCCAGGGGAATTGCAACAAGCAGCCAGGGCACGAGAACCCCATCGCGTGGCGGCTTACGTATTGGACCTCGCCGCTCGTTTCCATGTGTTTTACACCGAATGCCGTATTCTCGGAACGGATGTCGAGTTAACCCAGGCGCGGCTATATCTTGCGGCCGCGACGGCCGGAATCATCCGAGAGTGCTTGGAAATTCTTGGGGTTTCGGCGCCGCTTGAGATGTAAAGGGGCGCTTTGGGCCGTTAACGTGAGCGTGCGTATCTTCCTCCCCATTACGGGACCTGAGGGGAGGGGATAGAGGGTTGAATGCATTCTGTCGATTTTAATCGACGTTTACCTGGAACTCAAAATGGCGTATCGTAACGACTATTGAACGAAAACGCCTGATGAGATGAGGTGAGCGTCATGAATTTTTTCCAATATCAACAGCGTTTTTCGCCCCTTACTCCGGCGAAGGTGGCCGTTGTGATTGGAATTTTATTCCTCTTTGCCATGCTGGTTTGGTTTGCTGCACCTCAGACGACTCCCGCCGATCAATTGTTTGACCCCCATGAGGCGGTTTTTCCTAGTTTGCCCGTTTAATCTCGACTTATCCCTTTGGTGAAGGACGCGACGAAGGGATCGGGAATAAAGAGGGTTAGGGTGGGAAGATTCTTAATCCGCCCAAGCGGCAGTATTCAATGATCGTTTGAGGGAGGGAGATTCATCCCGTTCTCAACTTGAGGGGGTCAGGGAGATATTATGGTCACTTTTACAAATCCGTTAACGCCGAAGGATTACTTCACGCTCAAATGTCCCGGAGATCCACAACTATCGCCCGACGGCAGCCAGGTCGTTTATGGAGTGGAAACCAAACATCTTGAGGCGAACAAAGTGTCGACCGACTTATGGTGTTTTGATGTTGGGAACGATTCGGACCCTCGGCGTTTGACCCTCGGCGATCATCAGGATACGCAGCCCCGCTGGTCGCCGGATGGTCGCCACATCGCCTTTATTTCGAATCGAACCGGACGAAATCAGATTTGGATCATGCCGGTCGACGGCGGTGAACCGCAACATCTTTTCACCGAGGAAACCCCCATCGGCCCGCTCGTTTTCTCGCCGGATGGCCGTTCGATCGCCTACACGGCCCGCACCTTTTCGGTCAAAGAGAATGGGCAGCCCTATCCGGGGGCCCCAGCGGAGGACCGCAACCGGGCCTCAAAACGGGCGAAAAAGCAGGAGGGTGATGCGGGAGAAGGTGCTTTCGATGTTCAGGTGATCACCCGCCTACGCTATCGTTTCGACGGGAAGGGTTTTTTGGGGGATGAGCGCGAGCAAGTTTACGTGATGGGAACGGATGCCCAGAAAACGGCCGGCTCCCGCCAATTAACCAAAGGTGATTACGATCATACGGGGCCGGTCAACTGGCATCCGGGTGGGCGTTTCCTCACTTTTGCCGCCGTTCGCCGTGCCGATGCGGATCGAACTCGCGAGGTGGACCTTTGGCAAGTGGAGGTTGCGAACGGTGCCTTGACCCGATTGATGTGCGGTCGGGGCTCGGTCAGCCACCCCCAATGGGCCCCCCGTGGGGATGCCCTTGCCTTTATCGGGCACGATTCGCCGCATGGACCCTCGAGCACGCCTCGCCTTTGGTTGTTGCCGGTCGATAAGATGGGGACTGGGGACTCGGATCACGCGGATGCTGTGCTTTTGACCGCATCCCTCGATCGACCCGTGGGACTCGGGGGCATTGCCTCCGATGTTCGTCTATCGCCATCGGGAGCGCCTTTTGCCTGGGATGCTGAGGGCGACGGACTGTATTTCTTGGCCGCGGATGCCGGTGCCACCTCCTTGTATTGGGTTTCCCGTACCGGTGAGATAAAGGAACAATACGGGAAACCGGATCATTTTATCAGTGGATTTAGTGGTCCGTCAGATGGCATCTTTGTTTATCAGCAAGGGACCTCCGACCGACCGGAGGAAATATGGCTTAAGGCTAATCAAAAGCCCCCTACGCCCATCACCCGGGTCAACGACGAATGGCTCGAAGACCACTGGCGAACGCCCGCCGAGCGATTTCAATATCGAAGCCATGATGATTGGGTCATTGAAGGATTTATCTACAAACCACGAGGCTTTCACGAGGGGCAATCCTACCCGACGGTACTGCACGTTCATGGGGGCCCCCATGCGAGTTATGGGCAGGCCTTTTTGTTTAAGTGTCAACTCCTGGCTTCGCGCGGCTATTTGGTGATGCTGACCAATCCTCGGGGGAGCCAAACTTATGGGAGCGAATTCGCCGCCGCGGTGGTAGAAGATTGGGGAGGCGATGATTATCTTGATATCATGCACGGTATCGAATGGGGTATCGAACAGGGTTGGGTGGACCCGACGCGAATGGGCGTGACGGGATGGAGCTACGGGGGATTTATGTCGGCGTGGATCATGTCGCAAACCGATCGTTTCACCGCGGGTATTGTGGGGGCGCCGGTGAGCAACCGGCACAGTTTCTATGGCACCTCCGACATCGGGTACGATTTTGGCGAACATCAAACCGGCGCCACGCCCTGGTCTATGCCGGAGCGGTTGCTGGAACGTTCGCCGCTATCGTATGCGGATCGGATTCAAACCCCGGTGCTTTTGATGCACGGGGCCAACGATTTACGCTGCCCCGTGGCTCAATCGGAGGAGCTATATGTTGCGCTTAAACGTCTGAATCGCGAGGCCGCGCTGGTCATGTATCCCGGGGAATCGCACGCGATTAAGAAACCCAAACATCAACTGGATCAGTTTGATCGGACCTTGGCTTGGTTTGACTACCATTTGGATGCGGATTAAAGGGAAAAACCGGATAGGCGCCGCTTGGAGATTTCGGCTAATTGACGCGGCGCCTCCCTCCGATTAGAATAAACGTGGGCACAAAAATTCAGTGGCCTCCGGGCGACTGAATTTTTTTGTGGGCACCCTGCAGCAGGATGTTTCCTTTGTTTCCCCGAGGTGCTGAATTCATTCTGCGCTTTCATTTCTTACCATCAGACGATAGGAGGCTGTCACAATGGCCAAATATATATTTGTGACGGGCGGAGTTGTTTCCGGGCTCGGAAAGGGAATTACGGCTGCATCATTAGGACGGTTGTTGAAAAGCCGGGGCTTTCGCGTGGCAATCATGAAACTAGATCCTTATATCAATGTGGACCCGGGGACCATGAGTCCGCTTCAGCACGGAGAGGTCTTTGTGACAGAAGACGGGGCGGAAACGGATCTGGATTTGGGACACTATGAGCGTTTCATCGACGAGAATGTGAGTCAAGCGCACAATCTGACGACCGGTTCCATCTATTCCAGTGTGATCAGCCGCGAGCGCCGGGGAGAATTTTTGGGGGC
>SLMV01000097.1 GCA_007133365.1 Clostridia bacterium
ATCCGTTCACTAGTGAGTAGAGGACATTTTAGCTGGACGAAATGGACATCCTCGACGTCTTCAATTTGTGCTTTTTCCATTGCCTCTTCCACCGCTTTGGCCACTTCTTCGACCTGGGTCAAAGTCCCGATTTCTTCCGGTCGGAAATCGCGAGTGAAAGCAATGCCCGCTGACAGCCGCTTCCCCGTGGGGGCGGTATCCGGTGTAACATCGCGCTGCTGGGTGAAAACGGTGATATGCGGGGTCATCACTCCCTCGGTGCCGCCGGACATAATAAACGCGATCTGCTTTTCGACATCGGAAGGGGCCATCTTCAATTTTTCTGCCAGAAAGATCTTGTAAGCTAAGGTAGCAAATCCACGGGTAAAGTCATTGACGTTCCCGTTTCCCTCCGTCTTTCCCAAAATGCAGATAATGTCTTCCGGACAGATTTGCCCTTGTCCTATGGCGGTTTCCAACCCCGTCGTGTCATCCGGTGATAGGGTCGGAATGCTGTGCACTTGAACGTTTTGCATATTGATGCCTCCCATCATATCTTCTTACTCGCTGTAACGATCGACGAACGCTTCCGCCGCCTTGACGAAACATGCTTGGGGCGCCCGGGTCACGCCAGCGCCCACCTGTCCAACCCCGGGCTCCTTGTGGGCAATCCCGGTGTTGATGACGGGATAAATGCCGGTGTCGAGCACTTGCAGGCAATCAATCCCGGTTGGCGTTCCCTGAAAGCCCAAGGTTGGCAGCGTATAAGCCGAATTTCGTTTAATGGTAATTTCGTACATCTCCCGCGTATAGGTCAGGGCCTCGGCCGGTGTTCCGCCCACAAATTCAGTTATTGCCGGCGCAGCCGCCATGGCAAAACCGCCGAGTCCCACCGTCTCGCAAATGGTGCTGTCGCCAATGTCCGGGTTAGCATCTTCCTGGGTGTAACCGGGAAAATAGAGCCCTTCCACTTCCGGAGCCGGACACGTCAACCATAGATCATCCAAGCCGCTGACTCGAATGCCGAATTCGGTGCCATTTCGGGCCATCGCGGTCACAATGGTGCTCCAGGGGATGCCTGCGGCCGCATCGGCTGCCGCCTTTGCTGCTGCCATCGAGAAGTTCAAAAAGAAGTGATCATTCACTTCGAGGTATTGCGCCACGCTCACAAGGTCCTCTTTAGATGCATCCACCTTCACCAAGGCCGGAAGCAGCGTACGGGCAATCAATGATGTCGCCGCTACGTTACGATTATGGGTCTCATCACCCATTTGAAGCGCTTTGGCCACGATCAGTTTGAGGTTGATTCCTTCGAGCTCGGTTACCGCCTCGCGAAGAATAGGGGCCAAGATCGTCTTCATCCAGTGCAATCGCTCGAGCACTTCCTCCGAATAGGCACCAAAGCGAAGCACTTTCCCCAATCCCTCATTGAGATTCGAATACGCTTGATTGCCGTGCGCGCTGTTTTCCACCACCACCAGGGGCATCGATGGAGAGATGACCCCGGCCATCGGGCCAACGGCTCGGTAATGATGTGCCGGCGCAAACTGAATCTCCCCCTGCGCCGCCATCGCCTCAGCCGATTCGGGGTCCGATGCCCATTCTTCGTAAAGCGCGGCACCCAACACCGCTCCGCGCTGTGGTCCGCTCATCGCTTCCCAGTCAATAGGGGGGCCGGCATGAAGAAGCAGGCGTTCGTCTTGCATCTCGGGTATCACGTCCGATGCCTCGATGACATCGGTCCATAATGGTGTAGCACCCGTGATACGATCCGCCGCTTCTTGGTTGGCGGTTTGAATCTGATCCTGATGGCGCGCTAGCCGAGTCAACTTTTGATTCAAGTCGGTATCAACACCCGCAGGCGGCTCCCATTTCACATGGATAGACTGCCCCCCGGCTTCCGTTAGCGATTGATGAAACGATTCCAACCCAATATTGATGACCTCGAGTTCGCTGGTAAACAGGTCGTTAAGTCGAGCCATTGGTGTTCCCTCCATCCTCATCGAGAAACGTGGTCAGTTCGCGCGCAATTTTTACCGCCGCCGCATTACTTGGCGCCACCATGACACCGGCTGCCTCCAGTGTTTCCTTCTGTCGGCTAAATTGCTGTGGATCCTGCTCGGTGCCGCACACACTGGCGAGAATGGCTGGACGCTTCTCAACCGGAACCGATTGGATCGTCTCCGCCACGCTCTGGGCCGGGTTCTCATGCGCTCCGTAGCCGAGCACCACGTCCAAGAGCACAACGGCCACCGTCGGATCCTCCAGCGTCTCCTTTAGATATTGATTCCGTACGCGCGGATCCAGCATGGGATGGGGACGTGCCTGAGTAAATTCGTCTTCGCCATAGTCCACGATGCTGTGCGCCATCATGGAACGGGCATCGTCAAGTGGTGTGCCAACCGAAATATTCGAATACACTTGATCCAAAGTCTTTTCGAGCATCACCACGGCCTCGCTGGCCAGCGTCCCGCCACTATAAAGGCCTCGAACGTAACGCCGGTCTCTCGGATTGGTGCGAATCCCCAGATCGGTAAAGAGGTCGCGGGCGATGTCCCGCGGATTTTCGATAGGCCGTTCTTTGGCAATGCCTAAAAGGTCAACCGCTTGCCAGGCAGCATCTTCTAACGTTTCGGCCACGTGCACGTGCTCGAAATCGCTCACGTCCAAATCGCCGCCGATAAAATTGACGACGATTGGTTTGCTGCCGGTCGATAAGGTTTGGGTAATTTCTTTGAGAGTTTTGGGATCGGGCGGCTTGGAGATAAGGACGATCACTTCGGTCTCGGGATCCTCCGCTAGGCTTTCAAGGCCCAGTTTCATCATCAGGCCCCCCACCTCATCTTTTAGGTCACGGCCTCCGGTGCCAATGCCCTGCGAAATGCCACCTCCGAAGCGATCCACCAAACTCATAACTTCCTGAAGCCCCGTTCCCGCGGCCGAAACAATGCCCACAGAGCCTGAGGTCACCGCATTGGCAAAACCAAGGGGTAGCCCGTTAATCCAGGCCGTACCGGCATCCGGCCCCATAACCAATAGGTCGTTTTCTGCCCCATATTCTTTCAGCGCAATTTCTTCCTCAAGGGACACATTATCCGAGAACAAATAGACATGGAGGCCCATCTTTAGGGCTTTCCAGGCCTCCCGCGCCGCATATTCCCCCGGCGTGCTAATCATGACCAAATTGGCCGATGAAGCACGTCGAAAACCACTCGAAAGACTGCGGGGTGGAATCGGGGCCGGAGCGCCCTCGGGTTGTTCGTCGGCCCCCTCGCCTTTGAGCGCCGCTTCCATCTCATCGAGCGCGCGGTCCAAATCGTCCGCGTCAATTTCGCCGGAGACGGCCAAGACCACGTCTGAGGGGGTGGCATTGGCCGCGTCATCCGTCATTAATCCCGCGTCTTCAAGCACCTCTAGATTGGACTCCGTGCCCACAATGGCAAAGGCATCCTCCAGTTCGAAATCTTCCAGCACTTTTCCCGCGACGCGCATCAAAACGATTGAATC
>SLMV01000068.1 GCA_007133365.1 Clostridia bacterium
AAGGTTCTACCTCGTCAGCTCAGGACCTCCCTGGAATAGACTGCGCGATGATGACAAGTATGATGACGTGCATGGGCATGGTACCCATGTGGCGGGCACGATTGCTGCACTGGACAATGATAGAGGTGTCGTCGGGGTGGCTCCTGATGTTAAACTCTATGCGGTAAAAGTTCTGGGTGATGATGGCAGAGGCACGACATCGACGGTGGTAGCCGGGATCGAATGGGCCATGGAGAAAAACATTCCCGTCTTGAATATGAGTTTCGGATCGACGACGTCTTCACAGACCGAAGAGGATGCCTGTATGGCGGCCTACAAAGCCGGCCATCTTCTTGTGTCTTCAGCTGGGAACAGCGGAAATAAAGAAGGTACCGGGGATACGGTCGGCTTCCCCGCAAAATACGATTCTGTCATCGCAGTGGCGGCATCCGACCAAGGTGATGAAAGATCATGGTGGGATTGGGCAAATACGGGGTCGAGTACCGGTCCTGCTGTTGAACTTATCGCACCGGGCTCTCAGATCAAAAGTACTGAACCGGGTGATAATTACGGGACCAAGAACGGCACCTCTATGGCGTCACCCCATGTTGCTGGGGTGGCAGCCCTGGTCTGGGCGGTCGACCCTGACCTAACAAACGTCCGAGTAAGGCAGATACTCCGGAAGACGGCTGAAGATCTGGGACTGGAACAAGATCACCAAGGGCATGGGCTGGTGCGAGCAGATTTAGCTGTGAGGAAGGCTGCGGAGTTTGAGGCACCTGACACGGGTGGTATTCAGGGAACAGTTATGGATAATGGTGGGGCAGTCGCAGGGGCCACGGTGGCAGTGGAAGGAACCAACCTCTGGGCGACTACTGGCGCAGACGGCGCTTATCACTTAGAAAACGTTCCGGTGGGAGATTGCAGCGTTATCGCTTCGGCCGACGGGTATTACCCTAAAACCGTCACGGTCAGTGTAGTTGAAGGAGCGACTGTTCAACAGGACTTCACCTTGCAATCGATCCCCATCTACACAGTCTTTGGCACGGTTACTAACACTAACAATGACATACTCGTAGGTGCTTCCGTGACCATTGAGGGGACGGTGCTTTCGGCCATCACACAGGACGATGGGAAATATACGATATCCGATGTCGAAGAAGGCACTTACGACATCACTGCTCGTAAAGATGGCTACGTGAGCGAGACCAAGACGATTACGGTTAGTGAAGACACAACCGTAGACTTCCAATTGAGTGCACCAGATGAAGATGCCGTTGCTGTTATAGATATGTTTAAAGTGACCACGCGTTCCACCGGTCCCTGGTTTAGAGCGAATGTGGTGTGGGAGGTGTCCCACTCGGAAAGCGCTCTTTTTGAGGTAAAAAGCCAACTTCTCTACAAAGGTGCAGTCGTTGATACCGTTACCACCAGCGTCAGTGGGGACAAGGCTAGTGGGGAGCACAATTTACGGACACGAGGGAATACGGATGCAGTTCGGCTGACGGTGACTGATATTAACGAGAATGAAATATCTGAAACTAAAGAACTCGATTCCTAACCGCACCGATACAAAGTGATTTGCCCGAAGTGGGTTAATCAGTGATGCGGACGACTATCGAGATGAAAGACTGGCCCTGGGCTAATCCCCGGGGCCGGTTCAAGGCTGAGGACTAGGGGTAGCCGATGTCGTGTCAACAGTAGGTGAGTGAAGCGTTCCAATGCAGCCATATTTACGAAGACCCATCTGATGCACGTAGAGGGCGCTGTTGCAAGAAAGCCGGAGCTACTTGGTATCCTTTCGTTCATCACCCAATTGAAACACAATACTGATACCTGTGGACAATGACGGACAACGATGACCTCGTAGCCGATCCCCTACACCAACCGGCTTAAGCCTAAATTGCTGTGTGACTTCCCTCCCTCATTTTCAATTTACTGTCTCGTTTAGGGTGTTATATTCGGTGTTTTGGAGCTCCCGATAGTCCGTCAGGTCGAAGTATTCCTTGCTGTGGCAGTAGTCCGCATTGCGTTTCATTATATGGGCACCAAAATGGCCGAAGGGTGGTTGCCTGTTGGGAACGATCTCGATGATGTGCCCTTGTTCTCGGGCTTGTCGGAGGCAGACGCGGGTACCCTTCTGGCCTGGTAATCAATCCTGGTGCTGCAGTAGCATCTTCGAGACACTCCATGGTCCGGGAGTACTTTCTGGGGGTTCTGATAGCGAACAGTCTTGACCCGAAGATTCAATCTGGGAGCATAGCGGGATATGCCGTTTACGTTGCTCCCCGAAGTGGGGGAGAGAAGAATAGAGCAATGGACCCGGCCCATTCTCTTCGAGGAGAGGGTATCATTATCCCGCACCAAAAGTGGGCACGGATGCTGGGTCAGAGCCAAAGGTTAAGAGCCTTACGATTTGACCCGATAATGCTGCCCGTTGGTTCGAAAGCCAGGAAGAGTCCGCAGTTTTAACGATACCCGATCCACCGAATATCCTATCTGGCCGACGGATACAAAAAGTGCTAATCGGCCTCTTGGTACCGATAGACGGGCACGTGCGTCTTGATTGACCAGGCTTCGGTCAGGAGCCATCATTGAAATGTCCGAAAAGGCGGACTTCGCGTGATCTGAAAACTACTGTTTGAAAGAGCGGGCATCCGAAAAGGCATTGTGGAATCTAACCACAATCTGATAAAGGGCAATGCCCGAATAACTAAATACCACCGGGTAAAGGGCAAGGGTGGCTTCGGGATCCCCGACTATCCAATGGATGATCAGGAAGATGGCGATGATCAGCTGGGCGAAGAGGATGCGTAGAGGTCGCAAAGAATGGGTCTCAGTATCGGCCAGGATTGGCAACTGTCGCGTCGGATGGGTTATCCAAGCGGTAAAGCCAACCAGACACAAAAAAACGAATCCAAGCCTCGCATCTTCGAATTGAATGGCCCAATCAATGGGCCCAGCTATCCGCCATATCCCGCCAAAAACCACTACAGCCAAAAGGGCCTTAAGACGGTCACCATTGCTTTTTGGAGAAACGCGGGTGTTCAAAAGGAACGCGACGGACAAAATGAGCAGCGCCGCCAGATAGCCATCGAGCATCAAAAGGACCCCCAACAGGACAAGTAAGAGGGTGTCGGCCAGAGTCGGTGCGCGGCCGGTACTTTGGTTGATCAGTCGGGCGAGCAGTAACAAGAATAGAATCGGCAGCAAGGATGGTGTGAGTCCGAAAAGCCGAGCGACGAGCACCAAGGGTGGAGCAACAAGAGCCGCATATTCGTTCGCAGGGTCAAATTCTCGACTGACTGCCCAGGTGAGGAAAACGGCCAAAAAAACGATCATGCCTTGCCCCAATGCTTGAACAACCGACGCCCCCCAAGCAAAACGTTCGACGGCGAACAAGACCAAAAGACTAATAAGCGAAAAGATGATCATCAATCGGTGGGGCAAGTATTGCCAGCTGAGTGGGCGACCAAGGTGGGTTATACGGTTCATCATATCGT
>SLMV01000192.1 GCA_007133365.1 Clostridia bacterium
CGACGAGGACCTTCCCGGTTTCGCCCACTGGATGACCCAACACGCCCAGGAAGAAGCGGAACACGCCTTCAAAATGATCGAATTCTTACACGAGCAGGGCGAGCGGGTCCAGCTCGAAGCCGTTGACAAGCCAAAACACCGGTTTGATTCCCCGGTGGCCGTGTTCGAGGAAGCCTTAGAACACGAACAAATGGTGACCGGTTTGATCAACCAACTTTATGAATTGGCTCAGGACGAAAAGGATCACGCCAGCGCCATCTTTTTACAGTGGTATGTCACCGAACAGGTGGAAGAAGAGGCCACCTTCTCCGAGATCTTGGAGAATCTCCGTCGGGCCGGCTCCTCGGGCCATGCCCTTTTCATGCTCGATCGGCAACTCGGCAGTCGCGAATAGGACGATTACTGGGGGTGCGGGGCGTCGGCTCCGTCCCCCGTTTCCCTACCCGTATTGACTCACATCCCCCGTGACCTCAAGCGCAGCCGGCGTTCCGGTCGATTCGTAGACCGTCGTCCTCGACTCCGCGAGTTTCACCCAAAGCGTACTCCGCATGCTTTCGGTGACCCGTTCTTGCATCTCGGCGCCCTCGGGCGAACGCAGGCGCCCCCCGGGTGTTCGTTCAGCCACGACCTCGAGGGTCCGCTGTCCCCGGTGGGCGGTCAGGGCCACTTCCAACTCATCAATCCTCAGCGATTCGATGAAAGCACCGTTATAGGTGGTGAACCGATGGAGGCGCCCGTTGTGATAAAGGCCGATGATAAATCCGCGAAAGGGACGTCCCAGCCAGGGGACACTCGCCACCGAGACCATCAGCGACGTCTTGGGCGCATCGAAATGATTGCACTGCATCCAGACCCAGGCGGAGGGAAAACCCCGTCCCCAGTCCTTTTCCATATATCCGCGCCCCCCGTCCAGATCGACCCGCTCATCGCCGATCTCGATATAGCCTCGGATGGCATGATCCATGCTCAAGACCCCGTGATAACACTGCATAAAGGGCACCAAGCCAAACCATCCCATGGCGCCCGGAGAGGCACGGGTGACGGGCCAGGGGGTCAACGATCCGAGTTTGATTTCGGCGCGAAGCGAGAGGGGATCCTTTTCATTGAGCGTGACCTGCCGGGCGTCAAAGTGACTGTCTCCGACTCGGACCTCAAAGCGCTCCCGGTGGGCCCAAAACGCTTTCGGGTCAAAGCGAAGGTAATGGGTGCGGCCGGTATGCCCTTCGAGCACTTGGATAAAGGCGTGGGATTCGCGGCCGGTCCGGTCGAAAAAGACCCCGGGAATGAGGGCGAACATCTTTTCTTTTGATGCGTCCACCAACTTGTAATACCAGCCCTCGAAATATTTCCGGTGCAGGCCGTGACCGTGATAGCGGGCCGGATGCCAAGTCGCCTGGATGCGATTGATCCAATCCGAAAAGCCGCTCATGAGCGTCCCCTTTGACCAGCTGCCGCCCGGATCAAATCGCTGCTGATCATGGCCGATTGGTAAATGGTGGGCAAGCCGCTTCCCGGATGGGTGCCGCCGCCGACCAAAAAGACGTTGGCCAACTCTTCGAACTGATTGCGCGGGCGAAAGACCAGCATCTGATTGAGGTGATGACTCAGATTAAAGGTCGCCCCCCGATACACATGATAATCGTGCTGCCAATCCCAGGGCGTGATCATGTGCTCGGTCTGAATGTGCTGCCGAATATCGGTCATGACCGTCCGGGCTTCTAGCAGATCAAGGGCTCGTTCCCGAAGCCCTCCGGCCGAATGATCCCAGTCAATGGTGCTTTCGTTGTTGGGGACGGGCATCAACACGTAAACGGCGGAATGTCCCTCGGGCGCCAGCGTCGGATCCGTAACCGACGGGTTGTGGACGTAAAGGGAAAAATCATCGGAAAGGACTTTGCGCTTAAAAATGTCGTCCACATTGGTCCGGTAATCGTCGGCGAACACCACGTTGTGATGCGGGGCATCATAGAGGGTGTCGAGCCCGAGATAAAGCATGAAGGTGGAACACGAGTATTTCTTTTTGGCCAGGCGTTCCCGACTGTATTTCTTCAACACGCCCGGCCCCACCAATTCGGACATCGCATAGGCAAAGTCCGCATTGACCACGACCGCATCGGCCGTGATTTCTTCTCCGGAGGCCAACCGGACCCCGCGGGCCACCCGGCCATCGAGCAGCAATTCCGCGACTTCCGCGTTGGTGCGAACGCGTCCGCCTTCCTCTTCCACCACCCGGGCAAACGCATGGGAAATGGCATTGAGGCCGCCTTCGACATGGTACATTCCGAACGCATGCTCGATATAGGGGATAATGGCGAAGGCACCCGGACACTCCCACGGCGACATCCCCAGATATTTGGCCTGAAAGGTAAACGCCAGGCTCAGTTCTTCCTCTTGGAAATAACCCTGAAGGACTTCGAACAAGCTCTTCCCGGGTGCCAAGTAGGGAAGGGCACGCAGGACCTCTTTCGACAAGACCTCTCGCCGGTGCTTAAAGCCGCGCTGAAGACTCGGCATCAGCGCATTGAACCGTTTACCCTCTTGTTGATAAAAACGGGCCAGTCCGTCGGTCTGATCGGGAAACAACCGCTCGATCTCCGCTTGCTCTTTTTCGGTTTCATTGGAACTAAAGATTTTCATGGACTGATCGACAAAGTCCAGTTGGTACATGGGTTCCAAGGGGAAGAAATTCAAATAGTCGTCCGGGTCACGGTCCACCCGGTGAAAGAGCGCATCCAATACGAAGCGCATCATTAAAAATGTCGGTCCCACATCGAAACGATAGGGTCCACATTCGAGGGCGGCATTGCGTCCGCCCACCACCGCCTCTTTTTCCAATACCGTCACGCTAAATCCTTTTTCTGATAAAAGCATTGCGCAGGCCAACCCGCCGGGGCCAGCACCCACTACCACCACATGCCGCTCCGTCATCACATTCCTCCCGTCCCATCGCCTTCCTAAACTCGCCTATCACCGCCCGAGGAGATTCATGAACCCGGTCCAAGGAGCGTCCGGGGCTTTTAACGGTTAACCGATATAATCTTGCCTAAGTCCCGGCAGACCCCTCAGGCGCCTTCGCATGCTCTTCGCCGCCGGCGCATCCAGTTTCCTGCCTCCTCGTGACTCGGGATGACGCTCGCCCCATCGCGACCTCCACCGGGCTCGCCATCGGGACGTAGAGACGGACAGGCGATTGAGCATGACAATTGTTCGGATTGAATACTACTTCGTTATTATTCCTTGTTTACTGACCCGTGTCCAGACATACAAGACAACGAGCGCAACAAGAATAGGCAGGTATATTTCCGGCGTCTGTTTCACGTCCCGGTTTTGATGATTGTAAATTGAAATCGCCATAATGAGGTGTTTGACCTATGAGGCTTGGCGTGTAGGTCCCAAGCAGCAGCCTTTAGGCTCGGTCCCTTCTTTCGATGCCCTTGTGGATGTGAATCGAAA
>SLMV01000049.1 GCA_007133365.1 Clostridia bacterium
CATAATGGTCTGGTTCACGCCTGCCATGATTGACGGCAGCGCAACCGGAAGTTGCACCTTGACTAACATTTGAAGCGGCGTCGAACCGAAGGATTCCGCCGCCTCAATCATTTCCTCTGGAACATAACGAATACCAAGATTCGTCAAGCGGATGGCTGGAGGCATCGAAAAAACAATTGTTGCTATTACCGCCGGTACAATTCCGATACTAAAAAGCATGACCGCAGGCAGCAGATACACGAAAATTGGCATGGTTTGCATAAAATCCAAAACCGGTCGTATCAGCTTGTCTACCGCATCATACCTAGAAGCTATTATCCCAATGGGGATTCCGATCGTCAAGGCAATCAGGCCTGCCGATAGGATCATTGAAATCGTTCTCATTGTTTCTGGCCATAGATCCAGTGAGAAAATAAAGGCTAACCCAAGCACGGTAAAAATCGCAACATTGCGTCCCGCCAGTTTCCACGATATCAGGGCGATGAGCACGATAAATACAATAGGAGGGGTCACCATCAAAAGGCTTTCAAATCCGCTTATAATCGTGTCTAGATTTCCACTTATTGCTCGGAATACAGGGCGAAAGTTGTCTAACAAATAATGAATGAACGTATCTGCCCATTGTCCAAGCGGTAGTCGATAGATCACTCTTCGTCCACCTTTCTGAGCATGCCTGAAAGAACGGAGACACGCACCATGATTCCTTGCAATCGATTATTTTCATCCACAACCGCAATTGGTACCTTTGCCTCGACAGCCATCGGAATCAAATCTTGAATTAAGGTATCGGGGGAGGTTGTAGGAATATCAGTGTCAATGATGTCAGCAAGATCATTTTTTTGATTCTTTACCGCCTCTACTGCCTTGTCCGCAGTAACGATTCCCACGAGTTTGCGTTCCTTTTCCACGACAAAAATGCTCGAGAAACCTTTCTCTCTCATCCGACGTAGCGCCACCCGCGGCCCCTCGCTTTTTCGCACTAGCGCTCCCGGGTCACTCATAACGTGCTCGGCCGTCAATACTCGTGAACGGTCCACATCATAAACGAAACTCTTCACATAATCATCGGCCGGTTCCGTAAGGATCGATTCCGGAGTCCCTATTTGAACGATCTTTCCATCCTTCATAATCGCAATACGATCGCCCAGCTTCAGCGCCTCATCCAGATCATGTGTAATAAACACGATTGTTTTTTGCACTTCTTCTTGCAGTTGAACAAGTTCTTCTTGCATATCATGGCGGATTAACGGATCCAGCGCACTAAAAGGTTCATCCATCAGCAAAATGTCAGGATCGATACTAAGTGCACGAGCCAGCCCAACCCGCTGTTGCATTCCACCACTCAATTGTTGGGGGGAAACATATGAATATTCTCCCAGTCCTACCGAGTCAAGCACAGACAGTGCTCGCTCTTCTCTCTCGCTCTTTTCCACCCCTTGGATCTCAAGGCCGTACGCCGCATTTTGCAGCACATTTCGGTGTGGGAATAGGGCAAACCGTTGAAAAACCATTCCGGTCTTTTTACGTCGGAGTTTACGGAGCTCGTCGCTTCCTAGCGCATTAACATCGACCCCGTCAATCATGATTTCGCCGGCTGTCGATTCGATCAAACGATTAAGACAACGAATCAACGTCGACTTACCGCTACCGGACAGCCCCATGACAACAAAGATTTCACCCTCCTCGACACCAAAGCTTGCATCGTGAATACCGATGGTATGACCGGTCGTCTCCAACAACTCCGACTTGGACATCCCGTCTTTTGCTTTCTTGAGTGCCATCTGTGGATTCGATCCAAATATCTTATATAAATTCTTTACTTCGATCTTAGCCACCGATCACGTTCCCCTTTCAAAAAAATAGACACATCTCAAAACTAGTGTGTCCATTCGACAGCCGATGGTCAGTTTAAATCGGCAAAATTTTTGTAAGGTTTATCTGCTAACATACCGTCACTCCTTTGGGAGGTTAACAAACTCCAGCCACTAAGTCAAAAACCACGCTATGTTGAGCGGATAACCGGGAAATAATGCAGTATAGATGATAACTGTACTTGTTAAGGTTATCATCTTTCAATATTTCCCTCAAGGACATGCTCATCATCGAGTCTGTCAAACAGATGTGGGTCGAGATCCCCGATCCTGTTTTGTTCGTTTTGTCAGGTCATCAACGGATGTGCCCGTCCCAGTCGATGGAGCAGGCGTGACATGCCCCCGGAACGTGTTCGGCCGGCATCCTTAATCGGTGGATGCGCCTGTCTGATCCCCAAGGCGTTTCTTACCACCTTTCGGGTTGCGGCCTGCACCTGTTGTTTTCGGTCCGGTAGCGACAACCGGGTCTCCCCGGATAACTGTTGGGTGAAGCGATCCAAAGAACCCCGTAAATACTGGCCCAGGGAGCGGAGCATCGCCATCACACCCGGTTCACCCCAACTCTGACCGCGTTTTCGGATCCGATTCTTAAACCGATCCACCTGGGATTCCGCCGCCCCCATACCGCGCATCCCTGACACCGAATAACCCTGCTCCCGTAAACGGTTCCGATAATCCCGCACCATCTCCGGGTCTAACAGTAGATCCCGTCTTAAATCCGCCAACTGAGTCTTCTTATCCCCGGCAGGAAGGCGATACTCCGCCGTCGCCAACGCCGCCAATAGACCCGGGGGATCATCTCCATAAAAAGCAGCCAACGCGGTCCGAGTTTGACCGGTTCCCCTTAACAAATACCGAAGGTCCCGCACCATATGCCAACGATCCACCTGATACATCGCCCGAGGGAAATAATCAACCCCTTGGCGAATCCAAGCTGCCCGATCCCCATTGATCACCACCTGGGTATGGGATAAATCATAATCACGATACAGATAACGGCTGGCCTCCTCCCAAAAATCCGCCTCCGGATCCGCCAACCGATGATAAAAACGACCGCCCATCAATTCGTAATCCTCAGAAGCTGGATGACGACGACGCCACCCCTCATGACTAAACAATAATTGTGCCTCGCGACGCTTGCGCTCACCCGACTGCATATGGACCGAATGACCGTCCACCTCCAGGTATAACACCGGCACCTGACGACGCCCTCTGGACATCTCACGATCTGCCCGCTGCTCACGGGCAATCGCATCCCCCGTGGCCAACACCCGGCGGCGAATGGTCTCATGACTGATCAATGGATAGCCGAATACCTCCGTAAGACTTCGGGCTGCCTCCCGATAAGAAGGACCCCGAACCCCCTGGGCCACCGCCACCTCAGTAAGAGCAGGACTCACCCGCTCACCCGAATCCAAGCCCAAAATCCGATCCAAAAGTGCCACGTATTCGCCCTTCGCGCGGTCATAGTAATACCGACGGGAGAAACCTACCGAACCAACCAAGGTATCCACCTGAAGCTCCCGGATCTCCTTCACGGAATAACGCTCCTCATCGCGCTCATGCAATAA
>SLMV01000041.1 GCA_007133365.1 Clostridia bacterium
CTGCTCACGAATCAAAACAAACCGGCCCTCCGGATATTGAAGTCATTCGTGCTTTCATCATCGAAGGCCAAAACGGCGTTAACCTTCATCCCGGCACCTGGCATTGGAGCATGTTCCCACTGGAAGAAACGGCCGATTTCATCATGGTGGTCCGGCGCGACACCATCGTGGACGATCAGGAAATTGTTGAATTGGAAGGGGCAGTCGAACTCAAGGTCTAAACATAAACAAAACGCCTGGAGGAAGTGAGGGCATCCTCCAGGCTCGAAGTACTTTCAAGCTACTCCACATCGATTTCAATAATCTCCTCTGGCTCTGAGGCTTTGGGAACGGTAATCTTTAAAACGCCGTCCTCCAATTTGGCTTTAACACCTTCCGACTGCGCCTCCGGCAAATAAACACTGCGACTCATGGAGGCATATCGGCGCTCTTTATGGATGTAGTCTTGCTCTTCTTGCTCAATACTTTCTTCCTTATTTATTGCAATCGTCAATCGCTCATCACGAATTGCCAACCGGATGTTTTCTCGCCCGACGCCCGGTACATCTGCTTCAACAAGATAATGATCACCGTGGTCCCGAATGTCCACCGGAATTGCGTCCCGACCCCATCGGCCTTGCGGAAGGGTACTGGTGAAAAAATCATCGAGCATATTGTGGAATTCGTCAACAAATCCTGGTCGACGCGCACGACGACCTCTACGACCAAAAGGAATCAGATCGGTCATCGATAACCCCCCTTTCGCTAAAAATGGCATTACATTCGTTGTTCACTTAGCACTTTCTTAGAGCGAGTGCTAACGCTACAGCTAATTAACCAAATGCCCCGCCTATTTGTCAATCCTAAACCGAGCCTACCCGATGCGAGTTTCACGCCTACAACGATTCAAACGGATTTTGACACTTCGGTCTCGTCTTTGTCTTGCAGACTTCGAACACCTCACGCAAAAGCATCCCCGGCGTCCTAACTTCGTAACGCTAAACCGTCTCCGTTCGGCTTTTTCTTCTTAGAATTTGGTAACGGCGTCTTTACAGGTGCCCAATTGGCAAATAACGTAATCCTTAGGGGGATCGGAAAAACAAAGATCAACTATTCGAGTGAAGGTGAGGTTATTCAGTTTGAAAGCACCAAACAACTCGCTTCCAACAGATCCGGGGAGCAACGAACCTTACAAGAATTCGTCCTTTGATCCTGACATTGTAAGAAAACGCTTAATCATGATCTTGCTCATTTCCTCACTCCAACTTGTCTCCATGGTCATCATGCGGCAAAATGCCCCTCTATACCTTCAAAGCATCGACGCCTCGGAATTTTTCGTCGGCATCGTGGTCAGCGCCTTCGCTTTTATCCCGCTTTTAATTTGTGTCCCCGGCGGGATCCTCATGGATCGCATCGGCTATCGCAAAATAATCGCGTTCGGAGCCGGTAGCATGATCGTATCGTCGTTAATTCTAATGATTCTTCCGCCTCCGGGAATTGTGGTATTAACCCAGCTGCTCGCCGGCCTATCCAATATTTTGGTCATTCTGGCTGCCCAAGCGTATGTCTCCAACATGGATCATCCGGTCAATCGAACGCGAAATTTTGCGCTTTGGTCCTTGGCCTTCGGATTTGGGCTCTTGGCAGGTCCTCCCATCGCCGGGATTCTCGCGGATTTGTGGGGCTTTCGCGCGGCCTTCTTCGGTGCAGCCATCGTGTCCGCACTCGTGCTTTTGGTCAACACCCGGCTTGCCGAGGTAGCCCCGGGATACCGGGAGTCTTTGAATTGGCAAGGTCTTACGGGTTTGATGCGAAGGGAACTCCCTCAAGTGAGCAGAGTCAGCCGTGACCTTATCCAAAAACCGCTGGTTCAACTCGCCATTGGAATCAGCGTGGTGGTCCTATTTGTGATCACCTTGCGAATGAGCTTCTACCTTGTCTATCTGGAACAAGTCGAATTTTCATCAACCCGAATTGGCGTGCTTGTTGCCACCCAAGAGGGGTTCGCCCTGCTATTCCGTCCGTTTTTGGCGCCGATGATTCATCGTATCGGGGCGCTACCTCTGATGATCGGCTCCCTCATTCTCGGAGGGATCGGAATCGGATCGGTGGCATTTCTTCAAGATTTCACCCCGCTATTTATCGCCGCCATGCTAACCGGAATCACACCGGCTTTCACCCAGCCGATTAGCATGATTCTCATGGCCCAAAGCGCACCAGATGATATCCAGGGAACCGCGATGGGGCTCCGTCAAATGGCAAACCAGGCCCCGTTATTTGTAGGTCCGCTTTTTTTCGGCGCCGTCTCAGCCCTTTTTGGACTCCACCAGGTGTTTCTGGTGGCTGCCGTAATGCTTTTCATCAGCGCAGGTTTTTTATTTCTGATGCGTCACTATCTGGTGGAAGCCTATAGCATATTCTAGCAATCGGCAATTTGAGCTATCCCCAAACACTCCCAATTTGCTCAGCCTCCGAGGCACCGAAGCATCATGCCTTTGGCCGGACCGATTTTCGCCAACCGAATAGATGGGTGTGCCCGGTCGATTGACCGGGAGTCAGAAGTGGGTTTAACATAACGAAAACCGGGCCCCGATATCGGCGGCAGCTCGACGCCATTGAACGATTCTCTTGGTCTGTTCGGCGCCAGCCTTGATATCGACACCCGGTATCGAGTGAATAAACATTAGGATAAGGACCAATACGGCAACTACTGAGGGGGATCGACCGGATCTGGATTTTTGAGCTCCGGCTCTGGTTCCGTTGCCTCAGCAGCAGGTGCCACTTCAATCACTTGCGTTTCCGCGAACTTATCACCCAACCGTCGGCCGGCTTTATCCGAAAGCACGAGAATGATTTCGATCAGGCCAATGATCGGTGCCACGATGGCTGCGATAATCCAACCGATAATTGGAACAATCGCGATAATACTTCCAATCGCAAGCGGAATATTGCGCCGGATCGAAATTGCCCAATCGACATCCTTTTGGCTTCCGAGCACACTCACTTCCAAATTCATGAGTTTTTTCCCAATACTCCGATTCTTGAAATCTTCATTCTGGGTGAGCTCATACACAATGGCGTCTTTAGTCAGCATATAACCCGCACCAATAATGGGCCCAATCACGGGGATTGGCATCGGTATGGCCGAAATAATGGCATCAATCAGTGCCGCAATGAGACGCTTAACAAGATCGGCTTTTGCCACGCTGGTCACCTCCTTTCTCGAATACCGCGAATCGAAAGGCAAACCGACTGAGGGGCTCGAAAATCGCTTCCCAAACCCGCTGAGAATCGCCCTCCGCGCAAACGGTATTAACGTGAAGACGCTCACCAGGGTCATTTCGCGATCCTCAAAACTACCGATAATCGATCACCTGCTAACGCCTTATTAGCCTTTTCTTCATTACCAGCAGATATCCTTCCATCAATGACCCGATCCCTGCCGAAAATC
>SLMV01000189.1 GCA_007133365.1 Clostridia bacterium
GGGTCCGAGGGTGTTCTTGCCATCCAAAAGTGCCCAACAATTGCCTTGCCGAATGACGTCTGGGCGTGCGCCGAGATCGAAGCCGCCTGCTTGGATTCGTCGCCACTGCCTTGGGAGCCGACTGTAGCCTTGTCCCTGGCCGGGATGCCCTCCAAGTGAAGCGTAGAATAAGACGTCACTGACGAGGGATGCCTGCTCAGCCTCTATGCCCATCTTCTTCAATAACTCAAAGCCAAATTGATAAAGACGCGATGCCGGATAGCATTTCGTTTGCATAGATCTTCCCCCTAACGATTGGATCTGGTCTCATTTTATTTTTTGAAAGTGGATCCTCGCATTTCTCTTTGGCGTGGAATTCGGAAATCCTCCCAATACGATTTGTGCTTAGCGAGATCCTTCTCGTGTACCGGTCAATAATTTTGGTAAAAAGATGGTGGGTGCTGTCGTATCCGGCCCTTGAAATACTATTGGGTATTACTCTCGACGACGGGTAGCATACCGAAAATAAAGTTGGCGTCGAGTCACTACCTCTTAGGATAGGAAGTGGGGGACAAATCATCTTTGGTGAGTCCCTCTCCTTCACTCCAACGAACTTTATATTCGAGCATTCGATCAAAAACCGGTTCCGATTCACAGACCGCCTTCTCACTATCGAGGGTCAAGTGCCGAAAATCATCGACGATCTTCACGCCATCAACGATTACCGTCTTCACATTGTGGCTTTGACCAAAATAGACTAGGTTGCGAATGGGGTCAGCGACGGGCCCCATATTCGGTGCGTTTAGATCGATGATATTTATGTCTGCTTTGGCACCTTCAACAAGCCTTCCTAAGTCCTCTCTCCCAAGCCACCGTGCGCCATTCACTGTCGCTGCATCAAACACTTCCCGTGCCGTGCCCACGTCACCACGCGTTCCATGGGTTACTTTTGCCAGGATTGCTGCCCACCGCATTTCGCTAATCATGTCCTGAGGAAAAGTATCCGTTCCCAAACAAATGTTTACCCCAAGGTCTAGATAGCGAGTCAACGAATCTAGGGATAAGGGACCGAATCCTCTTACGATGAGCACCCAAGGACAGTGTCCTACACTGGTGTTTTGGGAAACGAGTGTACCCAACGCTTTTTTAAGGCTCTTTTCAGTTGGCGTCAATCCCGCCGGGAATAAGCAGTGGGTTAACAGGACGTCCGGTCCCAAAAAACCGAGTGCTTCGATGGCTTCAACCGGCTTTGCTTTGTAGGTTTGTTCAATCAAACGGACTTCTGCTTCTGATTGGGCAAAATGCATGCGAATTCCGACACCTAATTCCGTTGCAGCCTGACGTGTTTCTCGAAGGGTTTCTTCACTGACCGAATCAAAAGTGTAAGGGAAGAGCAATCCTCGAACGCGATCGCCGAAACTGCCATGGTACTTTTCAATGAAACGCACTGCTCGCTCTAGTCCCAGTCGGCCTTGGGAGCGATCCACCTCACCATCAATACAATCACGGTACATGTGGGATAAATAGGATCGGATGCCAGTCCTTATCGCGACTTCAAGATATATTTCCGGCTCCCAGGGTGGGTCATTCCAACCCTTAAAGGCATATGAAGTGATGCCAGCCATGGTCGTCGTACCACCACGTACCATGTTCATAAACCCCAACAAGGCCCCCGAACGGATCTGATTGGGGTTCAATAATGATTTGGAACCGTCCAAAAGATCTCGTTTCCGTCTCGGATTTAGTCCACCCGAAGTTGTTGGTTCCTTTGTATCAAATGATAATTGAAACATCGACAGATCCATGCAAGAATGCGCATTGATGAAGCCGGGTGTCACAAGGGATGAACGTGCATCAATTACCTCATCGACCTCCCCGGTGTAACCCCGACCAACGAATTTTATGGTGTTATCTTGATAGACCACTTCGCCGTCAGGATAAATCACATGGGAATCAATAGATTTATCAAATCCGACCACATAGCCCCCGCGTATCAGGGTTTGCATCCAGAGTCACTCCTTCGCGAATCGCAAGCGAGGCACCCAACAGTACCTGACTCTCTTACGTTTACTCGACTCATGACACGAGAGGTTTTGGGTTCTTCTAAAGGGTAACAAAAGAAATCATCTGCCTAGCCCAAAACCCCTGATATCTCCGGCAAGCAACGAACGAGGCACTCAAATTGAATACGGTCATTTCATTTGAGTGACGAATCATTCATGAGTTCGGCTGCGTCTTTTCTTCTGTTGGCGACGGAGATTTGTCAGTCCGATGCGGGTCGAGATCAAAGATCCTCACTTGTTAATTCTGTCGGTTCACCAACAAAGAGGCGTGCCTTCAATTAAAGGAGACGGGTGGCATGTGTCTGGAACACGTTTTGCCGGCGTATGCCCGGATTTGAAACATCGACGAACACATCAAGGCTCCGAACCTTTGATCAGAGCCTTGATGTGTTCGATCACTCATTTAAGAAACACGAGCCCTTACCATCTTCTATTTACGGCCGATATTGGATGTGATAGCCCATGATATCGCCGTCATATCGCGGAGTGAACTCGACACGATCATTCATTGCCCAGCGTCCACTATGCTGGAACAATCCAATAATGGTCCGCATGTCCGCAATCAAGGAGTGGGCTTCGTGAAATGCCTGGTTTCTAGCGGTGACATCTAGTGTTTCGGTAAAGGCGAAATCGAGAAGTTCATCCAATTGATCCTGCTGATTTGGCCATTCTGGATTGACATCGGCATCAGGCATAAGCGACTGTGATTGATTGCTGTGGAATTGAGTGTAGGCAAAGGACGGGGTTAGATTGCCCCCAACATCCGCAACGGTTAGTTCTTGCCGTTTACCGGCCGCATGGATTTCCGTGACATAGGTTGAACGATCCAAAATGGTCAGATCCACGTCGAATCCGACTTGTTCGAGCATATCGCGAACAACCAGCGCTACGTCTTCTTTTGGCCAGAGATTGTCGGCATGCATAACCAGCCGGCATTCGCCTTCCTCGTAACCGGCTTCGCTGAGCAACTCGCGGGCACGGTCGGGATCATAAAGATTGGCCGCTGAACCATAATAGTCGGGATTTGCTTCTTGAAGGGGTTGCATTGCGCGACCCCGGAAGGGTTCCCCAATACCGCCTGTGAGGTCCCGGAGCGCCACTTTATCAATGGCTCGTTCAATTGCTTCGCGAACGCGTGGATCTTCAGTCGTGAAGAACCGGTTGAGTTCTGGATCATCCGGATAATCTGGATCTGGGTAGTTGGTTCTCGATTGGATGCCGGTTCTGACGCGAAGCATATAGCCCATGGCGGTCTTAACATCGATAACGTTAAAGCCACCGGCTTCAATCCGTGCCACGTCTTCCGGGCGCACGTCATACATAATGTCAATGCCGCCGGTTAAAAGCTCGGCAACCCGGGTTGAAATCTCGGGAA
>SLMV01000112.1 GCA_007133365.1 Clostridia bacterium
ATGTTTAAGGACGATGATGCGTGAGCGTGCGTTAAAGATTTTGGAAGTATATGAAGCGGACGATCATTTCGAATAACGGTCCTCATCAAAAATAATAAGACGAAACCGAAGCACCGGGAGAAGGTCTCGGCTCCCGGTGCTCTTAGGGTATTTATGCCTTGCACGTTTTGTGCTACTCCTCATCTTCCTCAACGAAAATGGCAAAGTCCGGACAGTTGATTTCGCAGAGTTTACATTGTGTGCACTTGTCGGGGTCCACCACGCCTGCAATACTGAAGCCCTTGCGATTCATCTTGTCGGATATATCCAGAACCGACATGGGGCAGTAATAAACGCAGAGACCGCAGCCTTTGCACATTTCACCATCAATATTGACTGCCATTTTTAAGAATCACCTCTGATTTCCTCGATGATGTCCGCTATTTCGTAGGGTGTTCGGGCGATATATGCACCGGCTTCTTCTAATGCTGCGATCTTTGCCTGCGCCGTGCCACGGTCACCCTCAATGATTGCACCTGCATGGCCGAGTGACTTGCCCTCGGGTGCAGCCCGTCCCACGATAATAGCGACGACAGGTTTTGAGATATTATCCGCAATGAAACTGGCAGCTTCTTCTTCCATGCTGCCACCGATTTCGCCAAGTAAAACGATGGCATCGGTTTCCGGGTCATTCTCAAACAAGCGCAAGACTTCGGTTTGGGAGATCCCCCAAATTGGTCCTCCGCCTAAACCAACAACGGCGGATTGTCCAATTCCAGCCTCGGTCATTGCCTTGCCCACTTCATAGGAGAGGGCGCCGCTCTTGGATACGATGCCAACGCGGCCTTCTTGGAACATCCGGGAAGGATGTGCACCGAGTTTGCATTTTCCGGGGGCGAAAAGCCCTGGGGTGCCGGGGCCTAGAACGGTCGTCCCCGCAGCTCGAGCATGGGCGATAATGGCGAGAACGTCCTGATCGGGAATTTCCTCGGTTGTCAGAACCAAAAGCTTGATGCCACTATCGATTGCCTCAATGGACGCGTCTTTGGCAAAGGGAGCGGGAACGAAGCTAATGGCGGCATCGATGTCATGATGCTCCATGGCATCAACGATAAAATCATAAACGGGAACGCCTTCAACTTCCATTCCACCCTTGCCCGGCGTGACACCGGCAACGACGTTGGTTCCGTAATCGATCATTACCTTGGTTTGAAGGGCTCCGGAGCGTCCGGTGATCCCCTGAACTAATACATTCGTATCGCGATTAACGAGTACCACCATTAACAATCACCCTTTGCTAATGCAACCGCTTGGTCCACTGACTCGAGAAGACTGTCATAGGTGGGAAGACCGGCTTCTGTCATCATTTCTTTACCGACCTCTTCGAGGGTACCGCACATTCTGACCACAAGCGGCACATCAATGCCGTGTTCTTCACGGTACTTGATAATTCCCTCTGCCATCTCATCCATTCGATTAAAACCGCCGATCAAGACGATGAGCAGACTCTTAACGGGAGGGGTTCGCTCCATCACCTTACGAATCGCATCGTAGATGACTTGAGGACTGGTGATGCCACCCATCTCACAGAAGGTTGCGGCTTCTCCACCCGCATCGCGGATCAAGTCAAGGGTCAGCATGCCGGTTCCTGCACCGTCGGATATCATGCCAACGTCGCCTTCTAGATCTACGAAAGTGATGGTGTCTTCTCGCTCCATTGTTTCTGAGGCATTCAAGAGACGATTTTGCTCCGATAAGAGCTCTTGGAAGAAATCACGTTGCCGAAAAGCCGCATTGTCATCTAAGAGAACCTTGGCGTCCAGCGCCACTAACCCTTCGGGCGTTTGGGCCAACGGATTAATTTCGACAAGCGTTGCATCACTTTCCGTAAAAGCCGTGAACATTTGCTTGACCAGAGCGGTTAGCTCGCGTGCATCGGGATAATCAATCGCCCGCGCGACCAACCGAACCTGATAATCACTTGGGCCGGTAAGGATGTTAAAGGGCGTTGTCACGATCTTGTCCGGGGTTTCTTTGGCCACGGTTTCAATGTCGACTCCGCCAGCCGCACTGGCGATGAGAATCGGCGTGCCATTGCCCCCATCGAGAGTGATGGCCAGATAGAATTCATTCTCGATATCAGCAGCATCTTCGACTAAGACCGCAGATACGGGTTCGCCGTTAATTTCTTTGGTGAAAAGATCATCGAGACCGGAGGCAATTTCTTCGTTGTTGGAACAAACAATAATGCCTCCGGCTTTGCCACGGCCACCGGTAAGGACTTGAGATTTTAGCACAGCCGGAGCTGATAGGGTGACCTTTTCGTTACGATCCGTCACCAACTGGCTGTCGGGTACCCGAATCCCGTATCGTCGGAAAATGCCTTTGCCCTGAAATTCAAATAATTTCATAAACTACGCCTCCAATGAATGACGTTTCGCAAGCTCGATGCCTGCTTCGACCGCTTTGGTATTGATCTCTAAAAACTCAGGTCGGACCAACTCTTCGATTGCGCCCAAGAGTTCATCTTTGGTAAGCATTCCGGTTAGTTCCTGAAAGAATCCTAGGATAACCATATTGCCAGCAATTCGGTTCCCCAGTTTAGTGGCGGTTTCAGTCGCCGGGACTTCGATAACCTGGACATCAGTGTCATGGGTCTCGGTCACCAGCATGGGGTCAATAATCAACATGCCATCCGGTGAGAGGTCGCCAATATAGCGATCTAAAGCCGTTTGTGACATCGCAACCAGTATGTCTTTCTTGGCGGAATGCGGTGAGTTAATGGGCTCTTCTGAAACAATCAACTCTGCCTGGCATTGGCCTCCGCGTGCCTCGGACCCGTAAGATTGGGTTTGGACAGCGTGCAGACCCCGTTTCGTTACCAAGGCCGTTCCGAGTGTAATCGCGGAAAGAATGATGCCCTGACCACCGAATCCACAGAATCGTATATTTAAAGGTTCCATTTCTTCACCCCACCTCGTAAGTTGTACTGCCACGGAATACCGGTTTCTCGACATTAATGAATTCACCAAGTATGAGCCTTTCGGCCCTTTCCTCTTCATCCATCTTCTCAGCGCGGGTTTTCGGGAGGGACCGGTCTTTAATCCACTGAACCATTTTATCCGGTCGACCCGAACCAAGAGCATATCGTCCAAAGTGCGTCGGGCACTGCACGATCAATTCCACCATGGAAAACCCCTTATGCTGCATCGCGGCTTTGATAGCGCGTATGGACTGAATGCTGTGAGCGGTCGTCCAGCGACTAACATGAGTAGCGCCGGCAGTGATGGCGAGCTCACAAAGATCAAACGGCGGTTCGCTACTGCCGTAGGGAGTCGTGGTGGTGACGAAAGTCAACGGCGTTGTGGGTGCAACTTGACCGCCTGTCATCGCAA
>SLMV01000043.1 GCA_007133365.1 Clostridia bacterium
ACCGTTGATGATCACGGTGGGATCGGCCCATGCATATCCGATACAACAAACGATTAACGTCGTAGCCGGTGTACTGGTGGGCCCGGTGGAGGCGGTCCTAATCGCGCTATTGGTGGGAATATTGCGTAATGCCTTGGGCTTGGGCACCTTATTAGCGCTCCCAGGAGGTGTTGTCGGTGCCTTTTTGGCCGGGGTTATCTATCGTCGGTTTCGGCGGGTTTTGTGGGCAGCGGCGGGCGAGGTGGCCGGCACCGGGCTTTTTGTGGGCAGAAAGTCGAAGAATGAAACGAATAGGGGATTCGCCCTTTTGGTTCTTGTCGGAAGATAATGATATGGTGGCGCGAGTTGTCGCAAAATCCTCGTTTCGGATCCTCTCTAAACTATCATGTGCAACGGTGTATAATAGCGTTATAGTGGCAGTCGAACGATGGTGTCCACCGGGTTACGATGCGATGAGCGCATCCGGGCGTTTGGGCCGGGCAATGGGGCTATGAGGAGGAAAGCGGGTACTCTCGCGGAAAACCAATCGTGGCCTCGAAACGACCGGACTCAAGCAGCAAACTTTTTTGATGCGCATGGGAAGCGCAAGCAGATTGCTAAGCGGAAGGATGGGATCATGCTAACGAAGGCTGATTTTCTGAGAGCAAAACAGAGGATTTTGACATCTTTACACCCGACGCCGCTTCATTTTTCTAGAACCTTCAGTCGATACACCGAGCATCAGGTATGGGTCAAGCCCGAGAATCTTCAAAAAACGGGCTCTTTTAAGTTGCGAGGTGCGGCCAACCGAATGGCCCAACTGACAGATGCTGAGCGTGCGCGCGGCGTGATCACCGCTTCTTCGGGAAACCACGGTGCGGCGGTGGCCTTTGCGGCCAATCAACAGGGCATCCCCGCGACCGTTGTGATGCCCGAGGGCGCTCCGCGTTCGAAAGTCGTGGCGGTACGGGGTTACGGGGCGGACGTGGTCTTCTATGGACACTACCCTGACGAGCGCAAAGAGCATGCGCGAGCATTGACGTCGGAACAAAACTTGACTTATGTGGACTCGAATGAGGACGAAGATATTATCGCCGGACAGGGAACGTGTGCCCTTGAGATTCTCGAAGAGTGCCCCGATGTCGATGTGATTCTGGCGCCCATCGGGGGTGGAGGATTGGTAAGTGGCGTGGCGGCGGCGGCCCATCATTTACGACCGGACGTTCAAGTCATCGGGGTGGAACCTTGCGGAGCAGCGTCGATGTCAGCGTCGATGGCGGCAGGAGAACCCACCAGTGTTGACGTGGAAACCATGGCCGATGGCCTTCGCTCACGAAAACCGGGTCCCATGACCTTTGCCTATTGCGAGCAGTATCTTGCCAAGATACACCGGGTTAGCGAAGCCCAGATTGCCGATGCCATGGTCTTGGCGTTGGAACGACTAAAACTCCTTCTCGAACCGTCGGGAGCGGTGGCGTTGGCGGGCCTACTTGCCGGGGCCGTGACGGGCTCGGACCGGCGTGTCGTCGTGGTGCTAAGCGGGGGCAACGTGGATCTGGCGCGTTTGGTGAGCATCATGCAGGATCATGATCCGGTGTTTCCTCGGCGTGATATGCGCCCATGAAGCGAATCGACGTGACGTTTACCGCCCATGAACTGGCGCATTATGACGTGGACGAAACCGGTGTGATCGTGGTGGACATCCTTCGGGCTTCCACCACGGTGATTGCGGCTTTGGCGGCAGGAGCCAGCGCCATCTACCCGGTTAGCACCCCAACGGCGGCGCGGCGGCTGAAAAATGCCCAGGCGATACTGATCGGCGGTGAGCGTGGAGGCTATCGCTTGTCCGGTTTTGATTTTGGCAATTCACCGGGTGAGTATGTACCAAAACGAGTCGCGGATCGATTGATTATACTGACGAGTACGAATGGGACCCGGGCCTTTCTTTCGGCTTCGCGCGCACCCGAGGCAGTCGTGGGTGCCTACACCAATTTCACTCGAACGGTCGAATGGATGCGCGATTGCTCCCTCGATCGAATCGTGATAAGCTGCGCCGGCTCCCAATCGGGCGCGAGCATCGCCCCGGAAGACGTTCTTTTTGCTGGTCATCTTGTGGAGCATTTGGGTGATGATTGGCGTCGAACGCCGGCGGCCGAAATCGCAAAAGGTTACGCTCAGAATAAGGGACATTGTTTGACGGACCTTTTGTTCAATTTACCGGCCGGCAAGCGCCTAAGCGCGATGGGATTGGACGATGATGTTTGCTGGGCCGGGCAGTGGGATCGTGACGAGATGCTTCCCACCATCCGGACTTTGCCGGGTCAAACGTCGGGATTCGACGTTTTGATAAATGCTTTTGAGAATCCGGAGATCACCTCGTGAGCCAAAGGTCGATGCGGCTACAACATCTTCTACATATCGCACTCTTTGCCGCCCTTACCGTCGCCCTGTCCTTTGTTCGGGTACCGCTTCCCATCTCCCCGGTCCCGGTGACCGGGCAGACGCTCGCGACCATGCTCGCGGGATTGATGCTCGGGGGTCGGGGAGGAGCATTGAGTCAGCTGATATACGTTTTGATAGGGGCGGTGGGCCTCCCGGTTTTTGGAGGACTGGGCGGTCCTTCCGCCTTGATGGGCCCAACGGGAGGATATTTGATCGGCATGATCGTGGGGGCGGCGGTGATCGGTTGGATGGTCGATGGGCGTTCGAATGTCGTCATGATGGTGGTATCGTGTATTGTGGGTGGCATGTTGGTGGTTTACATTCCGGGTGTTTTGTGGCTTTCGCGGCTGATGGTGATGGATCTTAACAGCGCTGTTGTGATCGGCGTGCTTCCTTATCTAGTGGGGGATGGATTGAAAGTCGTTTTGGCCGTCATGTTGGCGTTTCGTTTGCGCCCGATTCAATCGACGCTTCGGATGGATCGTCATTAGCCATCGCTTTGTTCCGCATTAACGAACCGGATGGCGGGGTTTTTCCTTTTTGGTGGGCGTTGGCGCTTTTGGCATCGGGTGGTATGATGGTGGCGGTTTCTTTCATTTTAGTGCGAAGTAAAGGCATGAGGGAGCCGGGGTTTATCGGGTTTGCTCGAGATTGAGGAGGTTAGGGAATGCGGTTGAAACGGCGATTTAAGCGGGACTGGAAATGGTTGGTGTTTTTGGTCATCCTGATTCTCGCTGTGTTTTTGGCTCGCGGATTTCCCCAGACGGACGAAGAGGTGCCGGCAGACGAAATGGTGCAAATGCAAGCCGTGTCGCATCATGGCGGTAACCTCCGCGTCGGCATTCCCGGTAAGATTCATTCCTTGGATCCCCATCGCGCGACCACGGATGCAGAACGGGTGGTGGCCCGTAACATCACCGACTC
>SLMV01000164.1 GCA_007133365.1 Clostridia bacterium
CGATGCCTGCGTTGACGAAAGAATTGAAGCAGTCGTAAAGGAGCGATGGCATGAAAATAACAAAGGTGAAGGTTACGCCCATATCGATTCCGCGAGGAAAGGTCCTGACCACATCGTATGGTCGTCGTGACACATCGGACACCGTTATTGTGGAAGTCTTCACGGATGACGGCATCGTAGGTATTGGCCAAACGTCAGTAGACGCGCCATACTACGGCGAGTCAATGGAAGGCATCGTCACCAATCTCGAACATTATTTCGTCCCCGCCGTTATTGGGGAAGATCCGATGAATATCGAATACCTTAACGCAAAATTTCAATCAACATTATTTGGGCATTTGGCTTCTCAAGCCGCCATTGAGATGGCGCTATGGGATATTAAGGGAAAGGCTTTGGGTGTTCCCCTCTATCAACTCCTCGGCGGTCGTGTGCGCGACGGTATGAATATCATGGGCTTTTTGCCTCGCGATAACACCCAATCCATGATTGCGGAAGTCGAGCAACTGTTGGCCCATGTACCTTATCCCGTTCTAAAGATGAAGATCGGCATTAATCGTGAGGAGGACCTAGCGCAATATCGTGCGATCCGAGAGGCGGTGGCGGATCGGGCGTTGATACAGGTTGATGGAAACAAAGGGTATTCTATTTCCGAGGCAATCCCGATTCTCTCCGAAATCGAAGCCATCGGGGGCTTGGGCGCGATCGAGCAGCCGGTTGCTGCCGTGGGGGATTTACGCGAATTGGCCCGTCGGGTTTCGGTGCCGGTGATGGTGGATGAGTCAATCTATACGATAGCGGATGCCGTTGAGGTAGTGAGGCGGCGTGCGGCCAGTATGGCGCTGATGAAGATTACCAAGCATGGTGGAATTTTGACCGTCCAGAAGATTGCTAGTGTGTTTGAGGCGGCAGGATTGAGATTATCCGTGGCCGGCTACTTCGATTTAATTGCAGCAGCGGGGGCACATTTAGCTGCGGCGCTTCCCGTTATTGAGTGGCCGTCGCCCGTCACGCCCCTTCAGGATACCATCCTCACGGAACCCTTTGTGCCGGATGGAATTGTCTTACGGCCTCCTGAGAAGCCTGGACTTGGTGTCGAGTTTGATCCGGAAAAAGTTGAGTACTATCGCGTCCGATAGTGGATGAACGTAAGTTCTGTTTTCACAGATAACCGGGGATTTTGAGAATTTTCATTCCCTAAAACAGAGACGATAAGCATTTTGATAAGGATGCCAAAGTAAAGATAGGACCTTCATTAAGCGCCCGCTTTTTGTATCTTAGCGTCGGGAGATGATTGCCTAGAAGGGGGTGCGGACAAAATCTTGGGCTCTTAAGGAGCGCGAGAGGGTATCCGCATCCTCTAACATTTTCATTGAATGTGTCGGACATCTCGGGCGTTAGGCCCCTGAGAATGAACGACTGCCGCTGATCCAATCCTCGTCTTGCTCCATCAGGTAGGCTCTCAGTAAGCGAAAAGCCGAATCCATGTTGGGGAAGATCCTGATGACCCGTTCCCGCCTCCGGACCTCCCGGATCAACCGTTCGACCATGTTGGTACTGCGCAATAGACGTCGATATTTCGCCGGCAGACCCATGGCTGCAGTAGCATCCTCGAACCCCTCCGCCAAACACGCCATTGCCCGGGGAAACCGCTCGGCGTATCGGTCGAGAACACCCTCGAGCACTTGCCTGGCTGTGCCCACATTCGGTGCATCGAAGATGGCTTTCAATTGACTGAATAATGCCTCCCGATGGGACTTGGGCACCTTGTCCAGGATGTTTCGTTTGAAGTGCGTCTGGCACCGTTGCCAGAGACGGCACCTCGAAATGCTTACTAGCCGCCTTCACGAGGCCACCGTGGTCATCAGAGACCACCAGGTCTACCCCGGTAGACCTCGCTCCCGGAGGCTTCGGAAATAGTCCGACCAACTGGATTTCGACTCCGAATCCCCAAGACCAAGACCCAGTACCTCGCGGTATCCCTCTTGGCTGATGCTGATGGCGATGTGCGCCCTGCGGGAACGAACACGCCCCCCTGGCGTGCCTTGAATACCATCGCATCCACCAACACGAAGGGGAAGACCCCTTCCAAGGGACGGGTGTTCTAGTCTCGAACCAAAGGATCCAGGTTCTTGCATAACTCCGAAACCGTCGACTTCGAAAATTCGGTTCCACAAAGACACCCGGTGATCCGTCGCACCTTCCGGGTGCTCACACCGTTGAGAACCATTTCCATCATCGCCAGGACCAGGGCCTGTTCGCGGCGTTGGTATCGGCCGAACATCCCCGTGGAGAAGCGACCACTACGTACCCGGGGGATCTGTAGCTTCAGGGGACCCACCCGGGTCTTCATGTTGCGGGGGCGGTAGCCGTTGCGCTGCCCCTGGCGATCATCGGATCGTTCGTACGGCAACGCTTGCAACTGCTCGGTGACTTGACCCTTCAGAATCTGATTCAATACCGCCTCCACAAGTCTCGCCAATCCTTCATCACTTTGGGTATGAGTAAAGTTATTGTGGGTAATTGAGTCGAAAAGAAGGATGGGAGATCCCAGTTCCCTAATTGTTAAGTAGAACCAAAACAAGGAAAGGGTGAGATCTCCCATTATGGCTATTATTCAAGATCAAGAGGGTGTTTCCTTCCGTGAGTTGATGAGCAGTTATTGCATGAGCGCGACGAGGAGCGTTTCTCTGTGAAGGAGATCCGGGAGCGTCAGGTGGATAGCCTGGTCGGTTCGGTAGGTTTTTCCCGTCGGTATTACTATGACCACGCGAAGGGCGAATACGTGGCATTATTGGATCGGGTTTTGGGCTTGGACTCGGGCGAGCGGGTGAGTCCTGCTCTTACTGAGGTGGCGGTGGCCCAGGGGGTTCGAGGTCCCTCTTATCGGGAGGCAGCCCGAAGTCTTACGGAGGTATTCGGATATCCATTGATCAGTCATGAGACCATTCGCCGCCGGGTGTTGGCCACGGGCGATGCGATTGCCCGTGAGCAGCGGGCAGATCGCGAGACGTCCAGGGGGCGTCGTCAGGTACCGGTGTTATACCTGGAGGTGGACGGTCATTCGGTCCATATGCAGTCGGGTGAGCGCAGGCGTCGCGAGGCACAATTATTGTTCACTCATGAGGGGTGGCGGCGGCGTCATCCGGCTTCTGAGGATTATGAATTGATGGGCGGTCGTTTTTATCATCGGTTGGCGGATCCGGAGGCGAATTTTTGGGAGGAGGCCAGCCGTTATCTGTATCGTGATTATGATTTATCCCATACCCAGGTGGTGATCAATGGGGATCGGGCGGCTTGGATTCGCC
>SLMV01000001.1 GCA_007133365.1 Clostridia bacterium
CTGGGATACGCCCGCATCGAAAGTCCCTAAAGAGATTTAGGGACCGAGTACGGCAGATCACAAGCCGAAAGCGTGGTAGGTCAGTCAAGCAGATTCTCCGCGAGCTGAAAGTGTTTACTGCAGGGTGGCTAGGATACTACTCCATTGGAAGCAGTGGAAGAAGATAAGCGCCAAGTTCGCTAATCTAAAACGGCTGAACATACCATAAAGATAAGGCTTGGGAATGGGCAAACACCCGTAAAGGATACTGGCGGATCGCTCACAGCTGGGTACTTACCAGATCACTCACAAATGAATACCTCGCATCCATCGGATATGATGACATATCCGCAAGATACGAGGTGCTGCACTTAAGTCATTGAACCGCCGTATACTGAACGGTACGTACGGTGGTGTGAGAGGACGGTGCGTGAACTAATCACTCACCTCCTACTTGATTAATCAGAGAGGGGAAAGTTTGTCATGCTCGAAGAAAAAAGGGCAATCAAACCGGGTACCTTATTGTTTCCTAATGCGGTCGTGCTCGTGAGTTGTTCGGATGGGGCTGATAAGGATAACATCATTACCATTGGCTGGCCTGGGGGAATTGGAGCGAGCCCTCCGAGAATTGGCATACCCATCAAACGTCAGCGCTATTCTCACGGGTTAATCTGTAAGACACGAGAGTTTGTGGTAAATATTCCCACCAGCGATCAAATGCACGCGATTAACCACTGTGGGACAGTGAGTGGACGCAACCACGATAAGTACTTGGAGTGCAAGTTGGATCGGGTGGCGCCAACCAAGTTGAGATTTGCACCTTCAATCGGTCAATGCCCAATCAGTTTGGAGTGCCGTGTGGAGGCGATTTGGGATATGGGGAGCCACGATTATTTCGTTGGCCGTATTGTTATTGCCCATGTCGCGGAAAATTGGCTCGGCAATGATAACCGTGTCCAAGTGCGGGCCGAACAATTAGTTGCGTTGGTGTCAGGAAACTACTATCGACTTAGCGAAGAGCAGGGGCGGTCAACTTATTCGTAAGAGAACAAAGGTTGTGAGGCCTTCGTAAGACCGGCATGAGATCATACGAAGCCCTATTCCGCAACAATTGTCATGGTGGGAAACCTAGTTGCAAGTGCCTTTAGAGTTTCGTCATGAACTTGTCTGGTGGCATCATCAAATAGGACGAACCGAATATGTCGTACCGACCTGAGTTTACAAGCACTGGTTATGATCGTCGAAAGCGCGATTTGGGCAGCGCATTGCATGGGATAACCAAAGGCCCCGGTTGAAATTGCAGGGAAGGCCAAAGACCTCAGCCCATGCTCATCCGCACGTCGAAGGGATTCCCGATAGGCGCTTGCCAGGTTTTCTTCGGGGGCTTCGTCGTGGCCATATACGGGACCCAACGCGTGGACGACGTATTGATTGGGAAGATCGAACGCCTCGGTAATGACCGCGTCTCCTGGCTGAATGGGGGCGAGGGGTTTGCATGCTTCAAAGAGCTCGGGACCGGCAGCCCGGTGGATGGCCCCGGCCACACCGCCGCCCGGTGCCAATTCAGCATTGGCCGCGTTGACCACGGCGTCCACGTCATCTTGTTTGGTGATATCACCCTTGATGCATTCGAGGGTAACGTCATCATGTATGGATGCGCGCATGATGCGCCTCCTTTCCTTGGTCTGTGAAAAGGGTCATAGCCTTCATTTTGTCCTTCGCGAAAGCATCTGCATTTCCTGGCGAAACGACAGGCAATCTTCCTTCTCAGTCTGGGGGATGAGCCAAACGGTGATGCGCTTCCTTTAACATGTCACGAACAGGCAGCTGATAAGGGCAGCGCTCCTCGCAAAAGCCGCAATCCGTGCAATGGGTGAAATCAAAATCGAGCGCGGCGTACTGTTCGCAGGCCCAGTCTTTCGCGAAATACGACGTGTGGTAGCGGTCGTAACGAAAGATATCAAGGAGCTCTAACCCTCCGGGACAAGGGCTACAATACCCACAGCGCCGGCAAAATTTATTGCCCAAAGCATCGACCTCTTCCTCGAGGTCGACTAAATCCTCATCCGAAAGCGTGATGTCCTCGTTTGAAATGGTGACGTTTTCTTCAACCTGCTCGATGCTATCCATGCCCGGGATGGCGGTCGTGACCAGCTGTGAAAGCACATATCGTAGCGCCTGAGCCGGCGATTTTAGTAGGCCGCCACAAAGGGGTTTCATCACGATAATCCCGAGGTCATAGCGGTTTGCGACCGGCAGACTGTCCTTAAAGAGGGGAGCGTCAATGATATTGAACGGAACTTGAACGACATCGAACCGGTTGGTTTCAATCGCAGGGATGATGGCTTGGGGACGATGGCCACTAAACCCGATATGGCCGATTTTACCGGCTTCTTTTGCCTTTACCATCCCCTCCAACGCTCCACCTGGAGCCTGAATGGGATCGAGATCGTCTTCTCTAAGATCGTGGAATTGGTACACGGCAATGTGATCGGTTTGGAGACGTTTCAGGCTCTCATCGATGGCCTTTGTCATGGCGCTTGCGCTTTGAGCACGGGACTTGCTGGCCAAATGTATTTCACCCGAAAATTGCCTGAGGGCCTGGCCGATCATGGCCTCGCTCTCGCCGTAAGATTGGGCAGTGTCCACAAAATTAATGCCCAGCTCGAACGCATGGCGTAATACGGAAATGGCATCGGCAAAAGGAATTCGGTTGATGGTGACGCCACCAAAACCCAGCATTGAAACCATAAGATCTGTGCGACCCAGGCGACGATAGTGCATTTAAACG
Organism: Clostridia bacterium; assembly: GCA_007133365.1. Taxonomy (GTDB): domain Bacteria; phylum Bacillota; class Sulfobacillia; order SLMV01; family SLMV01; genus SLMV01. The sequence continues at coordinate 2,771 of SLMV01000001.1, forward strand.
GTCCTCTCCACATAAAGGTGAGCGGTTGAATCAAACCAATGTTGTAATCCAACCCTATAAACTTCGCGATTTTTCGGAGAGTTCCTTTCGGCGAGGGATGAGCTGGATGCAGGAAGGTTTCTGGGATGAAAAAGGTTTCATTTGATGGGCGATGTATCGTCGAATTTTGAGAACGGTACCCGATCCGGAAGGAGTCCCGGAATGCTTCGTCAAAAAGAGAAGGCGGAGGAAGCGGCGGATCGATGGCCAATTCTCTAGTTAGAGCCAAGCGCTCTTTCGTTTTTTGTGATGCGCTTTTGGTTTTTCGAGAGGATCCGCCTTTTTAGGAGCGACGACTTTCGTCGGACCCCAATTGGGTCAGGATGTCATTGGCGGCAAAATGATGAGGTGAAAGGGGTAAGGGTGATGGAATTCAATGATTTGACGGTGATGATCACCGGTGCTGCCGGATTATTGGGCCGGGCGTCGGCGCGCTCCTTTGCCCAGGCCGGTGCACGCGTTCTTCTTTTCGACTGCGACCCAAGCGGGCTCGACAATTACGTGCGATCCTTAAAGGAAGCCGGATTGGAGCGGGTGCTTGGCATGGTTGGGGATGTGCGGAGTGCTTCCTCCATTCAGTCGGCGTTGGCGACGCTTCCGGCGGCTTGGCGCCCCGTGCGCATCCTGGTCAATTTCGCCGGCTTTCCGAAGAACACTCCGTTCCTCGAAATTTCGGAGTCCGAGTGGAACGAGGTGTTCGACGTTAACGTCAAAGGCACGTTTCTAACGTGCCAGGCGATAGCGAACAACCTCGCTGAGTCGGGATGTTCGGGGGCAATTGTGAACATATCTTCCATTGCGGCGATGTCAGCCCGGCCGGGAAGTGTGCACTATAGCGCTTCAAAAGCGGCGGTATCGATGCTGACCGAGACCCTCGCCCTCGATCTTGCACCGTATAATATTCGAGTCAATGCGGTGGCGCCGGGTGTTGTCTTGGATCGGGTGATCGATCAATCGGAGGCGGATTCATTAACCAATCGATACGAGCGAGAGACGGTATCGGCTGTTCCCCTTGGGCGCACCGGTGATCCGGCGGAAGTGGCCGAAGCGGTGTTGTTTTTGGCAAGTGAACGGCGAGCCGGTTGGATCACCGGCACCGTGCTTTCGGTGACCGGGGGGATGCACTGTGGCCGAACCACCCAGTCGGTGGGCGGATCCTTAACGTCGGAGGAGGACCATTGCTGAGGAGGAAGACCCGTGCCCAAATACCGTGACCAGCTTTTGACCAACGCCACGGTCCGAACCTTTAATCAAACCGACCAAACCCATGAGGCGATTTTCATATCAAATCAGCGCATCCGGGCGGTGGGATCCATCGATGATCTACAAAATGCGCTCCCAAATCGGTCCGATACCGAAATCATTGATCTTGCGGGACGTACCCTGATACCCGGCCTGGTTGATGCCCACGTGCATATGGCTTCGACGGCTTGGAACCATTGGGATGTCGACTGCCGGGACACCTATGATCCGACCCTCACCTCGAACGGCGCCATCGCGCGAAAATTAAAAGAGGAAAGTCGGACGATTGTCCCGGGTCGATGGATCATCGGCATGGGAAGTCCTTTGCAAGAAAGTCGTTTGAAGGAAGGCCGTTTACCAGACCGACATCAATTGGACCGAGCATGCCCGGATCATCCCGCGTTTATCTTGTTTGGCGCTTACGCCCTATCCGCCAACACCCGCGCGCTTTGTGAGTCGGGACTCTGGCGCGAAGCGGGGAAATGGCCTCATCACCTTCTCGAACGCGAGCCGGAAACCGGATATCCCAGTGGGATTGTCCGTAAGGCGGCCGGCCAGGCGCTTCGGCGCTTGATTTCCAGCCCGACCGAAGCGGAGGCGGAGCAAAATCTTCGTGAGTATATGTATCAGGCGGCCAGCCGGGGGATCACGACGGTTCATGATTTCTTAAGCGAACCCAAAGAGCTGGTGCTTTATCAACGGTTGGCCCACAAGGGACGCCTGCCGATACGCGTCCAACTTATTATCAAAATTCACGACTCGGGGTTCCCGGCGGATCTCTTCCTAAGGGGGAAGGGTCCGCCGGACTTACAGCATCCCGATCTTTTCGTCGCCGCCGCAAAAATCAGCGTTGACGGTGGGTTCACCGGCGGTGAGGCGGCCTTCTATGAAAACGAAGGCGAGGCACATCTTCGCCTTTGCCCGGATGAATTGAATCGATTGGTCGCGGCTCATCACCAAAAAGGGGTTCGGTTGGCGCTGCATGCATTTGGGGATCGGGCGGCCGATCTCGTCCTGGCGGCGTTCGATGCGGTGGAATCAAAATGGAGGTTAAAGACGCTCCAACATCGGGTCGAACATATGGGAAATTGGTGCTTTGATGCGGATCGCCGTCGCGCAGCCAAACGTTTGCATGTGATGCCGGTCCCGAATCCGGCACTGATGTACTTCTTGGGCGATTATGCCCGCCAAAGCCTTACACCCCGACAAAACCAAGCGGCTTTCAATCTGGGTTCGATGCGACGAGACGGCCTGTCGATCGCCGGGGGATCGGACGCTTTTTCTTATTGGCCGGCGGATGTCCTTCGCGACCTATATCCTGTGGTATGGCGCAAAAGTGAAGCGGGGACGGTAATGGGGGGTGAAGAAGCATTGTCGATTAAGGGGGCGCTTCGAGCCCAAACCGTCGGGGCGGCCGCGCTCGGGAAAAGGGCCCAACGAAGCGGTCAGTTACAACCGGGTTTCGATGCCGATTTGACCCTCCTTAGTCATGATCCGTTCGACAATCATCACTTGGATCCTCGATCGATCGAGGTGGAGGGAACCATGGTAGGGGGAAAGTGGGTCACCGATCCTCCGTACCGTTTGAATTAGAGGATGGCGCCTTCGCATCCGACGGGGCTTCAAATCGGTAAGAGGATGTGAGGGGGGCGTCCGCTTCTTTTGAGGGGGTCCGCCCGATCATCAGGCCGGTGGCGCCGGCGGAGAGGACGAGCGGGAACCAGAAGGTGATCAACCGCGTGGTTAAGGCGATGGCCAATCCTTGTGGCAGGGTGAGGCCCTCGAGGGTGAGAAGAAGGGCCATGACTCCTTCGAACGAACCCAGTCCTCCGGGTGACAGGGGAACCATGCTGACGAGATAGGCCGTATAGGTGGCAAAAGCCACCGTCTGGATCCCCACCGGATATCCGAGCATCCCAGTCACGATCATCACCTTTACCGGGTAAAGCACCCAGATGATGAGAGAAATCGTCAGCAGTCCGGACCGTTCGCGGGCGTTGGTCAAGACCCGGGCGTACCCTAGCGCGTCCTCTAAAAAGCGTTGGATGCGCCGGAGATACCATCCGATCTTTTGCGGGAGCGCAAGCGGGAGGGGCGATGTTTGAGCATGAGGTCGGGCATGGTCGTTGCTTTTGGGCTTTCGGGGGCGAAGCAAAAGGGTGAGGCCGGCGAAGACGACAAAAAGTGCGATGAACGCGGCAAAACTATAGGCGGGCATCGCGACATGGCGTCCCACCGAGACAAGCACCACGCCGCATAGCAAGACGAATGGCAAAAGCGAGAGATATTTGTGCGTGAGCATGGCACCGACCAATGCCTGGTGGGACAGCCCGGTTGCAACCCGAAGCAAATAGATTTTGGCGGCTTCTCCGCCCAGTTTGACGGAGGGGGTGATGCTTTCGACAAATTGACTGGCCAGATGAATGCCGAAAACTTGGGCGAAGGGAAGCGTAGCGCGAAGCTTTTTCAACAGAAAATGCCACTGGTAAGCGGTTAACCCCAGGGTAAAGGTCTGAAGTGCGGCTAATCCCACCAGGGTGAGCGGATGAATGTTCCGCAATGAGCTTGCGACTTCATCCCACCCCCAAAAGATGACCAACGCCACGATGATCAATATTCCGAGCAACCATAACAGCGGACGCCGAATCCGCATCGAACCCCTCCCCTTTTTCAAACGACAAATGATTCCGAGTGATCCTAGGGTTAACTTTAAACTGATTAAACGGGCTCTCTTGATGAGGGTCGTTCAGCAATCCTTGTCAGTTGATAATCATTTTCATTTAATATAGGCCTTCGCCATTTTGTTGTCAATGCGACGCATGACTTGACATACTCATGCTAATATAGGAATATAGCGATGGAAAAGGGGGTGGTGCGATGGAACTTTACCAAGCGCGAGCGGAGTTGACCAAGGCGATGGCTCATCCCATCCGGCTCGCCATCATCGATATTCTCGATCAAAAGGGTCCCCAATGCGTGGCGGATCTGACGGCGTTACTACCGGTAGGCCAGCCGACGGTTTCGAAGCATTTAAGCATCCTAAAAGCCGCCGGGATCCTTCATTACCGAAAAGAAGGGTTGAAGGCGGTCTACTTCATCCGAACGCCCTGCATTGCCGACCTATTTAAATGCTTGGATAACGCATTGGCGGAGGATCTTCGTCAAAAGCAAAACGTGTGGGGGAAGGATCTGGAGGGTTTGAAGTGACCGATACGCAGCGCAAACTTCTTTGGTTTGTCGGAGTTTTCATCGTCATCTATCTCATGCCGCTGGATCTTCCGGTTTTGCAACGCTCCATTGTTGAAGCGTTTCACATGCTTCAGGAGTATGCTCGGGAACACGTATTGTTTTGTCTGATTCCCGCGTTTTTCATCGCCGGGGCCATCGCCAATTTCATCTCGCAGCAGTCGGTGATTCGATACTTTGGTGGCCAGGCCCCCAAGTGGTTGTCGTATTCAATCGCGTCGGTATCGGGGACGGTTTTGGCGGTGTGCTCGTGTACGGTATTGCCCTTGTTTGCCGGTATTTATCGCCGGGGAGCGGGCATTGGCCCGGCGACAGCCTTCCTTTATTCCGGTCCGGCCATCAATATATTGGCAATCATTTTGACCGCCCGCGTTCTCGGGTGGCAGTTGGGTTTGGCTCGGGCCATTGGAGCGGTTGTTTTCGCGTTGGTCATTGGAATGTTGATGTCGTTTATCTGTCGGCAAGAAGAGGCTGAACGGACCGCTCAGGCCCAAGAGATGCCGATGGATGATGAAGAGCCGCGTTCGCCCCTTCAAAATTTGGCGTATTTCGTCACCATGATTCTTATTCTGATATTTGCCACGTGGGGTGAACCCGAGCAAGTGGCGGGCATATGGCAGACCGTCTTTTCCATCAAGTGGTGGATCGTCATTGCGTTGTTGGCCCTGCTGGCGATTATGTTGAAGAATTGGTTTGATCGGGGAGAACTCCGATCGTGGGTGGGCTCGACCTGGGAGTTCGCCGAACAGATCCTCCCCCTATTGTTCGCTGGTGTGCTGATTGCTGGCTTTCTCATGGGCCGGCCGGGTGTCGATGCGGGTTTGATCCCGGCCGAATGGGTGGCCCGCTGGGTAGGCGGCAGCGGGCTCGGTGCTAACGTCATTGCATCGGTGGTCGGGGCGTTGATGTACTTTGCCACTTTGACGGAAGTCCCCATCATGCAAGGTCTCATTGGTTTGGGAATGGGACCGGGCCCGGCATTGGCCCTGCTTTTGGCGGGTCCGGCCTTGAGCCTTCCCAATATGCTGGTGATTCGCAGCGTACTCGGAACCCGAAAGACGTTGATTTTTGTCGCACTGGTGGTGGTCATGGCAACGTTGGCAGGACTCATTTATGGCAACCTGGTGATTTAACCATAAGGAGGGTGACAAATGAAGATTGAAGTATTGGGATCCGGCTGTCCGAAATGCGCCAAGACGGAGAAAATAATCGCTCAAGTGGTGGAAAAACTCGGACTTGATGCTAAAATTGAAAAAGTAACGGATATTAATGCAATCATTGATCGCGGGGTCATGTTGACCCCCGCGGTGGCAATTGATGGCGACGTGAAAATTGAAGGCAAAGTGCCGACCCCCGAAGAGGTTCAGGGTATTTTGACGTCGGACTGAGCGATCCGGGGGCGTAAGATCCGTTGGCAATATGGCATTTTCGCTTGCTCGCGTGATCAATCTTGACATTGACCCAGCGCTTTGCTACAGTCGGTGCGGAAATAAAAGTGGCTCGTTAGGTGAGGCTCCCATATGAATAGAAGCTAGTGCCCATCCACGTCGAGAGACGGACTATGGGTATAAAAGGCTCGATCGGCCTAAGGTCTGCCTAATCTAGCTGATCCGGTAAGGATCTACGTCATATGGTGCTGAAGCTTTGACGAGGAGTCCGGTGATGGAATTGGCCTTTATGGTGAACATCGGGGACTCCTTTGGGGAGTCCCTTTTTGATGGAGGTGAGTGCCGAATGTTGGATGAAGGGCCCAGTTTAGGGGCCAAACCATGTCAGGAGATGGATGAAGAAGAGAGAGGAGCGGATGACCATGACCCACATGATCGACGAAATTCGGACTCATCTCGATGCCCGATCCCTTGATGCCCTAAAAGCGTGGTTGCGCGATGTCAATCTCTACGAATTGGTGGAAGCGTTTGAGGGATTAACACCGGCTGAGCGTGTGGTGGTATTTCGGCTATTGGAAAAAGACAAGGCGCTAGATGTTTTTGAATCGATGGAGCTTTGGCTTCAAGGCCAGCTCCTCGAAGGATTTGCCGAGCAGTCGGCCATCGATATGTTATCCCATCTGCCGGCCGATGATCGGGTACGGCTGTTGGACGAGTTGCCAGCCAAAGTCGCCAAGCGATTGACCGCGGCGTTACCCCGCAATGTTCGTTCCGAGACCTTTGTGTTATTGGGATATGAATCGGAGACCGTGGGGCGCATGATGAACCCCCATTTTTTCAGCCTCCGGAAAACCGAGACCGTGGCCGAAGCCTTAGAACGGGTCCGATGGAAGAGCCAGGATTTTGAAACCCCCTATATTTTATTTGTGACCGATGATTCAAAGAAACTCGAAGGACTGATCATGTTAAACGATTTGGTCTCAGCGGAGGCTCAAACCAAATTGGCGGATGTGATGGAACCGGAAGTGATTTCCGTCTTCACTTGGGATGATCAGGAGGATGCTGCGCGCTTGCTTCAAGAACGTGATCTCATTGCGCTCCCGGTGGTGGATGCCGAACATCGTCTGGTCGGGGTCTTGACGGTCGATGATGCGATGGACATTCTCGAGGCGGAAACCACGGAGGACTTCTTCGAGCGAGCGGGTTTGGTCCGATTTCAGGAAACCGAAAAAACTCGCAGCCACCATCTGGTCGAAGGTCGCCTCTCCAAGATTCTAATGAGTCGTCTCCCATACCTGCTGATTACCTTGGCAGGGGGAATGCTGGCGGGGGCCGTTATTGACGGATTTGAAGCCGTTTTGGAGGCCATTGCCGTGGTGGCGATCTTCATCCCGGTTATTATGGACATGGGGGGCAATGTTGGGACGCAGTCTTCAACAATCTTCACCCGGGCGTTTGTGCTCGGACAGATCAATATGGGGCAATTTCGCCGTCACTGGTTTAAAGAAATCCGCAACGGTGCGACCATGGGCATCGTGCTCGGACTGATCGGCGGATGGATTGCAGCACTGTGGCAGGGTTTGCCGGAACTCGGATTTGCGGTCGGGCTTTCGCTCCTTTTGACCATCACTTTGGCAACGGCACTCGGCTTTCTCATTCCCTATCTATTGGTGCGTGCGGGGTTGGACCAGGCGGCAGGGTCGGATCCAATTCTGACAACCTTAAAGGATGTCTCGGGTTTGTTAATCTATTTTGTCTCCATCATGTTCTTTCTGGGGCACATGTTGTAAACGGCACCGTTGGAAGTGCGGGTGGGTTTCCGATTGTCGGTTATCCCGAGTTCTCGCGAATTATCCTTGGGAGTTGGCGATTCCACCGAATATCGGGGTGATCCAGGTCGGTGCTTTGACTTGATTTCGGCCTCATCTAGCAATAATAGAATCCTCGGGCGGCGGCACTTGCCGCTTGAGGATTTATGCTGTGGAGCGCCAGGGTGCCAAACTGGCCGGGATTGATATCTCAAAAGTTCAGCGATTAGAAAGGTGGCGCGTTTCTTCGAAAAATAGTTGGGCATAATCCCAAACGCCCCAAATCGCACCGATCAGCATCGATCCTCTAATTCTATTCATCCGGCAGGTGGGAGGATGTCGTCAGTTTCAAGTGGAGGAATAGGGCGGGCACCAAGAAGACGATCCAAAACGCGGTTATGGCATAGCGAAGGAAGATCAGGCTCAACAAATATTCCGGCAAGAGGAAGCGAAGTGTTAGAAACAAGAGCAAGGTGCTGCCAAGACCCAATACGGCTTTTAATATTTGCTGAGTCCACGGTCCTCGAGGATCCATATCAATGTATTTCTTTTCGATCCCATATCCCCAGGCTGCGCCCAAGAGAAAACCGGCTATCATCGGAATATCCCGTCCCGGAATCAGGAAGAAAAGGCCGATGGGAAGGATGGTGCCGATAACGAAGGGAATGATCAGAGGGTTACCGCCGACTTTCGGAACCGGCAATTGACGCACCATCCAAAAGGCGATGAGGAGAAACAGGACGCCCAACAAAATCCCGCCGATGACATCGCGAGGGTAATGATACCCCAGCGCCATTCGAGAGATGCCCACCAGGATGATGATCAAACCGCTGGTGATCCAAGTTTTCCGATCCCCTAAATGATGGGCAAGATAACCCCAAAGCACGGTGGTGGTCAACGCATGGCCGCTGGGAAAGGCATACCCAGCAGGCAGAGTCACACTTCCTATCACCGGTCGGGGGAGGGCAAAGAGGTCCTTTAGAATATTGTTGAAAACACCGGAGACTAGGAGCATCAGCGCGCCGCCGTAAGCAAGCGGCTTGTGAACGCACCACAGTAAAATGGAGAGGAATCCTGCATAGAAGGCATCATCCCCAAGAAAGGTAGCGCCTCGGAATAGCAATGTGAGTGGGGGAAGCAGTTCTCGCCATTCGAACAGATAGTCAATAGGGTAAGGTTGTCCCAGTGCGTCCCAAAATCGATAAAGGAGCATTCCGGCTGTTACCATCAAACCAAGTTCCAGGTATGGCCGATAACGCGTTACCACCGGGTCACCTCCTTTAGGATTGAGCAATCATTTAGCGTTTCGTCAGCAAACCGACGTCCTCCTTGCGACGAACGATCTAGGGTCTTAGACAAAGACCGACTTTAGATCACAATAGAGATGTTGCAACCTTAAATCAAGCGCCATCGATGCCTCGCGGGTCGAGGATCCCGCGTCCCAGGCTTTCGTTAATGGAATTGATGCAAACTCTAAGGTCGCGGGACGTTTCGGGCGCTGAGAGAGGGGGATTTCGGGCGAGGCATGACGAAATCTCTAGTTATAAAGTGATGCGATAGACTCAAGGTTAAAAGAGTCTCCGGATTGATCAGGGAGGGATTCATTTGTACGGTTTTCATGGCAACGTGTTGCATATCGATTTGGCCCATCAAACCACCTCGATTGAAGCAATTCCGGATGATATTTTGAAATCCTATTTGGGGGGCAAGGGGCTTGGTACCTACCTATTGTTAAAACATCTGCCGGCGGGTGTGGACCCGCTATCCGGAGCGAATTGCCTCGTCTTTGCCACCGGACCCGCTACCGATACGGTGGTGCCGGCGGCCAGCCGCTTTGGTGTCTACGCTAAGTCACCTCTGACCGGATTTTTGGGTGAATCCTATTCGGGCGGTCACGTCCCGCCGGTAATGAAACGAACCGGCTATGATGCCTTTGTTATCAAGGGGGTGGCCGAAGCCCCGGTTTTTCTTCACATCTCGGATCGAGGCGTTTCCTTCGAGGCGGCGGATGACCTTTGGGGACAGCCGACCGATGTGGCAGAACGCGCCCTATTGGATCGTGTCGATGACCCTAAAGCCCAAGCCCTGGTGATCGGACCTGCCGGTGAAAATCAAGTCCGCTTTGCGTGTATTAAAAACAACCAATGGCGTTCCGCCGGACGGAGCGGCTTGGGTGCCGTGATGGGGGCCAAGCGTCTGAAGGGATTGGTGTTTAGTGGAAAACAGCGTGCCGCTTTGGCGGATCCCGATGCGCTGGATGCTTATACCAAATCTTTGATTGCTGAATACCGTGATCATGAGCGAACTCGGCGCATGAAGAAGTATGGGACACCGTATATGACAAAGGTGACCAATCGCGAACACGCCTTTCCCACCCGTTACTGGTCGGCGGGGCGTTTAGAGGGTTGGGAAGGGCTGAGCGCCGAGCGAATGCACGAAGTGATGGACGTACGGCCAAACGCCTGCTACCGATGTTTCATGGCATGCGGGAAGATGAGCCGGGTAACGAAAGGCCGACACAAGGGATTGACCCTAGAAGGACCCGAATATGAGACGATTTTTGCCCTAGGGGGAATTTGTGGGATCAACGAAATCGAGGAGGTTGCTTATCTCAATGACCTTTGCGACAAACTCGGGATTGACACCATCAGTGCGGGGAACCTGGCCGCGTTCGGAATCGAAGCGGGGAAACGAGGCGTTCTCCATGAACAAGCGCAATATGGTGATGCGGATGCGATTGCAAGGGTCTTTCAAGCGATCGCCCATCGCAAAGGGGAAGGGGATTTGCTGGCGCAAGGTGTTCGGGAGGCAGCCCGTGCCGTGGGACTTGAAGACATCGCCGTTCACGTCAAAGGCATGGATCCGGCCGGGTACGATCCGCGCCGGCTTCGTGGGATGAGCCTGGGATATGCGGTGTCGTCCCGTGGCGCCTGTCACCTTCGATCGAGCTATTACATGGAAGAATTATCAGGCATGGCGCCGGAAGATACTTCCTCTCGTACGGCACGGTTTGTCATGTTCGAAAGTCGTAATGCTCTTGAGGACAGTTTAGTTCTTTGTCGGTTCTATCAGCAGTTTATTGGGTGGAGCGGCATGAAAACGATCATTGAAGCGACGACCGGAATGGCTTGCAGCCACGATGATCTTCAGAGCATGGGACGACGGTTGACCACATTGGCCAAGCACTTCAATCTTCGTGAAGGATGGACCCGATCCGATGATAACCTGCCGCGACGCATTTTCGAAGAGCCCATCGGGCCAAACGAGGAATTTCGGATCACCCGTGACGAGTTTGAGGCGATGTTAGCGGAGTATTATCGCTTACATGGTTGGAATTTAGAAGGGATTCCCCCGGAACACGCCCAACCCCTAACCTAATGGGGATTCCTTATAAGCGAGAGGCCAAAATAAAAGCGGCGGGGCATTCCCCGCCGCTTCTATTTCGATTGCTATTGGCCTCAACCGGGATAGAAGAAGTGAATGAGGGAGATCAGGGCGAGAATCCAGACCAACCAATGCACTTCTTTTCGGCGCCCGGCCACCAGTTTTACGATCGGATAGGCGATGAAGCCAAACGCGATGCCGTCCGCAATACTGTAGGCGAGCGGCATAAAAATGATCGTCAGGAAAGCCGGGAATGCTTCGGTGAAATCCTCAAAGTTGATGCCGGCGACGCCGCCCACCATTAGCACGCCCACAATGATGAGGGCCGGGGCGGTTGCTTCGCCCGGGATCAGGTAGGACATTGGGGCCAAAAATAAGAAAGCGAGGAAGAGAAGGCCGGTGACGATGGAGGTTAGTCCGGTGCGACCACCTTCCGAGATTCCGGCCGTGCTTTCGACATAGGTTGTCACCGTGCTGGTGCCCAAAAGCGCGCCACCTACCGTTCCAATGGCATCGGCCAGCATCGCCCGATTGACTTTGGGCAAGCGACCTTTCTTATCGAGGTAACCCGCTCGCTCCCCCGTCCCTAATAACGTTCCCATCGTATCGAAAACGTCGACGAAGATGAACGAAAAGATGATGAAGAATGGAATGGTGGTGATGGCGCCGAGATCAAGCTGAAGGGCGATCGGAGCCAAACTTTCCGGCATTCCAAAGATATCGCCCAAACCGGTGGGAAACGGCTGGATGCCCATGAAGAAGCTTAAGACCGTGGTCAAAAGGATTCCCAGCAGAATAGCACCGCGTACCTTTCTCGCCATCAGTGCCGCAATAATTAAAAGGCCGATCAAGGAGAGAAGGGGACCGCTGTCGGTGAGGTTTCCGAGGGTGACTTGGGTGGCCTCATAGGCGACGATGACGCCCGCGTTTTGGAGTCCGATGAACGCGATGAAAAGGCCAATTCCGGCGGCCACCGCCTTCTTTAATGTGGTGGGAACGGCAGCGTCTATGTACTGAATGGCACCCGTCAGGGCTAAAATGGCAAAGACAATTCCGGAAGCAAAGACGGCTCCCAAAGCCGATTCCCACCCGTACTGGGCGGCAACGGTGAAGGCAAAAAACGCGTTTAGGCCCATTCCGCTGGCCATGGCAAAGGGATAATTGGTTAAAAGGGCCATTAGGATGCTGCTGAATCCAGCGGTTAGAATCGTGGCCGTCATGACAGCGCCCTGATCCATTCCGGCGGCACTCAGAATATCTGGGTTGACAAAAATGATATACGCCATCGTCATGAAAGTGGTGACCCCGGCGATAATCTCCGTGCGCAAGGTCGTGTTGTTTTGTTTCAACTTAAAAAACTCCAACATCTCGACTAATGCCTCCTTAGCTAGTGGTTAAACCACGTTGGGATAAAAAATGAATCATTACAAAGGAGATTTGAAATCTCCAACGTATGTGCATTCGACATTTGAAAGCGACATCCTCTTTGTGTTTTTGGGACCTTCTCAGTCTCGAGACGAATGAGGTTGTTGAGATGGCCGAGGCTTTCGATTGACGTTGACCGATGGTGACCGCGAAAAATGATCGCCTTGAGCCTATTGGCATTGAACATTATTAGGGGGTCTTTCTGTCGAAAGGGATTCGTACCGACGCATTTGTTCACGGCCACTCAAGATCGATGGCGGGCGATTGAGCGACTTAGGAGCGCGCGAAGGGATGAAGGGATGTGGGCGGACCTATCGTGAATGCCCTTGAAGGCGTATCCGACTTCGATTGACATATCCAAGTGGGTCGTCAGGGTTCATTGACCGTGGGCCGAAAAGCGCGAATCCGGATCGGTCGTTTCCTCTTAAATTTGACGTCCAATGCCAAGGCTTTTGCACCAAGGATCCGTCGTCAATTTGGCGATGTTCCGGGGCATGAGAGGACATGTTATGATGCTAACGAATGAGTAGAAACAGGGCTAGCAAACGAAACAGTCATTCTTATTTTGGAAACGGAGGGGTATCATTTGATTACGCTCGAGGCACTTTCCAAACGCTACCAAAAGGGCGCAGTGAAGGCCGTTGATGAACTGAGCCTCAACGTCAAAGCGGGCGAGATTTTTGGGTTTTTGGGACCCAATGGCGCCGGCAAGACGACAACGATCAAAATGATGGTGGGGCTTTTGGTCCCGGATGAGGGCACGGTCACGATCAACGGAAGCCGGATGGATCAAGACCCGATGGCTGCCAAACAATCGTTGAGTTTTGTGCCTGATACGCCCGAGATCTATGACAAACTCACCGGCTTGGAATATTTGAACTTTCTGGGCGACGTTTACCGAGTGCCGGGTCCTCTTCGCCGGTCACGGATCGCGACACTATTGGATTTATTTGAAATGCGTCAGGCAGTCGGAGATTTGATCCAATCCTATTCGCGCGGAATGCGACAGAAAATTGTTCTCACCGGGGCTTTACTTCATGATCCGGCCGTGTTCATCCTTGATGAACCGATGGTGGGCCTCGATCCCCGTTCGTCGAGTCATTTAAAGGACTACATGCGGGACCATTGCGCTCGGGGGAATACCGTGTTCTTCTCGACGCATGTGTTGGACGTTGCCGAACGTTTTTGTGACCGAATCGGCATCATTCACCGTGGTCAGCTCATTGCAACCGGGACCATGGCGGCTCTTCGGGAACGAGCCAAACAACGAGAGTCCTTGGAATCGATCTTCTTGGAGCTGACGGGATCATGATGTTCGTCCGCCTCCTGCTACTTCAGCTTCGCGTCAATTTTAGTTTGTCGGCGCTCCGATGGTATTGGTTCAATGATCGAAAGAAGTTCCTTACCAGCATCGGGATCATGGCGTTGATCGTTGCGTCAATTGGCCCCCTCTTTTACTTGTATTCGATATTCGTTCTTGAAACCTTCGCGGCGGCTGCTCCCCTTGGTCAAACCGAAGTGGTCCTTACCTCCGCCCTGGTACTGACAGCATTTTTGATCGCAATGTTAAATCTAGGGTTTGTTCTTTCGGTTTTTTATTATTCCCGCGATCTTGCTCTGTTGGTGTCGTTGCCGCTTCGCCCCGGCGAAATCTTGGCTTCGAAGTTCGGTGTAGTTTTGGTCTACAATTATCTGATCATTTTGCCCTTTTTGCTCCCGGCGATCGGAGTGTTCGGATTTCAAAGTGCCATCCGTTGGGACTACTGGTTGATTAGCGGAGTCGTTGTGCTTTTGGCCCCGGTCATTCCCCTGGTCGTGGTGTCCCTTTTTCTCCTCGTCTTGATGCGATTAACCAACCTCAGCCAAAAACGGGATGCGCTGCGTATGATGGGCCTATTGGGATTTTTCCTTGGGGTGTTGGCATTGAACTGGATATTTGGAAGTGTCAGGCCGGGAGAGGAAGCGACCTTCATTGAATCGGTTTTATTGGCCCAAGATGGATTGATTCATTTTGTTTCCCGTATGTATCCTCCGGCGCTTTGGGCCACCCGTGCGCTGGTAGCGAGTGGGCTTACTCAATTCTACAACCTGCTTGGGTATCTGCTCTTAAGTGGTGTGGGTGTAATTGGACTCATTGAGGTCGGACAACGTATCTTCTATGAAGGCCTGATCGGAGGCGAAGAAGTCAGGCGGGGTCGACACCTTGCCGATGATGATTTGGGTCGCCGGCTTGGCCGGGTTCATTCGCCAGAGTGGGCCATCGCCATGCGCGAAATCAAGTACCTCATTCGGACCCCCATCTTTTTCTTCAATAGCCTTCTCATCCTCTTGGCGCTGCCAGCCATTCTTCTCGTGCCGGTCGTGGCAGGCGGGACCCTCGAGGTGGTGCTGAGTGGGCTCGAAGCCGAAGTGCCACGTCCAGTTCAGTTGTTAGGAGGTGGGGCCTTTATCGGCATGATGGCGCTTTTTGCGCCGGCGGCGTCCAGTTCGTTTTCTCGGGAAGGCCGACAATTTTGGATTTCTCAGCTGATTCCGTTGTCCGCTCGCCAACACATTCGGGGGAAACTCTTGTATGCATTTTTGCTCGCGGCATTGGCGCTCCCGGTGGTGTTGTTGGGTGCCTGGCTATGGCTTCCTTGGCGTCCTTTGGAAATTGTGATTGCGCTCGGTGCTGGGTTGATCTTGAGTTTCCCCATGATTACTCTCAGCCTGTGGATTGATTTGTTACGTCCTTACCTCGACTGGGATAGCCCCGATAAGGCAATCAAACAGAACATCAACGTGTTATTGGCCATGCTCGGAGGCAGCGTCGTTTTTGTCGGGCTATATTTTTGGGGTCGTTTTCTGTTTGAGCGCGGGCAGGATCCTTGGATGATTTATGGGGGCGTCTTGGGGGTAGCCCTTCTGATTGGGTATGTGTTTTGGGTATTGCTGTATCGGCTGGCACGAATCCGTTACCGCTTCGTCGATCCGCCGCCCAACGATGAGGTGAGGGAACGATGATGGTGGTTTGTCGCTTAAGATTGCAGGTGGGATGATCGCACCAAGGCAATGCCGGACTTTGCGTGTGGATCATTGGAAATGATGGTCGATCGAGCCGACACCCACGCATCTGTCGGTCCGGGGTTGAGTTCGCGAGTTCTTTTGTCGTCTCGGCCGGGGAGAGGGGACACAAGGATATTCTGACGGAAGCGGCATTGTCGATGGATCGCGAGCGTTTTACCTTTGCGGATGCGAAACGTGATGGTTAAAACGCCTCTTTTGTCATCGCTTTTTCGATTGTTGTTCATTTTCATGATTGCCATCAAGGACCTCTTCAACAAATCGGTGGGCCAAATGTGGGTCAAATTGTCGACCTGCATACTGCAGGATTTCCTCGCGTGCAGCGTGAGGTGGGCGCGCCGGACGGAACGGGCGTTTTTCGGTCATCGAGGTGTAGGCATCGGCGATTGTTAAAATGCGTGATTCGAGTGGAATATCGGAGCCTTTCAGCCCCAGGGGATAACCGGAGCCATCCCAGTGCTCATGGTGTTTTAATACAATGTCGGCGATGTCGGACAATTCCGGAACACTGTTGAGGATACGATACCCGATGGCTGGGTGACGCCGGATTTCCTCAAATTCCTGAGGGGTAAGCGGAGACGGCTTGCGAAGAAGTCCCGGATCGATACCCACCTGTCCAATATCGTGCAACAAAGCGGCTGTGGCCAACGTGTCCAAGTGTCCATCCGATAACCCAAGGATGCGCCCTAATTCAAGCGCATAAAAGCGGACTCGCTGGGTATGATTTCGGTCCATTTCGGATTCCATCCTGGATTGGATGATGGAATCCACGATTGAACGCCTGATCTGATGGCCTTGTGTTAATTTTTGGCGGTACATGTTTTCTTCGGCGCGTGCCAAGGTCTCCCGGATGTTTACATCGGAGCGCGCTTTGACGTCCCATCCGATGGCGAGGGAAATCACGAGGGGCTCGATGGTCAAGGATTCGGTGTTTTGATGAATCCGCCGCACCACTTCAGCGGCTTCCTGGTAATCGGTTTTGGGGAGCAGGATAGCGAATTCATCGCCTCCCAGCCGCGCGATGATATCGTCGGCACGGCAGGCATTTTTGAGACTGTTGGCTGTCGCCTTCAGAAGTTCGTCCCCCATCGAATGGCCAAAGGCATCATTTGCCAGTTTCAGTCCGTTAATGTCGGCCATGATGACAGCGAAGGGGAGGTTGCGCGGCGTGTCCAATCGGCGGAGTTCTTCTTCAAAAAAGCGTCGGTTGTATAGACCGGTGAGTTGATCATGAAAGCTCAAATAGAGAATGTGTTCTTGTTTCTCCTTTTCTAATGTAACGTCACGGAAGATCAGAACAGCGCCTTGGATTTGTCCCGACTCATTACGGATGGGGGCAATGCTGTCGCTGATGGGGATTTGGGTTCCATCGGCGGCTAGCAACGTAAGATCATCGCTTAATTGAAGAGAACGACCGTCTCTTAAAACGTCTTGGACCGGATCGAGCAAGCGCCCGTCCTTATTTCTAACCACAAAAATATCACGAAGCCGATGGTTGAGGGCCTCCTTTTCCGACAACCCGATCAACGTTTCAGCCTGTTTATTGAGCATCGTGATCTGACCGTAAGCATTGGTGGCGATAAAGGCATCTCCCAACGACTGGATGGTAATTCGCAGGCGTTCTCGTTCCTCGCGCAATCGAAATTCAATATCCGCTTTATCGATAGCATCGGAAAGAATGTTTGCTAATACCGTTAACAATCGAATCTCTTGTTTGTTCCACGGTTTGGTCTTTTGAGAGGCAAAGGCCAAAGCCCCTTGAATGGATTCTTCGATGATCATGGGTACTAGGAGGATGGATTGCAATTTAGCCCGTGCCATGTAACCAAGCGCCATATCGTCGATTTTACCAACCAAAATTTCCCGATCGCGGATGTGTAAATAACCCTCGTTTAGAAATTGGGTCTCAAACCACGCCGGATCCTTGAGATCGATGGTGATCCCCGACATCGCCATTTGGTGAGAGCGACCATGGGTTAACTGCCACCGCTGGCGGTGATCAATCTGAAATAGTAAGCAGGCACCTAGATCTAAGGTTTGTGTGATATCATGGAGCATTTCGTCGATTTGATTGGAGAGGTGAACGGACGGTTCTTCGCCGAAACGAGTGGACGTTCGACGAAGCAACTCCGAAACGGTAAGTTGGCGGCGAAGTTTGTCTCGTACTTGCTTTGTCCGATAGATGAAATAGCTAAACCCAATTAAAACGACGATCAATATAACGGGGAGACTCCATTGAAAAGGGGCGATCTCAAGAAGTCCTTCAAACCGAGAAAGGATCGCCATTTGTGAGCTCCCTAGATTGCTTATCACTGGAGGAAAGGTCGATTGAATCCAAAAAGAGAGAAGAAGTAGCATCCCAATACCCATTTCTTTATCTGCCACCCGGGCCCTTGTGCCGAAAGCCGGTTCCACGTTGTCATTGGGCTATGCGAACCGCCAATACTAAAGCGAAACCAATCCCCCGAGATAACTAATCGGATCTAATAATGTGAGTCTCGAGTATATAATGAATTCTGCCTTTTTGTTCCAAATCCTGCTCTATGGACCATTGATTTATCGTGAAGCAAATGGTGGGGGACACGATCGGACGATGGACGGTCCGGCCGGTATATCGTCGGTCGACGAGCGTTTCTCGCCAAGGGCTCTCGGATTTTGCCTCAAGATGTTCACGGGAAGTTGAGAGGTGAACCGGCGTTCCCGCGGATATAGGCAATGGAGGAGAGATGGTCATCCTTACGGTCTTGGGGATCTGTGGCAACGGTTTCGTTCGCTGCACTTGCAACACTTACTCCAACGAACGGACCGAGCCTTCGTCATTTCCTGAAAAATGATGATGGAAAACGGCGAAGTCGATTCTGACCTGATATTGGATCATCGCTTTTCTCCTTAGATGGTCACACCCTGTATTGCTATCTTGCCATGTACAATCCGCCAACTCTTCAAGAAGACATAGTCCTTAACGCTCATGCTTTCTTTCGTTCGCGTGTTTTTGGGAGACTCTCGAAGATTCCCTCACGCTACCGAGGGTTCTCTGGGATGTGATCCGGTGAATCGCCCGTGGTTTGATCTTGAAGGTGTGGGCAGGGAGTGGCCATCCATTGCCAGGAAAAGAGCGTGACGGCGAGCATCAATCCGGCGTGAATAGCGGTGTCCAAAGAGGCCGACACGGAGGGCGTCAATTCCCCGGCGACGTTGCCCAAACCATGAAAGAGAAGCGGGGCAAAGGTCACGCGGCCGGCAGCATTGTAGAACCATCTATACAGGGGCGAGCTGATGATGGCGAGGTGGAACGCCCAGAAAGCCCAAGTCCCAAGGCCTAGCCCGTGCTGATAGGTCCCCGGCAAAAAAACAGAGGAAGATGCCAGACTGCCCAAAAAATACCAATTGATAGGGCGGCGAGGGCGATAGGAAAATGCCGTTGGAGTGCTTCTTGAGCATAGCCGCGCCAACCGATTTCCTCTAAAGCACCGATGACCAGACCGACCAAAATGAAGGAAATTGTACCAACCTCAAACCATTTATCATTGTGGCTAACCATCCATTCCCAAAGGACCGGCGCGAAAACCAACACAGCCACCAAACCGATAATTCTTAAATACCAATGCCCGGAAAGGGTGAAAGGATTTAGGGAGCGAAGGATGAAAGAAATTCCCGAAAGGTCCATCCTTAAGTCCCAGCGATCGAAAATGATCAAAAGAACGGCGATGATGAGGGGGTCAAGGCCACCCAATAAAGAAAACAGGGCGGCAGGGAAATTGAGCCAAGGCTATCCACGGTAGTAAGCAGCCCCAAAGAAAAACCATGACCATCCCAACGTTCCGAACAAATATAACCAAGGAGCCGGTGCTTTGGATGGGCTCGGTTCCGGTTGTTGCTTCCTGCGCTTGAGGGATATCGTTTTCATGATTGTTCTACCCCTTACAACGTTATCGATACGGGGGGTTCGGGCTCGTTGAAATCGGATCGAGCATGGATTCTTCCAACCTTTGGATTGGGTGCTTCGCGTTTCATTTCAGTCCTCGAAAACTTTCAGCGATATGCGCGCAAGATCTTTTAGTCTTTAGGTTCGAGCGTTGAAGTTTGATTCCGTTGTTCAAACGGTGTTGCTGTTCGAATATTCGTAGAGAGTATGCCACACAAAAACAGGGCTCCCGAAGATCGGGAGCCCTGTTTGAAGCTGATTTGACGGTTCTTAGAAGTCCAGCTCGACGGTTTCGACGAGTTGACCCAAGTTACCGAGCCACTTCCACTGGCCAGCGGTCGGCCAGGTTAGTCCGGTGTTGAGCACAATACCCGAATTCGGGCAGAGAATTTCGCCGGTTTTCTCTCCGGTCAACGGATCGTAAACGGTGGCGAAGACGTCGCCTTCTTCTAGGTGGTCGCCCCACTGGAAGTCACGAATGAAGATACCGGCTTGAGTACCGGACCAGATCTCTTCATCGCCGGCGTCGTAAATCTCGGCAACGTCGGACTCGGTCTCGATCTTACCTTCGAGCATGCCGAGGAGAATCATGACGTTCTTGATGCCACGGACGCAGACTTGTATTTGGTCGTTACCGACGAAGTGATAGTTTTCTTTCTCTTCGTTATACTCATACCACGCACTACCGCCGCCGACCTCGGGGGTGATGGACGGAACGCCCATGTCAACGGCTGCATCTTTGAGGCCGCCGCCCCAGCGCTTGGGTCGCTTACGGAAGATTTGCTTAAGACCAAATGCCAAGGCCATTTGTTTCGACTTTTCGATAACCTCGGGTTCACCATGTTCGCCCGGATAAATGGTGTACCAGACCAGGCCTTCTCCACCGCCGGAGTGCATATCGATGACGGCGTCAGCCTTGGTGACGAGCTCGTTAATGTACATCCAGGCCAACTGAGCCGTGGGGGAACCTTCGAGGCTAGCATCATCGGCGTTACGGTTTAAGTTCTCACCGTCCCAATACGTGCGGCGACTGGTAAATTCAAAAGCCGATGTGTTGGCAACGGGAACGGCGATCAGGGTGCCCTTAAGATCTTTTGGATCGATTTCGCGAAGAATTTGGCCCAAGGCGAAGGTGCCGATGGCTTCCGCGCCGTGAACGGCGGAGCTGGCCAGCAGGACGGGCCCGTCCTCTGCCCCTCGCACTATGTTGATAGGAATGTGAATCGGAATACCGGAAATCGTCTTGGAACTTTGAAGGTAACCAAATGCCTTTTCACCTGGGCCTGCTTCGATGTCTCGAATCTTCATATACTTCTCTCCTCCTTCTAAAGATGTTGTATTGCCTCCGAGACCTATTTAGGTCTCGGGGTTTCCACACCGGGGGATAAACCCGCCGATGTTGAACCCGAGGATGTTGAACATTGTCAGGGGGAACATGCCTCCCGGACCGGCATAAACATAAAGCAATCCTGCCGAAGAGCAGGAAATTGTAGCTCCGGTTACTAACTACTTCTACAGGTGAATGAAATACACCTGCTCGCGGATTGATATTCGAACGACGAATCGTTAGGCGATTTACGCCGATCACTCACTATTCCAACAGTATCATGTTAAATTCCTTGGCGTCAAGACGATTCGATTAAAACAGTAAAGATAAAATAATATTTGAAAGATTATACTGTATAAACCGTTTAGTATATGGGGATATCGTTAACTGTCAGAAGGCAATGATCAAGCCGAAAGGAACGGCGATGTTAATTTGCGCGGATGTCAGTGTTGGGGGCAATTTCCGTTCAGGATTGACAATTTTTACCGTCGCACAGCCCGTCCGATGGGGTGCGCGCTGTATTTTGGGCCGATATCGGAGCATGAACGCCGCTGACAATTCCATGCGTCGTCGTTTAACCTGACGCTACCAAGTATCGATCACCGCAATGAAGCCGGGTTTCGAACGGGGGGTTTAGAATGGGTTTGAAGGCATTGCGGAAGAAAACGATCTCGGGCCGGATTGTTGGAGCGATGGAGTTGAAGGGGTAACCGGTATTGATGACCATTTCGTCGCGGTGAGTCGCTGGACTCACGGATGGGAGGAAAAGAGGGTGACAGACAAACTGGCGCTAAATTTTGATCGGTATTATCAATATGCGGAACTGACCGAATTTTTGGAGACGGCATGCCGAGAATATCCAGATCTCGCCCGATTGGAGTCGATTGGCCGTTCGTTTGAGGGACGCGATATTTGGTTACTAACCATTACACAGCAAGGGCAGCGGTGCCCCGAAGACAAACCGGCCATTTTCGTTGACGGCAATACGCATGCTCCGGAAGTAACCGGAACCATGGTTTGCCTCTATCTGATCGAACAGTTGTTGAAAAAATATCAGCAAGATGATACCGTGACCTACCTGCTCGATACCCGGACATTCTATATTGTGCCTCGCGTCAATCCCGATGGGGCCGAGCGGTTTTTGACGTCACCCGACATCATCTATCGGACGTCGCGTCCGAATCCAGATTTTTATCGGGAACCTAATCATCTTTATCCTTGTGATGTCAACGGGGACGGTGAGCTGTTGACCATGCGGGTGAAAGATCCCAACGGCACCCATCGCGTTTCCGAGCTTGATGAACGCCTGATGATACCCCGTGAACCGGGTGAAATTGGCGCGACCTATTACATGTTGTATCCGGAAGGAAGCATCCATGCCTACGATGGCGGCGAAATCCGCCTGGGTAAGTCGCCGTGGAGTGCCGATGTGAACCGCAATTTCCCGGCGCACTGGAGTCCCGAGCAGGATGGTTCGGGTCCCTACCCGGTATCGGAACCGGAAACGCGAGCACTGGTCGAATTTATTACGTCGCACCCGAATATTGCCACCATGCAATCCTACCACACAAGAGGCGGCATTATCCTTCGCCCGTCGGCGTATTCTCCGGATGATGCGCTTGATCCGGATGATATTCGATTGTTTGAGACCATTGGTCGCTTAGGGAGCGATCTCACCGGATATCCGGTGATGTCCATTTACCACGGTTTTACCCAGGATCCAAAGCAGGCCCGGCGGGGTGTTTCGCTTGATTGGGCTTACGAACATGAGGGACTTCTAGCCTATTCCATCGAGCTGTGGGACAAATATGCTCAAGCTGGAATTGCGGCGAAAGAACAACAACAAAATGAACCGATTCCCGAAGAAGATCAGGTGGCGCTTTTGCGGTGGACCGACGAAGAGGAGCTTAACGCCTTCGTTGATTGGCATGAATTTGACCATCCCCAGTTGGGCCGGGTTGAATTGGGTGGCTTTAAGCAGAAAACCTTTGATATCAACGTCCCTTTCACGTTCCTTTCGTCCGAGTGCGAAAAGAATGTCCGATTTCTCGTTCGACAAGCACTGGTGACTCCGTGCTTGGAACTTTTCGGCCCCCAAGTACGGCAGGTGGAAGCCCATACGTATCGGATCACCTTGGATATACAAAATACGGGTTACTTGCCGACTCATGTGACCCAACAAGCCCTAAAGAATGGTCGGGTGAAACCGGTTGAGGTTACCCTTGATGGCGTGGGATTTGAGTATGTCGAAGGTGCGAAGGTTCAGGTTCTCGGTCACTTGGGCGGTTACGGTCAGGGGGGGCGTCGAGGCTTTAGTGGACCTACGGGACACCGGCGGCGCGTCAGTTGGGTCGTAAAGGGCGCTCCGAAGGACATGCGGCTGGATTTTAACGTGGCATCGCATCGGGCCGGGCTCCTCCGGCATCAGGTGGCACTCGAATCCCTCCTGAGCGAGGATGGAGCGTTGACTTGAAAGCGATGAAAGTGGCAGAGGCGTAACGTCCTTTTATTTCGATCATCGACCGATAAGTGGGGGCGTCCAGGTGGCATTGACCGGCGCCCCTCAGTTTTCCTAAGCGCCCTCTTGGGGGCAGATCAATTTCAAATATTGGACCGGATCCGATGGTCGGATCACCAAAGGTCAGACGTAATCAGAATTTCGAAGCCGCGCCGATAGCTGGTGCCGGTCTTTTCTGATTGGAAATGTAAGCGATGAAGCGAAACGCCAAATCGCAAAATGACAAGCACGCTTTGATTCTGAGAGGACGTGCCGATGAAATCGGATTTGGAAGGGGCAAACATAGTGAATACGTAGGATGCTCTTCCATTAAGCGATCGTGATCAGCCGCCGTCCAACGGGTGCGATGGTTCGCGTTTCGATCATCTCGTTTGATGGAAGTCCAAAGGGGCTTATCAACGCAGCGGGTCATGGTTGCATCCTTTTTGAAGGGATGCGGATGACAAGAATCCTTTGGCGGTAAGCGGTTAGTCATGGGGGTATCGTTCGCTGATGACGTCCAAAATAGCAGACTGGAGATGATGGATGTTGATGGGCTTTATCAGCAGACGATCAAATCCCGCTTCGTAGACCTCTTCGATTTGTGCGGTGAGGCTGTATCCTGTAATTGCAATGAGCGGGATGTCCTTGTGCTCGGGATATTCTCGCATTTTTTGGGCAAAATGGCATCCGGACATGTCGGGCAGTGTTAAATCACATAGGATGACATCCGGCTTTGATTCCAAAAGTGCTTGAAGTCCATCGCCACCGGAATAGGCAACGCGCGCTTCGAATTGGAGGAGGCCGAGGAGTTCGGAGAAACTTAGTGCGAGCTCCCGGTTGTCATCGATGATGAGCACATGGTATCGGCGATGTTTAGATGAAGGGGAGTCCGGGCATTCTTTTGAGTCGGTCGTCTGGCTGTTGACCAGCGGCAGTTCGATAATGAATTTTGCCCCTTTCGCATTTTTGGGGTTTTCGGCCCAGATTTTCCCCGAATGCTGGCAGACGAGATCCCGAGCCAGTGCCAAACCGAGCCCGAGTCCGGCCGGTCGCTCCTTTTGTTGACCGGGTATTTGGATGAACGGTTGGAAAATGGCATCTTTTAGGGAGTCCGGGATGCCGATGCCGGTATCACGCACGATGAGGCGGGCGACGCCTTTCGCTTTATCATCCGCGAGCGTGATGGTCACGGTTCCTCCAGTTGGAGTGAATTTATGAGCGTTTTGCAAAAGATTGCCGATGACTTGCCCCATCCGCGCAGGATCCACATCGGCCCAAACCGGTTGTTTAGGCAGATTTGTCTTCACTTTCAGCGCTTTTTTGTAAAAAGAAGGCCGTAAACCCTGCACAGCATTTTGTACCAGCTGACGAAGATCCTGCCTTTCTCGTTCCAACTGAAGTTGATTTTGCTTGATCCGATTGATATCGAGAAGATCGTGAATGAGGTAGTTGACCTGCTCGATTTGTCGTTCAATCGTTGTGAGGGCGCGCCCGGTTTGGGCGGAGTGAGGCACGGTATGGTTTAGAATCTCGACACTATTGACCAAAGGGGTTAGGGTATTTCGAAGTTCGTGGCCCAAAGTGGCGATAAAGACATCCTTGCTCCGATCGGCTTCTTGGAGTTGGTCAGCCAATTGCCGATGTTGCTGTTCACTTTGTCGAACCGCATCTTCTGCTTTTTTTCGTTTCGTCATGTCTTTTATGACGATGGCGAGATGCTTTTCGGATACTTTGGATAGGATGACGAGTACCCACTGATCGGGACGTCCCCCGACGCCTTCGTAATATTGCGGAACGCCGGTATCAAGCACTTTGTCCCCGCGGGCTGCCCAAAGGGTCTCCGAGCCTTGATACGCGGTGACCTCGGATAGCAAACGTCCACGCGTATCCTGGTATTCGCGTCGATATTGCTGAAGATAAGCAGGATTGGCATCCAAAATCCGGATGTCGGCGGGCTGTCCTGCCGCGTCATGGACGATGGTACCGATCAAAATTCCATCGGCCATGCTCAGAAAAAGATTTCGATATAGCGAATTGCGGATCGGACCGCTGTTTGGTGTCTCGCTATCAGGGGGCATTGACGCTCCCAACTCCTATCCGGTATCTGATTCTATCTGATTCGGCTAGTCTTGGCGTACTATTGGCGACCCGATTGATTATTTCCTGCCATTATAGAGAAAAATGTCATATACTGTCGAGAATCAGGGGGTGGAGACCGAGAAGCGCTATTGGTCAGGGTCCTTCGGCAGAGAGAAGTGGTATCCCTTTCTCCGAGAACCATGTGGTTCCGAGTCGTTCGACATTGCGGGTGGTGACGTGAATCGGATCTTATGTTTGCTATCCCCTTACGATACTACTGATTATCGTCAAGCCAAAGGAGACACAAAACCTTGAAAGGGACAAGGTTGAATCAAGGGCCCCTGAGGAGATGGTGAGACGAAACGGTTTTTTCGTTGCGTAAAGGACGATTTATTAAGGGTTGCGCACAGTCGTGGTTGTCCTGCCGAGAGAACCTTTCGAAAATCCGAACCATATCGAGCATCATAGAGCGCATTTGGGTCAAGAAGCCCCCAAAGGCTAATCCAGGAGAAAGCGATGAACTCGAACTTTTCTACCTGCGTGCTTCCGTTAGGAAGCGGGTGACGAAGATGGGAGATACTAAGATGGACGATTATGTTTTTGGTCTATTTTGGTTTAATATATAATGACATGAATATAGTAATCGGAAAACACAAACGGAACCACGGCGATTGGTTAAGATCATGTGTTTAAAATTGAATTCGAACGAGCAGGGGGTTTTGATAGGGGCGATTCGAACCGAACCGCAATCTATGCGATCCTCGGCGCATTGGGCTGCAATTTAACGGGCGACGGCAGATATTGTTGATGAAGCATGAGCTCCGCGAGTAAGGAGGTGGAGGCGATCATCGAACTCGGTTTTAGTGTGTTGGCAAGAAATTTGGTTTTTCTGCTAGCGTTAGTGGCTGTTCACAATATGGTGCCGCCACTTGCGGAGAAATCTCGCACCCGGAATCGAGTGGCCCAGGGATTGGTGGTTGGATTCATCGGCATTGTGTTGATGATGGTAGGCTTTGAAGCCGTACCCGGCACTTTGTTTGATGGACGGGCGGTTCTCCTTGGGATTTCCGGATTGTTCTTGGGGATGGTTCCCACCGGTATTGCCGTTGTGATAACCGCCACCTTTCGTCTTTTCACCGGAGGTGTGGGTGCGATTCCCGGGGTTCTCATGATCGTAGGGGCAGCCGGATTGGGGCTGGCGTGGCGACGTTGGCGCCTTCCAAATGAAGTGAACGTGCGATGGCAAGAACTCTTGGTGTTTGGTTTGGCGAGCCAAGTGATTACACTGGGGGTTATCGCACTGTTGCCTGCTCCAGCCGCTGGGGAGCTTTTCCGGGCGGTGGGCTTGCCGTCGATCTTGCTTTTTCCGGGCGTGACCGTGTTGGTCGGTTTACTCATGATCCGAAACGAAAGGGAACGCCATCATCTGGAGTCCCTTCGCCAAAGTGAGCAGCGCTTTCGCCGCCTATTAGACGAAGCGCCGGATGCCATCATCGTTCAGACCGAGGGGAAGTTCACACTGGTCAATAAGGCGGCACTTGAGTTTTATGGCGCAGATTCGATCGACGATCTAATCGGACGACCCATTCTGAATCGCTTGGATCCAGAGTATCAAGAGGCGGGCGAGCAAAGGATAGAAAAATTGTTGAACGAAAAATGCTCGACTTCACCTATGGAACAGGTTCACCGCCGCCTCGATGGCACGCCGGTGTCCGCGGAAGTGTCGGCGGCGCCAATTACTTTTGAGGGTAAAGATGGCGCTCTGGTCTTTCTCCGCGATATAAGCGAGCGGAAAAGACTCGAAACCGCACAAAGGGAAATGGAGGCCTCGCTTCGCGAGCAGCAGAAGATGCAAGCGATTGGGACTTTGGCAGGCGGCGTAGCTCACGAAATCAACAATCCGATCAACGGCATCATGAACTATGCGCAGTTGATTGTGGATTCTGTGGATGCCGAGCAGCCGGAAGCGACGTTTGCCCGTGAGATCATTGAGGAATGCGAACGCGTTGCCAACATCACCGAACAGCTTCTGCGGTTTGCTCGTCACGACCATCAGTCGCATAGTCCGGCACGGGTGGGCGATATCATCGAGCGGACGCTGTCGTTGGTCCGTACCCTCATCCGACGTGAGCAGATTCGATTGGACGTTTCGGTGGAAGATGATTTGCCCTCGATAAGATGCCGAGCTCAGCAGATTCAGCAGGTCATCATGAATTTGGTCATGAATGCACGCGATGCTTTAAATTCCAAATATCCGGGTTATCATGAGAATAAAGTAATTCGACTCCATGTCGAGCAAGTTGAGAGAAATGCCGATTCGTGGATCAAAATCCAGGTGGAAGATCGGGGGGTCGGCATTGATGATAGGATCCGGGATCGCATTTTTGAGCCCTTCTTTACGACCAAGTCCCGGGAGCTAGGAGCCGGTTTAGGACTCACCATCAGCTATTCGATTGTCAACGAACATGGAGGACGTCTCTGGTATCGCTCCGAAGCAGGTGAATATACGATTTTTACAATAGAACTACCGATCAATCCGACTGAGCAGCGAACACGTGTGGTTCAAATGCAACCGGTCGAGGGGAATGACCTACAGTGAGCAAAGTTTTGATTGTTGATGATGAAAAGAGCATTCGGGTAACGCTAAAGGCTTTTCTGGAAAACGCCGACTATACCGCCGAGGTGGCGGAGAATGCGCAAGAAGCCAAGGTTAAATTGAAGCAGGAAGAGTTCGACGTCGTCATTACCGACGTGATTATGCCGCGCATTTCCGGGATGGAGTTGGTGGAGGACGTTCGGGCATCATCGCCGGATACCCAGGTTATCATTATGACCGGGGAGCCGACCGTCGAAACGGCTATGGAAGCCGTCCGGGCCGGAGCGTATGATTATATTCCCAAACCCATTAATAAGGACATTCTTTTGAAGACGGTGGGACAAGCCGCCCACATCAAAGGGCTTTCCGACGCTAAACGACGGCTCGAACGAATCAACCAGAACTACCAAAGCACTTTGGAGGCCATGGTGGAGCGTCGAACGAAGGCCTTGTACCGGGCGGTACGCAATATGGTGTCGCTGTTATCGAAGGTGGTGGAAATGCGGGATCTTTATACATCGGGGCATCAACGTCGGGTTGGAAATCTTGCAGCTGCGATGGCGAGGGAGCTCGGGGCTTCCCAGGAGGTCATTGATGACATTCGGGTGGCCGGCTACCTCCACGACCTTGGGAAAATTGTCGTGCCCTCCGAAATCCTGTCAAAACCGGCAATATTGACGCCTGAGGAGATGCAGCTGGTCCAATCGCACGCCATTTATGGGATGCGTCTGATAAAAGAGGTGGAATTGCCCGACATCATTTCCGATATGATTTATGAGCATCATGAACGGCTAGATGGTTCGGGATATCCCCGCGGTCTCGCCGGGACGGAGATTCATGCGGAAGCCCATTTCTTGATCGTTGCCAATGTGGTCGAGGCGATGAGCTCACATCGACCCTATCGGCCGGCCCATGGCATTCAGGCGGCCTTGGCAGAAATCCGATCGAATCGGGGGCGGTTATACCAACCGGAAGTGGTGGATGCGTGCATCCGTCTTTTCGAAGAACAGAAGTACCAGTTGGATGACACGATGATCCAAGTCAATTTAACCTTTGGGCTGGGGGCGGCAGCTTCTGTGGATAATGGAGTCCGGGCCAAATAGCGAAGGATCATGCATTGACGAATGGAGCGTTTGGTTTTATGACACAAGGTGACGCGATGAAAGGCAGGATAGATCCCGAGCAGGTCTTGGGGCATTTGCCCGATGGTTTGGTGGTCCTCGATGAAACGGGGCGCATCCTTTATGCCAACGCCAAGGTGAGAGACTGGACGGGAGGCCGTGATTCGCTCAAAGGAAAGTCTTGTTTTCGGGTGTTTCGTCAGCGTATGGAAAGGTGTCCAAATTGTGGGGCGTTGGAAGGAAAAAATGGTAGGAGTATCGAAACGGCTTGCGTTTTGGACGAGGATGACGTTTTCCCAAAGGGCATGGAAGTGATTGCGACCGACGGTCGAAATCGGTTAGGGCCGAAACAAACGGTGTTACTCTCCTTTCGTCAGCCCTTGTCATCTTCCTCGATTGACGAAAAGGAAGGCCAAACGAACCTCCAACTTCAGGGGCTCAATGAGCAGCTTCGTGAGCGGGTCAAGGAATTAGACTGTCTTTATGATATTGCTGGACCGGCGCCCCTCGATTGGTCGACTCAAGATCTCCTTCAATTTGTTGCGAACCGAGTCCCCGCCTCCTGGTATTATTCGGACCAAGCCTCCGCTCGCATCCGTCTACTGGGAATGACGGTCTATTCGCGAAACTATCGACCCGGCCATTGGCGCATGATTTCCGATATTTACCTCGATGGCGAAACGGCCGGTAGCCTCGAGATTCACTATCCAAAAGACGTGACAGAAGACGAGGACGCTCCTTTTCTCGAAGAAGAGCACCGATTGCTCGAGGCAATTACCCGTCAAATCGAAGTTCAAATCGCGAGGAAACGTTCGGAAGAGGCCCTACAGGTGAGCCAGGAAAACCTGCGCCTCACCTTGCGCTCGATTGCGGATGGTGTGATCACCATCAATCCTCAGGGACGCATCACGCGTTTGAACCCAAAGGCGGAGAAATTGACCGGATGGTCATGGACGGAAGCGGTCGGCCGACCGCTTGAAGACGTGTTTCAGATTGAAAATACGAAGGCGGGACTGGCCGCTCGCGAGTTGAGCCGAAGGGTCGTAGGAAACGGGGAGACTGTGGAGTTGGGGAATGACACCCAACTTCATGCACGTGACGGAGTCCGGCGCCAAATCGGGGATAGTGCAGCGCCGGTCCGAGATCGCACCGGCACCATCATTGGAGGGGTCATTGTCTTTTCGGATGTAACGGCGAAACATCAGGCCCAAAAGCGACTCGAGGAAAGTGAAGAGAATTTTCGGTTGTTAGCGGAAAATGCGCGTGATCTCATTTATCGGATACGCTTAAAACCCGAAATGGCTTTTGAATATGTCAGCCCCGCTGCGACGATGATGACGGGCTATACGCCCGAGGAGCATTATGAGGATCCGATGTTGGGTTTTAAAATCATTTACGAACCGGATCGAGACAAGTTGGCGGCCGTGATGGAAGGCGATTATGATTTCGGGGAGCCCTTGGTCTTGCGATGGCAAAAGAAGGATGGCAGCATCATTTGGGTTGAACAGAAGAATGTTCCGATCTTCGATGAACAAGGCGAATGGATCGGCCTCGAAGGTATCGCCCGTGACATTACGAAACGGAAACAGGACGAGGCCTGGATCCGTTATCTGAGTTTTCACGATGTGCTCACCGGACTTAATAATCGTGCTTACCTTCAGGAGGCCATGGATCGATTGACGAGCGAGCGTCAACTTCCCATGAGCATTATTATGGCCGATCTGAACGGGTTGAAATTGGTCAATGATACCTTTGGACATCAAGTGGGGGATCAAATGTTGATTGAGGCTGCCGAACTCCTTCGCGAGTGTTGCCGTAAGGAAGACATCATTGTCCGCTTCGGCGGGGATGAATTCGTCATATTGCTTCCGCAAGCGGATGAAGCGACAGCGCGGGCGATCGCAAAACGATTGACGGGAAGCGCCCAAGCCTCTCTTAAGCGGGATACCTGGCCAGTTTCGATGGCTATTGGCTATTCGGTACGAACGGATCTTCAGCAAGGCTTGGACGAATTAATCGGGGTTGCTGAGGATGATATGTATCAGAACAAAAAAGAGTTGACCGATAAGGCGAGCACTGCGCTGCTTGAGCGTGTAATGTCAATTATTGCTTAGGTTGTTTTGTAAGCAGAAGATACCAAAAGCAGAAAGTCTTCGGACTAAGGGTGGCCGACGAGTATTGATGATTGAGGGCGATCTTTCGAGGGAAGCAACGTTATGTAACGGCTTTTCGTGTTGATAGAACGGGTCGTGGCGAACCATCACGTAGCCTATCGATCGTGGCCTTTCTTTTTTGAACGCTAAAGGGTGATCAAAATGAAGGCGCACCAGTTAACATTTATTGGGATCCTGGTGGCCGTGTTGGTCACGGGGGGATATGTACTCTATTGGGTGAGCCGTTTTTTGCCCGTTCCAGGGAGTAAGTTTCTTGTAATGGCACCCTACCTGGGATTGATTATGGCGATTGCGCTCTTTCGTCTTCCATCTCCGTGGACCATGTCGAAGGTCAGCGTTGTCTTTGGTGTGGTGGTGAGCTTATTCACTCCCGTAATGGGAGTTACA
Source organism: Clostridia bacterium (assembly GCA_007133365.1). Taxonomy (GTDB): domain Bacteria; phylum Bacillota; class Sulfobacillia; order SLMV01; family SLMV01; genus SLMV01. The sequence continues at coordinate 34,475 of SLMV01000001.1, forward strand.
ATCGTCACTGCGGGTTTGCTCTCTGACTTCTTAAGCCGTCTGATGCCAGCCAATTCAAAGTCCTTTTCCTCCCTGGCTCCAAAAGCAGCTCTTTATCCTATGTTGAGCCTGGTGCTTTCCCTTTTCGTCTCCAACGTCATGACGGGGAATGTTCTCTACGGCGCATTGGGATTGGGCCCTTTTCTATTCGCGGCTCTTCTCGCTTATGGGTTGGGGCTATTGGGGGCATATCTCGGATTACGCATCGTTGCCAGAGTGCGGGGAAACATTGCCTGACCGAGACTGCGCCCCCACC
>SLMV01000209.1 GCA_007133365.1 Clostridia bacterium
AGATTCCCGGCGAAACTGGCCACGGCATAACCCAAGGTCCAGCCCGTGATAACGAGGTAATAGCTCATGATCAGTGTCGCTAAGCCGATTAAGATCCACCCGAAGAATGCGACTTTCGGGTGCAGGTAGCGAAACATGCCAACCACACCGCCTCGCATCTGCCGCCCCATTCCCATCTCAAGGATCATCAGGGGGATGCCGACCAAAATGACGGCTAACAAATAAGCCAGAATAAAGGCGGCGCCCCCATGTTCACCCGCAATATATGGGAAGCGCCAGATATTGCCCAACCCAACGGCCGCGGCCGCCGCCGAGAGGATAAAGGCCCGTTCTGAAGACCAAAGGGGTCGTTTTCCCTCCAACACCACTATCACCTCCGTTTTTGAGGAGTAAAAGCGTCTGGGTAGACGCGATTTTAACGGTTTCCTCGCGTTTCAAAGTCAACCACAGCGGCAGGCAGAATGTCAAGAATTGGACACGAGCGAGGAGATTGTATGAAGAACATTATTGTGGGGGCTCAGTCGAAAACAAAAGGATGGAAGATTCGGTTTGCGATTTGTCGATAGAGTAGCCAAACAAAAAGAGGGTGGGAGCTATTATTATCACGACGAGTGTAAGTTAAAATGAGAGTTGCTTCCGTGACTTGGATTGGGTGACCTTTTGTTTGCCCCGGAGTTTGCTGGGGAGGTGTTGGCCCCGTGCTGGTGTGATTGACCGAGCAGTTGTTTCATAAGCCTGGCGATAAGCGTTATGCTGTAAAGGACACCTGCCCTGGTTCATAAGGAGCTGGACACTTTTCGGGGTAGATCATCCGGGTTGTTCTTGATCGCACATAAAGTATCAATATGATGAGTTTTAGTCTCGAAGGGAGTTGTGAAAATGCCGTCCGCAAATTGGGACCGCGGTGAATCTATAGAGGGCTGCCTGAAGCCATATCTCCAAAGGTTGATGAAGATCGAATACGTAAAGCATGCCGTTTTGGGGGTCGAGACCATCGATGGATCCCTTCGTTGGATCGGTGCGGATGGCATCGCTCACCCCGATGAAACCCCCATGGAGGTGGAGACTCCCTATTGGATTGCCAGCGTGACGAAGTTGTATATTGCGACGGCCATCTTGAAACTTCAGGAGCGAGGTCATCTCGCAATTGACGATCGTATGACTAACTATCTCTCCTCATCTTTGACCCAGGGATTGCATCAGAAGAAGGATGGGATGGATTTAACGGACCAGATTACGATTCGACATCTTCTTAGTCATGCATCCGGTCTTCCGGATTATCTTGAAATTCATCAAAAAGGTGAAAAATCCCTTTTGGAACAGGTGGTGGATGAAGGGGATCAGGCCTGGACCCTCGGTGAAATCGTCGAAATAGTGCGCGAGGCCAAAGCGCCCCTGTTCCCGCCTCAACCGCTTGATCAGAAGAAGATCAAGGTTCGCTATTCCGATACCAACTTTCAACTTCTGATTGCGATTGTTGAAGCTGTTTCGAAACGTTTCATTGGAGCGGCTCTTGACGATCTGATATTTAAGCCGCTGGGGCTTGCGGAAACCTTTCATCCGGGAACATCGCCACCAAACCCGTTGCCTCCGATCGCGACCTTATGGGATGGTGATCAGGCTATCGATGTGCCCAAGGCGATGGGATCTTTCGGGGATCTCGGCAGTACCGCCCGCGATCAGCTTCGGTTTCTCCGCGGATTGGTCACCGGCGGGGTCTTTGAGAACGTCTCGACCTTTTCGCTTATGACAAAGCGATGGAATCCGTTCGGCTTCTACATGAGCCCGGTGGCACCCGGCTGGCCGATTGAATATGGTCTCGGGATCATGCGGCTGCAGATGCCTCGAATTCTCACCCCCCTTCGACCGACGCCTGAGGTCGTGGGCCATACCGGCGTGACGGGGTCATGGGCCTTTTATTGTCCACCTTTGGATGCACTGGTGGTCGGGAACGTAAGCCAGCTCCGGGCGGCACGGCTGCCTTTTCGCTTGGTGCCGTCTCTATTGAGGGATCTAAGCCGGTATATCCGGTAGCGCCTGGATTTCGAACGCGCCCTCCAATCAGGAAGCCGAGGGCGGGTAAATTGCGAGCATGGGATCGAAGAAAGTGCGTAAGGGTTTGACGTCGGGTGATGAGCGGAATGGCGTTTTGGTATTTGGCGTTTGCCGAGATCGTCCACGCCCCTCTTTTGTTTACAATGCTAGTTACCAAAACCGGGACAACCCGACGGTGTCTTTGCAATATCGAAGCCAGGTGATCGATCCAATCTCGCCGAAGAGGCTTCGTGTTATCCGAAACGATCTGCTACGTCTTCGTCTTGTCGTCATCTTTTTGGCCCGGGTCAACCATCCACGAAGGATTTTGTTAAGCACAAAAGCCGTTTTCGTCCCATGATATCATCTAAGCGTTTATTCCCCGTTATCGGTCCCTTGGCGTTATAGGTCATGCCGCTTTTGATCTCGGCATCCGGCGCCAAAGCGACCCGCAACGCCACCTGGGCACAGGCCACCGGGGATTGGGAGAAGCGTAGCATCAGCGGGCGCATTAGTTTCATCATAAAACTATCTCCGCGCCATATGTTGGTCGCCGCGCGCCCGGGGAACACCCCATTGATCCGGATATCCTGTCCGCTCATTTCCTCTGCGAAGTCCATCGTCATCCAGATCTGTGCCAGTTTTGAAGCCGCATATCCGCGAAATCCAGCCGGGCCACAAAAGGGTTGGCGCCAATCGATGCGACCGTACAATCCGGCCCGCGAGGAAACGGTGACCATGCGCGCCCCCTTGGATGCGGATAAGAGGGGAAACAAACACCGGCTCAGCAGGTAGGTTCCCAGGTAGTTGACGCCCATGTTCTGCTCGAATCCGTCCTTTGTATATGCTCGGCGGTCCGAGAAGACCCCGGCGTTGTTGATGAGAAGATGAAGTCGTCCAAACCGTTCGGCATATTCTTCGGCAAAGGCTCGAATCGACCGAAACGATGCCAGATCTAGATGCAAGACATCAATAGGGGGCTCATATTCGGATCGGAGGGTGGCGGCGGCGTTCTGGGCCTTCGAAAGGTCCCGGCAGGCAAGGACGACCCGCATTTGGTTGAGAGCCAGGCCGCGGGCGATTTCATAGCCGATGCCGGTGTTGCCACCCGTAACCACTGCGATTCGCTCGCTCATTTGAAATGAACTCCTTTCGTTTGCTTTGAGGATGACGGTCGGGCTCCTTTCGGTTAGCACGACCTAGGCAATCCGCGTTGCTCGAGTGCCAACGGTAAGGAAC
>SLMV01000141.1 GCA_007133365.1 Clostridia bacterium
ACATTAAAGCGCTTATTCGTGATATCAACTTCGGACAATGAGACAATGACTCGTGTCGACCTTTTCCCTTTATCAACCTCGGATATCGGTTGGTTTAACGTCACCTAATACCTTAAAAATCAATTGAACAGGTCCCATCCAAGAAGCGGCAAATGGGTAACGAGAAGGAGCGCCCGAGCGTTGGTGGTGGCGGGAATCACGATGAGGAGGGTGAAAACGATGGCGGTTTTCAACATTGAAGGCGTCCAGGCGGCCCCTGGTGAACGCGCATTTGGTTATCTGGAGTGCAGTCGTACCGTTTCGCAAATTCCCATTCACATTCCTTTCAATATCGTTAATGGTGCGGAGGACGGGCCGACCTTGCTCGTCAGCGCTGCGGTGCACGGTGCGGAAATTATTGGAACCTTGGGTTTGGGCAAAGTCTTAAGGGAATTGGATGAATCCAAACTTCGAGGCACCCTAATTGCGGCGCCGGTCGGAAACACGTCGGCGTTTGAATTCGGCACCCGCACCACGTATTGGGACGGACAAAACATGAATCGGGCTTGGGATCTTGCCGATCCCGATGGCTCTCCCACGGCCCAACTTCAGCATGCCTACATCACCAAATTGATTGCCACGGCCGATGCCCACATTGATATCCATTCCGGCACCACCGATTCCTATGTCTGGTATACCATCTATTCGGACAAATTGGGCACGCCGGAGACGATTCAGCGCTCGAAAAACATGGCGATTGCGTTCGGTCTCGAACAGATCTTTCGAACCACACCCATCCGTTGGCGGGCGAGCAAGGAGAAGATGGCGGAGAAGGATCCGGCATCCATTATCCCGAAGATTACGCCCGAAATCGGAGGGGGCGCCGACTTTTTAAAGCGGGGCAAAGAGCAGATTGAGATTTGTGCGCAGGGCATCAAGAACGTGATGCGGTTGATGGGCATGATTGACGGCGAAATCACGCACGAATCGGATAAGATTCAGATCGTCGATGCGCACGATGAGGAGATCTGGGCGGGGAAAGATCATGCCGGGATCATGCTGCTTGATTGTGAACGGGGGGATTTCCTGAAGAAAGGGGATCCGTATGCCTCCGTTTACCATCCGTTTACCGGCGAGAAGATGGCCGAGATTTCGGCTCCGAGCACCGGCATCGTCCTCAACACCGGCGTGGTATGGCCGGTCGTCAGCCAGGGCAAATGGTTGGGTGTGCTTGGGGATGTCGTCGAAGAAGTCTCGCTCGATACGGTCGAACTTAAATGGTGAGCTAACCATCGACGGAATCCGTGTTTAAGCCGAGGGGCTCTCACAGGTCGGGAGCCCCTTGTTCATTGGGGCTCGACAATGACGGTGGGGCGAAGGCCATTTGGGAGGCGATTGGAGGAACTCGAAAGCGAAAATCGAAATCAATAGTCATGGGCAAGTCCTAGGAGGTGTTAGGCCATTGATTGATTTAAGAAGCGACACCGTCACCAAACCGACGCCCGCCATGCGTCAGGCCATGGCGAACGCCGAGGTGGGGGACGACGTTTATGGTGAGGATCCCACCATCAATCGTTTGGAAGAATTGGGAGCGACAATGTTGGGCAAGGAAGCCGGCCTTTTTGTGCCGAGCGGTACGATGGGAAATCAGATCTGCATTTTGACCCATACCAACGGCCGGAGCGAAGAGGTCATCCTGGAGGAAGAAGCCCATATCTATGTCTATGAAGTGGCCGGGATGGCGGTTTTGGCGGGGTGTTCGGTTAAGACGCTACCGGCTCCTCATGGCCAGTTGGATCCGGCGGCAGTTGGGGATGCCATTCGCGCCGACAATATCCATTTCCCCCGGACCCGTCTTTTGTGCTTGGAAAACACACACAATCGAGCGGGCGGCACCGTCATGAGCGTCTCGCGGACACAAGCCTTGAGCGACGTGGCACGAAGTGCCGGTGTTGCCGTCCACTTAGACGGCGCCCGCCTTTTCAACGCGGCGACGGCGCTTGGAGTATCGGCGGCAGAATTAGCCGGACCGGTTGATTCGGTGCAGTTTTGTTTGTCGAAGGGCTTGTCGGCGCCCGTCGGTTCCCTGGTCGTGGGGTCGAAACCCTTCATAGGAGAAGCGCGTCGAATGCGCAAACTATTGGGGGGTGGGATGCGGCAGGCCGGCGTCATCGCAGCGGCTGGCATCGTGGCATTGACGGAGATGGTCGAACGTCTTGTTGAAGATCATGAGCATGCGCGACAATTGGGGGAGGCCATCGCTGAGATGTCTCCCTTTAGCATCGATCTCGAAACCGTCCAGACCAACATAGTGGCGTTCAATGTGGACCCAGCGTTTGGAACAGCCCCGGAGGTGCTCGACGCATTGCAGCGTTTTGGCGTTCGGGCGAATCCGGTTCGTCCGGAGCGAATCCGCATGGTGACCCATGCCGAGATTAGCCGCGAAGACATCAGCCGAGCGATCGACGCGTTACAGGAGACCGTGAGACAAGGTGTGTGAGGAGGGCAAGACATTGGGAACGATCAATTGGGAGCCACGCGACTTGTTGCGATTTACGTTTTTGAGTGATCCCCGGTTCTCGCCGGATGGGACATCGATTGTGTTTGTGGAGCATCAAATCTGCCCCAAGGTCAATCAGTATCAAAGCAATATTCGATGGATGGATCCGGCGGGTGAGAGGGTTCGCCCTTTCACCACTGGTTATGATCGCGATACCCATCCGCGTTTTTCACCCGACGGCCGTTGGTTGGGGTTTCTCTCCACCCGTCCTATTGAAGGGGTGGATGCGGGTCAGCAGTTATGGGTGATGCCAACGGGTGGGGGCGAGGCGCGACCGGTGACCGAGGTCGAAGGCGGCATTGAACAGTTCACCTGGTCCCCAGACGGGCAATCGCTCGCGATCACCATGCACTATCCTCCGACCGAGGGGCCGCGACCGGTGACCCGCTCAGATTTTGACGATGATCTTGACGGCCTTCAGAAAAAATACAATGCGGATGTCAAGCACATCACCAATATCATTTATAAAGTGGACGGGGAAGGTTATCGCGAGGGCAAGCGCCGGCAGGTGGGTGTGGTCGGGTGCCCGGATGAGGTGACGCTGTTTCCGGAGATTCAGCCGGTTACCTTTGGTGACTTCGATCATGCCGAGCCCGCCTGGTCGCCGGATGGACGCTGGTTGGCCGTATGTGCCTGCCGTGAGGAAGATTCGGACCTCAAAACATTTAAGGATTTGTGGTTGTTTCCCGTCGGTCACGATGCGGCCCCTATCAAGGTCACCGA
>SLMV01000067.1 GCA_007133365.1 Clostridia bacterium
AAAGTCTCCGGAAAACCCGGGGCGGTTCACCAGCCTGTAGATTGTTCTCCGTCAACGTTTTGCCAAAAGTCGAACGTAAACGATTGGCCATCCATAAATCCTCGTTGTGACCTGTAGAGGGAATGTAAATCGAAAGTGTCGCCGTTCCCACTGGCAGGCGGCGCCGGTTCACTTATTTCAGATTCTGCGCCACCTTCATCAACTTCTGGTGGCGAAGGCCCCCCGCAATCTAGAACGAGGATCATCATGAGACTGCATGTAACGAAAACGAATCAGCGCATTTTCCAATAACGTATCATTAAAGCTTCCCTTTCATCTTAAAAATCGGCAGGCAAGACGTAACCAGAGATCATGCCATTGATTATCTCGTATTCGTTGCAGTCTATAGAATGGCATCATTATTAACTTGAAGTAGGGCAGATGTTCTAGATGCATTTCACTCATCGGAGATTTGGATGCGTTGAGCCTAGAACAGGTGCTTTCGTAGCGGACATCATTCATCGTATGCGCTCGCCTTTAATATGTTTGGGCAAGGTTCCTTTATAATTCAGTCGGCCGTCTTCGACCTTCAATTCTTCGATAGAAAAACCATTGCTTTGCGATATAATCCGGTTAACCAACTTGGTAGTTTCTAATTCAACCCGTTCCGTTATGCCGCTTGTCAACGGTATGCGTCCAATCGTTAACTGATTGATTTGAATGTCCACTGCATTTGATGATGCTCGTGAAAGATTTCCCTGAGCATAAACTGGCCTATTATTCAGCATGTTGGTAAGATGCTGCGTCACCGTATCGACAAGAGTATGATCGGGTATGAACTCTGCGAATCCGGCTTGGTTTTGTAAGAAATCAACAAAATGATCCGATAGTTCAAAACTGACTTGTCCCTCTCCATTATTGTCGAACGAAACGTTCACGTTTCGAATCGGACCGCCGTGCTCATTAGCCTGAGAAATCAATGCACTCATTTCTTGACTGGTAAACGAGTCTTCAATCTCATTAAGATCCTGAACTGAAAAGTTGCCGTTTGCAAGCGTTTCCAAATTGATTTCGTCGATGCTATCAATAACAATCTGGGAGCGTTCAATTCCAGAGTGAAAATCCTGTTCATCCCAGGTGGCTTCTACTTGTGGCCCGGTATTTAAGATGAAGAATACTCCACCAATTAGCATTACGCCGAGTACCAATAAGATGAGTGCGATCTTCTTAAGAAGTGTCATCGTGTCACAGCCTTCCCGGTGTCTAGAGGGCGAATTTCAGCCCAATGTGATATTTTGAATCCGTAATGAATTCGAAGCCGCTTGTGCCTGTTGCAGTAACCTACCGGCAAATCCAAAGAGCCCGTTTTCCATAATGTTGGTCCGTTCGCAGGCTCGGGGATTTGACCATCAGCAAACGGGGAAGCAACTTCAGGTTACCCGAGTTCCTTCTTGATCCGATGCAACAGGTCTTCTACATCGGGAATTTTCGAAATTTCGCAGGTTTGGGAAAATACAATTTCGCCCTCAAGGTCCAGTAGTACATTGGCTCGAGCTGACGTCCCTCGGTCTTCAAGGAACAGGCCCAGCATATCGGCAAGTGCACCATGAGGCCAAAAATCGCTTAGAATGGAGAGATTATTCAAATTCATGTGTTTTGCCCATGCTTTTTTGGTGGGAACCGCATCGACACTAATTCCTAAAGGTACGACCCTAATCTCCCGGAATTGGTGGTAATTGTTTTCTAAAGAAAGCATTTGCTTTTCACAAACCGATGTCCAGGCTAGCGGGTGGAAGGATAAAAGGACATAGTCTCGGGTAAACTGAGTTCGCTCCACGTCGCTACCGCTTTGATCTTTAAGGGTAAATTGGACAGCCATGATTGCATCTCCCCTTCCGTATTGCTGTAGTAAGGAAGCCATCTTTTCATATTCCACATCATATTCCTCAGGAGCTCTATAAATCCTGCCTTTGATCGTGATTTACGACCTGATTGGTTGCACATGTTTTAAACTTCATCGAGGCACCGATAAAATACCTGATCGGGATGGGGATTGAAATCAATTAGCTGTTTCTATATCGACGGATCAAGTGTCCTATTGAGTCTGCATTTATCTCCAAGCCGTTTTCGTAAGCATGTTTAACGGCTTGTCCTAGCGCATAGGTGACGCTCCCGGCGACTCCTGCTCCTAAGAGGGAGCCGAATCCGGGAAAAAACTTGATACCCTGCCGAAACAGCGCTCTACCGGCATTTCCCACGAGGGTAGCTAATATGATTTCTTTGGCCTTACTTTTGGATATTGGCTCATGATACAAAGCGGATAATTTCAATAGCATCCCGATTTGTATCGATGTGATGGGAATGATATCGACGCCAGGTAATGGGGATGCTCCGATCGATGCGGCGGCGGTTGCCGCACTATATATCCATTTATTGGCGGCTATTGATTTATTTTTCATTTCTCGGGCAAACGTTAGGGCTTTTCCCGAAAGCAAATCCAGAATCTTCCCTCGTAATTTGTCCATATTAGCACCCGTTTTGGATGAGATCGGAATGACCGGGTATTTTTGCCCGGTGTGCCTTTTTACATACTCGACTAAACTCGAGATATCTTCGGCTGCATCGATTTTATTGAGGACAATAATGATGTTATCATTTGATTTTTTGACTTTATCAAAGACCGCCTTTTCGGGGGCGGACAATACGGTGCCGGCTGCGTTTAAGAAAAAGAGTATGACATCAGCATTTCGGTAATATCGTAGGCTTTGTTTTGAGTTATCCTTCATTATGTCGTGCAAGCCGGGGGTATCGGCAAATATGATTTTTTCTCGGTATACATACTCCTGAATTTGTTGGGTTTCTCCGGGTTGACTTGCAATATCGGCCACCTGACATCCCATCAACTCGTTGATGGTGGATGATTTCCCTGTGTTAACATCGCCTATTAAAACAAATAGAACAGTCTGGCCTAGCTGCTCATTAATATCATTGATTTTTGCATCATAAACTTGATCGAAATTCTCCATTTTTCCCTCAGGGATGGCCCCGTTTTGTATCATGTCGTTGCCTCCTTCTTTTTGATTAAACCAAATTGCAAACAAACCAGCATTTTCACCGTTGTCGGTGCTACGGCATTCGTTTATAAAACGAAGTCGTTTCCGCATTTATCAAGCAAACTCAGTGTATCACTCCGGAATCGTTTGCGCTCTTTCGATCCTGCGCCTCCCCTCTCTCACGTAGGTCGCAAGGCACCGTCCGAAGATTCATTCATCACGCATTTAAGCCAACTGCGTCCGCCTTTCGAGATAACGATGGTCCTCAAATTGCAGCGTGCCGCTATAGAATTACTGGTCGTGTGTCATGATTTTTGCAGGTAAGTCCGGGTGAAGTCTGTAGCTGAGGATGAAATGGCGTTTGGGAAACGCTTGAAAACAGACAGAATAGTTGCTTGTCCGATCATTGGTATAATGTTAGCGGAATCGGTTTGGGCTAGATTGGGGCGTATCGGCGTGTAAAGCGAAACGATGCGCGCCCCATTTTTCGGTGAGCAGCCGGATGCCCTTTGCTTCCTTTAACAGCTCATCGAGAGATGTCTGCAATAATTGTGTTTGCCTGTCGTGGCGTGACACGGTGAGTCTCCCTTCAGGTGCTGCATTTCGATGGCATCGGAGGGAATAACCTAAGAGGGTCATGAGTGACTGCAAATATCGGATAGAATTATCAATATCGGCAACTTGATTCTCTCTATGCCGGTAAATTTCGGTCTACTAGGTGGTCGGGTTTCCTACCAGAGAAACAATCGAATTGAAACGATATATGGGGTAGCGATAACTCAGCATTAAAACCGAAGAAACGGTTCTTAAGAGGCGCTATCTCTTCTTGTCAACCATGATAGCACAGGAGGGAATCGTTCGCGAGGGTCGTGCTGGGTGGAGGGGACGATTCTCACAAACGGCTGGTTGGTTCCGTGCAGCTTGGATCCGCGCTGGTATTGAGCCGGTAGCTTTCGGGATTCCCCTTCGGATGTGGGATGTTTCCACTTCCCAATGGAATCGATCGAAAGGGATTTGATCGGAATGCCCATTTGGGTCTATTTGTGGAGGTATGTGGCTGATGCTCGTAAGGATATATCCGTTATCGAACGGGAATATTTGGGGGTACGGAGGTTTCGTACGGATCCATGCGAAAACCATGAATTTTGCGGAAAACCTGAGGAATTTCGATTTTTCACCACCTGGGTGAAGGGCAGCCAGGATTTACCGGTTCGCCGAGCAAGCCCATTGATTGCAACGCCGAATGATTCCGCCTTCCTCAGTGGTCCAACCCGATGGATTTGTTGACAGGCCGTGCAAATGCGCGTCTACATTGTTTTCATTTATGTCATGAGAACTTTGTCTATCAACACGCCGGGGATTCTCCCAGATGTCAGCAATGGCGACGCGCTGACAATGGGTGGCAACTCTTATGATCCACGTATTGAGTCAATCCCGATCCCAAGCCGGTGAGCGACGGATTTGCCCAATTCACCGTTCATCCGTGCGGCCAGAAGATTTGCTATAGCAGATTTTCTCCGTGTAAGCGATGCGAGGAATGGGGACAGCGAACTCCAAGGCGGGTCGCTTTAGAAATCGGATTTGTAAGCCGGGTCAGAGTGGGGAAGAACAGGGTGCGATAGCAAGGTTACGCACCCCACAAAGAGGAGACCAAACGACCATTTCTGACCAATCGATCGTGGCCGCTCGCACCCTTAAGACGTTAACGTTAAGGGTGTGAGCGATGCGATCTTTTCATGGGTCTTGTGCACTAATTTCCGGTATCCATTTGGTTTCTTCCTTCAGATAAAGCCTAGATACTGAGCTGATACACGTCCTTCATTTTATCCGTTAAGTAATGCATAAACGGTTCGGGACGGAGTGTATCGCCTGTGATCCGTTTAAGGAGGTCCTTAGGTTCATATCGCCGCCCAACCGCATGAACATTTTCTTGCATCCATTCCAACAGGGGTGAGAAGTCTCCCTGGCCAAAGCCCTCGATCATTTTCGGCGTTACCTTCCGGGCTTGTTCAAAGAGCTGTGCGGAAATCATGTTGCCGAGGGTATAACTGACGAAACTGGCGCCTATCTCAGAAGACCAATGGATGTCTTGGAGGACGCCTTGTGTTGGATCCGGTGGTGTGATGCCGAGGTATTTCTCGTATTTTTGATTCCACGCATCCGGTAGATCAGCCGGTGTTAGATCCTCTTTAAACAGATCGCGCTCGAGTTCGAAACGGATGATGATATGAAGATTGTAGGTGACCTCATCGGCTTCGACCCGAATAAGCGAAGGCTTCACATCATTTACGGCGCGATAGAATGTTTCTAAGGATACATCGCGAAGTTGGTTTGGGAAGTATTGTTGAAGACGGGGGAAGAAGTAATTCCAAAAAGGTCGGGAGCGTCCGACGAGGTTTTCCCATAGGCGGGATTGTGATTCATGAAATCCGCCCGATGGTGCGTTTCCTAAAACCGATCGAGCTAAAGAGGCGGGAATTCCTTGTTCATACGTCCCGTGTCCCGCTTCGTGGAGTGTCGCAAAAAATGCTGTTGGAAAATAGTTGTTGCGTAGACGCGTGGTGATCCGCACATCGTCCGGTGAAAATGCTGTGGTGAAAGGGTGCACGGAGATGTCTTTGCGGCCTCGTTTATCTAAGTCAAAACCAATTTGTTTTGCTGCGTCGAAGCCGGCTTCCCATTGGACCTTAGGGTCATAATATTCCCGAAGAATGCCACTGTCGACGGGTTGCCCGTCGTGTAATATGTTATTGAGCAGGGGCACTAAAAAATCACGGAGTTGACTGAACAACTGATTAATCTCGCCAAGTGAAAACCCGGGTTCGCGCTGGTCGAGTAAGGTTGCAAGAGGATCTGAATCTGGTTTTATGGCACGGGCGGTAGCACGTGATACTTTTAGGATTTGTTTAAGAGCGGGCAGGAAAATCTGAAAATCGTTTTCCTCTCGGGCCTTTAGCCACGTCGCCATTCCGTTCGATGCGGCCTGGCTCTTTTCACGAACCAATTCGGGGGGCATTTGGGTCGCCTCTTTATGATCTCGGGCTAACCAGTGCAAAGTCGCGGCTTCAATAGTATCGGGATCGGTGATCTTTTCCCGCAAAGCGTCGATGAGTGCTCCCAATTGAGGATCCGCCATCTTTTCGTGAATTAATACTTGGAGCGTGTCTTGCTGTTCAGCCCGAGCATGATGTCCTCCTTGAGGCATGTAGGTTTGCATGTCCCAATAGGAGAGGGCGGCAATGCGTTCTAGATCGCGGATTTCGGCTACTTTCTGAGTCAGTTGATCATAATCGTGGGAACCAGTGCTCATCGGGATCATCCTTTCCGGTGCTTAATTAAGCATTCGACGAACGTCGAAGTGTCCCTTTCGCCTTCTGGAAGATTCAAGGCGAATCGTGATCTGTTCCCGCCTTGAGAACTTCGATATTATTAGGTTGTTAATGTAACCAAAAACGAAAGCATGGTAAATGGGATGATTGCCAATATCTATATCGGCCAGAATCTCAGAAAGGTGAGCGATTTCCGTTGACTGTTTTTTCCAAAGTTATGATACTGGGTGATCCCGTGCTTCGAGCGTCAGCTCAACCGGTCAAGGATGTTTGTGCCTCGGAGAACCACAAAATAGCGGGGGCATTGGCCGAGACCCTATACCATTTTCGAAGACAGCACGGATTTGGTCGTGGCATTGCCGCCCCCCAAATTAACTATTCGAAGCGAATTCTCTACTTGGAGATTCCAAAACCAATCGTGATGATCAATCCTGAGGTTCTATGGCGATCACGGTCGAGGTTTCAACTATGGGATGATTGTTTAAGTCTTCCATATCTTTATGCCTGGGTCGAACGTTATCAAAGGCTCAGCGTCCGGTATTGGGACCTCAAAGGAAAAAGAAGAACGGTTACAGTAGATGATCGTTATGCTGAGTTGCTGCAGCATGAGCTTGATCACTTGGACGGCATTCTCATGATCGATCGGGTCGTTGGACAAAACCCCATTTTTTATCGAGAAGCGCTCGAACGGGAATTTGAAAACGGAAACCTTTCGGTTCGACCGGATGCATTGAAGGCTTAATGCGATTCTTAAAATAGATTTTTGTTACCTTTCGCTTGAGATCGGGGGTGGTTGGGGCAGCGTTTGTTTTGCGGGCTTTTTTAAATGAAGAAAGGATTCGATTTTTGAATCTTGATCGTCGAGTTGTTATTCGGGGTGATATGTTTTCCCCACTTAGTCAGCTGAAGCCCCGTTGAAGCGATTTAGGGCTTTAGCACATCCCGGGTCGAAACCCTTGCTGATCAACAAGCGTTTTGAAAGCGAGATTAGCGAGTCACCCTATGGGATTTGATGCCGCTGAGAGAATGGCGGCTGCCAGCGCGACTTTGAGCTGGCGGATCGGTGTTGTCACGACTGCCTGCAAAGTTTGTAGCAGAAGATGAACAAAGGTGCGGTTTTCAGGGTCTGGTTGGATCGTATCGCTTATATTGCTTCGATTTCTCCTATTGAGATTATCCCGAGGGACTCCCTTCACATGGACTGGATTCGATGTGGCAATTATCGCCGGCTCCATTTTGACAAACCGTACCGGCATAGCAGGATCTAAGGTGGCTTGTACGAAGAGTAGAACGAATATTGGGTTGCATTTTGCCGCTATTTACGGAAGTATCGGGTGTGATGGAGCCAGCCGATAGAACTTGATGGGAAAAGAATGCCGAGCGCTGGTTCATCGGAATAGCCGCCAACAACCTTACTGGATATTGAGCATACGCTTGGGAATGCTGAGGCGATCTCAGGAGGATCTAAACGTGAGGAAAGAATATTGGGAGATTTTTATGGCGTTTTTTCGCGTCGGAATACTGGGATATGGGGGAGGACCTTCCTCCATTCCGCTTGTCCATATGGAAGCGGTTACGCGTTACCAATGGATGGACTCGGACGATTTTGCCGATGTTCTGGCCATTGGAAATATGCTGCCGGGACCGATTGCAACCAAGATGGCGGGGTATATCGGCTATCAGGTTGCAGGTATTATGGGGACAATAGTGGCTCTGGTGGCTTTGGTGCTGCCCACGATTATTTTGATGATTGTGCTTCTAACGACTTTGGCATCTTTTGCTCATGAGCCCTGGGTTGGGGGCATGACTGGAGCGGTCATGCCGATAGTCGCCGTTTTGCTAGGTTCACTAACTTGGGGATTTTTGGACAAATCGCGAACTTCTATCGGATGGAGCCGCCTGATATTGGTATTTGGCGCTTCACTCGTGGTGCTGGAATTTTTCGACTTGCACCCGGCGATTTGGATTGCGGGCATCTTACTTTATATTCTCCTAAAACCCACACCTAAGGAGGATCCGGAATGATCTACTGGCAGCTATTCTTGGCCTTTTTTATTCCCGGCATTTTAGGTTATGGGGGCGGACCTTCTTTTATCCCGTTGGTTGAACATGAAGTGGTGCATCGCTATGGGTGGATGAGTGTTTCGGAGTTTGGTGAAATCCTTGCCCTTGCAAATGCCCTCCCGAGTCCGATTGCAACCAAGATGGCGGGTTATGTCGGATACTTTGAGGCTGGTATTCCGGGTGCGATCGTGAGTTTACTAGCCCTCATCCTGCCTTCGCTTATCTTCATGATTTTCCTAATGGGAATCCTCTATCGCTATAAAGATTCACCGAAGGTGCAAGCCCTTACCGACTGGATTCGACCGGTCATTGCTGTTATGTTGGCCGTGATGACCTATCGGTTTTTGAGCGATTCCGTTTCGTCGATTGGGCCAATTCAAACCCTCTTTCTTACCGGGATGGGAATTGTATTGATCGAACGCATGCGAATCCATCCAGCGCTTGTGATTGGTGCCGCGCTGCTTTATGGGGCTTTCGTCTTAGGGTAGACGGGTCATTCAAGAAGATCTAAGGAGATTTTGCTTTAGAGATTGAGACCTCGAAAATGAGGGGGCAAAGATGAAGACGTATCGCATACTTCAAGTCAACGCTTTTAGTGATCAGGCTTTTGGGGGCAATCCAGCCGGTGTGGTGCCCATGGCCGAGGGTTTACTCGATTGGGAAATGCAAAAAATCGCCCGAGAGATGAACCTGTCGGAGACCGCTTTTGTCTTTCCTCATTCTTCGGACGTTTTCCGCGTGCGGTATTTCACACCGGAAATGGAGGTTAAACTCTGTGGTCACGCCACGATTGCCGCTTTTTGGGTTTTAGTGGCCGAAGGCGTGATTAGGACTGAGCGAGAAGAGATTACGGTTATTCAAAAGACCGGTGTTGGGCCATTGGAGGTAACCATTTTCTTAAACCGTGGCCTTCCCGAACGGGTTATGATGACCCAGGCATCTCCACGAGTCATTGCAGATATCGGTTGGGATGAGGACCTCCTAAGAATACTCGGGATCCCCGAACAGCCAAAAACATCGCAACTTCCGAACCCGCATATCATCTCGACGGGCTTGCCCGATTTAATTGTCCCATTGGCATCGCGTGAAGATCTTTGGGCGCTAAATCCGGATCTAAAAGAATTGGCTGCCTTTTGTAAGGAAAAGGATATTATCAGCGTTCATTGCGTCACCCTCGATACCATCGACCCAGCCGCCGTAGTGCATTGTCGTGATTTTGCCCCAGCAGTGGGTATCAACGAGGAATCCGCCACCGGGACTGCAGCGGGTGCAACAGCGGCATTTCTCATCAAGCATGGCCTGATCCCTCACCCTGACAATGGTAAATTTGAGATTGCCTTAGAACAGGGGCATATTATGGATCGGCCGAGTTTCCTCATTGCGGAGGTCGAAATTCGGAAGGGTCAATTGGCAACAATTCGCGTGGGGGGCGCGGCTTATGTCTTGCTCGATGGGCTCCTTACCATCTAAAGCGGTGGCCACTTGAATATCCTGAGTGTGTCCCCCGTTTTCTGGAGCGCCGATGTTGATATTCTTCGTTGATGACTTCATTAAATTCCCTTGACATCATGAGTGAAAACGTTGCAGCTTGGCCTGATTCCACCTATAATCATCTTACGGTGAATAAGGGGGAGGTCTTCCGCTGGTGAAAAAGATGGTTATTGTTCTGGCCATTTTGATGTTGTTTACCCTGTCTGGAGAGCGGGTTGCGGCGAGTGTCGATATATCAGTGATCGATACGCCGTTTAATGATGTTGCCCCGAATAGTCAGCAGGCTTCTGATTTTGCCTTGCTAAAGACACTGGGGATTATTGAAGGATTTGATGATGGTAACGTACGGCCTGAGCGTGCGTTGACTCGCGTCGAGTTTGCCAAAGTTGCCGTCGCCTTACACGGTGAAGCGGAACAAGCGATTCTTCTTAGCGCAAACCAGCCGCAGTTTCAAGATGGCGGCGATATCGCCTTGGTTTGGTGGGGATGGGTAAATGCAGTGGAGCACCTTAACCTGATGCAAGGCTACAAAGATGGTATGTTTCGGCCCGACCGGATGATCACTTATGGTGAGACACTAGCTGTTTTGCTCCGCACCATTGGGCTTCGTGATTCACTCGAGGGATTAGCCTATCCGGAGGGTTACCTAAGCAAAGCCGAAGATTTAGGGTTAACGCAAGGTGTTAACCTCCAACCCAGTGTGCCCATTACTCGTGGGGAAATGGCACGGCTGGCGGTAAATGCCCTCCTAGTGGATTCGCCCGTGGGACCCGAAAGCACTACCTCTCCGGGAATCCAAAATTTACTGGAAAAACAGGATCGAATCATAAAAGGAGCCGTGACGCAGACGACCGCAGAAGATCTTTGGATTGACAATCAGGCGCATGGGCTTTCCGAAAACGTTTTTATTGATGGGGTTTCTACTCTCTCCGATTTAGAAGGTCGGTCGGTATTAGCATGTCGAGATGGGCAAGGGAAAATTGCCTTTATTTCCGTCCCAACCGAAGTGGTTTCCATTCTTTCTCCGTTGCATTTGACCGGCACACTGGATTCGATTGATACTGCTGCCGGGCGTTTGGTGCTCAATGATCGGCCAGTTTTCTGGGACGATGATACCCGGTGGTTTATCAATGCCATGGAGAGGTCGGTGACGGTTGAAATCCTTCAGGATATCGCGCAGCGAGATGATGTGGATCTACAGGTGATCCAACTCCCTGATGCGACAGCAGAGGAGATTCGCTTGTTATATTTTGATGTTGAAGGGGCCGTCGTCATTGAGGTGGGGTCTGACATCGAAGACGAATGGTTGAGGGTTGATGCTGTAGAGGATAATAAACGAATGACAGCGTCGGTACATGGGTCCGGGGCTATCGATGTGATTGGATTTGGCAATTTTAGCCCTCAAAGTATCAGTGATTTTGAGCCGGGTGACGTCCTTGATATTGCTACGATCGGTGGTATCGGACTTCAGACCGAAAATGGAATTCCTTCCGACCAAGTCATCAGAATCCAATTTCGTCGAAACCGAATCTCAGGGACCATTCGTGAGGTGACGGTGGATGAACAGGCTGACGATCTTTTGATCTACTTTCATTTGGAGGATGATCAGAAAGTCCCGGTCTTACGGAGTCGATTTTCCGGCGGCCCTCGCGACATGAGCCTCAATGACTTACAACATGCTCGATGGGTTGAGTTCGCTCTTTTTGATGATGGTTACGCGGCACGAGGATTGGACGCATTGGTCGATGGAGCCGGGGCCCGTTATGTCAAAATACTCACAGCAGGTGAACTCGGCGACAGCTACTATGTTGCAGTGGACCAAAAAGGTCGGTCCGTTAGTTACGAACTGGCCTTCCCCGGTTTGTGGATTCACTTCATTGACCAAGACCTGCAGGTTCGTGAAGGTGACTTTGCCCAAATAGAGGTGAATGATTCCGGGAAATGTACGGGTGTCATTTCATGGGTGGCAAATGAGCCCCTTTCAAGTGGCTACATGGTCTCCTCGGTGGATCTTGAGCGGCAGCAAGTGGTTTTACGAATTCTTGGCAGTTCATCGGATGGAACTCGGGATCCTTCCTTGGATTTTCGCTATGCAGTGGAGCCGGCTGTTTATGATGATGCTGGGGATTATTTAGGACTGGAATCCCTTTTTGTCGGTCAAAGGGTCTTGGTATACCTTGATGATCAGGGGAATGTGGGCCGTCTCGGGATTGATTGAACGAGCCGCCTCGTGGAGGCTCTGTTGTTAGAAGCAAAAGAAAAGCGTCCCGTACGGGACGCTTTTAGTAAGCTAAGTCGACAAAATAGATTTAGAAGCTGGGTCCGGACTCAGAAACCGTGACGTTCACGGCTTGGAGACCTTTGTCACCCTCAACAATTTCAAAGCTGACCTTCTGATTCTCTTCCAATGTTTTGAAACCGGTGGCGTTAATCTCGGAGAAGTGAACGAATACATCTTCTCCGTCTTCCTGCT
>SLMV01000158.1 GCA_007133365.1 Clostridia bacterium
ATCTTGGAAAAGCCAAGGAACAAAACCCTTTCCTTTTAACCCATTCTATGTAAGGGGGCGAAAATGAGACAAAATCGCTCGTAATTGGGGGGTTGCCCTGTCAATGCAAGTTGGAGTGATGCGTTTGACGGATGTTACGATAGGGTTTAGAGTACAGGTATAGGGTACAGGGGTACCGTATAGGAGGGATGATAAGGAATGACTGAAAACACGAATCCTCAAATTCAGGAGTTTTATGTAAAGGGTATGACGTGTGAACACTGTGTCAAACGTGTGTCAAAGGCCATCTCCGACCTGCCCGGCGTTGCTTCGGTATCAATCGATTTGTCGTCTGGAAAAGTTCAGGTCGAATCCGAACAAGGTGTTGATCGGGAGCATCTAACAACCGTTATTGCGGATGCCGGGTATGAGTTGGTATAGGCGGGTCTATATGCGTTCGGATGTCGGGGTGGTCCAACCGGATGAGAAGCTGGGGCTTTGGATCACCCCCGCATGAAAGGAAAGGGGGGCTTCACTGTGCCGGATATGCCATCTTCAACCCGAAGCCAAAACAAACAGCAACTGTTAAATCGTTTGCGAAAAATTGAGGGGCAAGTCCGCGGAATCTATCGTATGGTGGATTCGGATACGTATTGCGTGGATGTGTTGAATCAAGTGGCGGCTTGTCGGGCTGCCTTGAGTCGGGTGGGGGTGCTGTTGTTAGAAACGCATATTCAAGGGTGTGTGGTGCAAGCGATCAAGGACGAAGACGAAGCCGTTGCTGTTGACGAACTGATGGAGGTTATCCGGCGTTTCATTTAATCTATTTGGGGGCCCAAGTCCGAGCGTTTATGATCAGTAACCGGGTGCGTCTGGGAAGCAGTGGTGCCGTATCGTAAATTTCCATCCGATGATACTTCAAATGCAATCAGGGCTCCATAAAAAGATAGATTAACCCGGTACTGATTTAGCAGTGCAAACTTCTTCTGCGCATTACTAATTCTTCTTTGTTTGCGAACGTGTTTTTGTCGTTGGCAAACATGTCATTTTATTAACAACGCGTTTCGAGGTGACATCCCCACCGCCTGCCGCTTCTATATACCGAAATACGAAAATCGCCTAAATGGCACCTTATCATAACATGAGAATCCCATATTTACTGGATAGTATCGAAAAAAGGAAATAGAGATCTTATAGAGAATACATATCGTCATGAGTGATCATGCATGCCCGTAGTGATGAGTGTTCTTGGGTGTAAGCCGATCACTTTATTCCTGGAAGGAGTGACAGCATGAACAAATGGCTTAGGCTCTCGCTAGTGCTGATTCTCGTTTTCAGCGTTGCGTTTGCAATCGCCTGTGGATCCGCAACGGAGCCTCCTGACGAAGATATTGAACCGGACCCCGACACCGAACCGGATCCGGAACCCGTGGAGCCGGAGGAGCCCCAGCGAGTGGTAATTGCGCAAGCGACCGATGCGTTCTCATGGGATCCCCCGCAAGACTGGATCAGTGCGGCGGAGTGGGTTATCCAAAACGCTTATGACTACCTGTTCGTTCGAAGTCCGGACGGCGGTGATTGGATTCCCGAGCTGGCGAAAGAGTGGGAGGTCATCGACGAATTAACGTTTCGTTTCTATCTTCATGAAGGTGTCAAGTTCCATGATGGAACTGAACTGACGGCAGAAGATGTGAAGTTCCACTATCGTCGCGTCATCGAAGGGTCTCGGGATGAATATATCGTAACCGATCAATATGACTGGATTGACAAGATCGTGATTCACGATGACTATACCTTCGATGTCGTTTCCAAAGAACCGAACTCCCTATTCCTTTGGCAGCTCTCGCAGCAGAATACCGGTGCCGGAATTGTGAGCAAGGCCTACTTCGAAGAGGTCGGAATCGATGGGGTTCATCGTTCCCCGATGGGGTCGGGACCTTGGGTTCTCGAAGAACACGTTCGTGATGAGCACATCCTGTTTTCGCGAAATGAAGATTATTGGCAAACGGATAAGTTCCCGAACTTTCAAGAACTCGAATACCGAATTATCCCGGAAGCATCCACTCGGGTGGCGGAGATTTTGACGGGTGGGGTGGACTTGATCTATGATGTGACCCCGCAGGATAAAGACCGTCTGGATGCGAATCCGGATGTCACGACTTACTGGAATAACACGGCACGTGGCCACATGTTGACGACACGCGTGGGACCGCGCTCACGCGAGAATTATCCGGATCCCGACTATCCCGATGACCCCGAATTGAATCGTGTGTTTGCCACGGCTGATCCTCGAGTGCGCGATGCCATCGAAATGGCGATCGATAAGTATGCGCTTCGGGACATCAGTGGTGGCGACGGTGAACCGTTCCGGGCGCGCGGTCCTTTTGGCCCCTTGGCTGAATCGCACGCCGCGGTTTACGGGCCCGATGCGAATGTGTACGATCCGGATGGTGCACGTGCCCTTCTCGAAGAAGGTGGCTATGGGCCGGGTGAGCCCACACTGGTGATGCATGCGTCGGAGGCTTGGCCGTACGGGGACATTGCCCGGGTAATTGGTGACATGCTGGAACAAGTCGGATTCACCGTTGATCTTCGAATCCTTGATACGACGAGTTGGCGGACGGACATCTATCTTCCGGGTAAAAGTCAGGAGTTGAACCTGATGGCCTTAGGTGGACAGATGAATCCCTTCTTCTCCACCTCTCAGATCCACACGGAGCGTCTCGGGTATCCGGAGGTTCTGCCTCCGCCCCCGGAGATGGATCCGGATTATGAATCGCTATCGAGTCGGATCAATGAGTTGCTCGATTATGCGTGGACCGAGGTAGTGGATGAGCAAGGCCGTATTGATGCTTATCACGAAGCAACGGCTCTTGCTGCGGAGCGAAATGCTCCTTTCATCGGGCTCGTCCAAATGAGCACGTTGTATGCGTGGCGAAATCGTGTCGAGTATCAACCGCGCTTTGACATTGAACTTTGGGGCTATGATTTCAAGGTGGTCGAGTAGCAGCGGTAAACTTGGCAGAATAAGAGGCTGAATCGAGGGGCTGCCGATATCGGTAGCCCCCAAAATTTTGTGTGCGCCCGGCATGGGCGGATGCTAAGGGGTGAAAGTCCCCCGTGGGCCGTGGCCACGTAGGACCACTAGCCGATGGCAAGGGTGCCCGTGGTGACGCGGGATCTGAAGGAAGCCGGAGGCAAAACCGCGACCCGAGGAGCACGAATCCTGGACGAGGCGTGACGGGCTGGGCGAG
>SLMV01000150.1 GCA_007133365.1 Clostridia bacterium
AGGGGAAAATGAAGGTCAGTTTTGAGACGTTATGCGAGCACGCTGAAGCGAATCGGGAGGCGATTGAAAAGACCGCCGAGCACTTTTATCGTGAGATGACTAAACGCCACTTCCTGCCCAATTCGCCCACTCTCATGAATGCCGGGCGCGAATTACAGCAGCTGTCCGCCTGTTTTGTGCTGCCCATTGAAGACAGCATGGACAGTATCTTCGAAAGCATCAAGCATGCGGCGCTCATCCACAAATCGGGCGGGGGAACGGGATTTAGTTTTTCCAGACTACGCCCGAAGAATGATGTGGTGCGCTCGACGGGGGGCGTGGCCAGCGGACCCGTATCGTTTCTCAAAGTGTTCAATTCGGCGACCGAGGCGGTCAAGCAAGGGGGCACCCGCCGGGGTGCCAATATGGGCATTCTCCGGGTTGATCATCCTGACATCATGGAATTTATAACTTGTAAGAAAGATAATGAAGCCATCACCAATTTTAATCTCTCCATCGCCCTCACCGATGATTTCATGACCGCATTGGAAAAAGGGGAGTCGTATGATCTTTTGAGCCCGAGGAACCAAGAGCGCGTGCATCGCCTCCCGGCGGCACAGGTGTTCGATCTCATCGTCGATATGGCATGGCGAAATGGGGAACCGGGGATCATCTTCCTCGATCGCATAAACGCGGATAACCCGACCCCGGCATTAGGAGAAATTGAAAGCACCAACCCGTGCGGCGAACAGCCACTTCTTCCGTATGAGAGTTGTAATCTCGGGAGCGTTAATCTCAGCGCCGTGGTACGAGAAGGCGCCTGGTGGGAACAAGGGGAAACGGGAGCCGAAGCCGAGCCCGAAACCCTTATTGATTGGGACTTATTAAGTCATATTGTGCATTCAGCCGTTCATTTCCTCGACAATGTCATCGATGCGAACCGTTATCCCATCCCCGAGATTAAATCGATGACCTTAAAAAATCGCAAGATCGGTCTCGGGATCATGGGTTGGGCGGAAATGCTTTTAAAGCTCGGCATTCCTTATGATTCGGACGAAGCCGTCGAACTCGCCCGAAAGGTTATGAAGTTTATCGATGAGCAATCGAAAGAAGCCAGCCGCCTATTGGCTCAAACCCGGGGTGCCTTTCCCACCTACCCGGAAAGCGCCTATCAAGAACTCGGATTAGCGGTCAGAAACGCGACCACGACCACCATCGCACCGACGGGGACCATCAGCATCATTGGTGCCACCAGCGGGGGGATCGAGCCGCTCTTTAGCATCGCCTTTACCCGCAACGTCATGGATGGTGATCAGCTGGTGGAATCGAATCCGGTCTTTGAGGCCGTTGCGCGCCGTCGTGGCTTTTACTCGGAGACGCTGATGAAGCAATTGGCCGACGGTGAAAGCTTGGCCTCCATCCCCGGGGTTCCGGAAGATGTCAAACGGGTTTTTGTGACGTCCCTCGATATTGCGCCGGAATATCATATTCAAATGCAGGCGGCGTTTCAAGATCATACGGATAACGCGGTGAGCAAAACCATCAACTTTCCCACGGCCACCAAGCGGGCGAGCATTGGCCGGGCCTTTCGGGAGGCCTATGAACGCGGTTGCAAGGGCCTTACCGTTTATCGTAATGCCAGCCGTGAGTCACAGGTGCTCACCGTCGGAAGTGGTGAGAAGGCGGCCGATCCGGATGCGATGTCGGTGACGTGGGGGGGCATCAAACCCTTGGACCGGATCAGTCGCCTTCCCGGGTTTACGGTGCGAAAAGCCACGCCGATGGGCAATCTCTTCCTTACCCTAAACGTGTATCAGGGCCAGCCCTTTGAACTGTTTGCCCAAATAGGGAAAGCCGGAAGTGACGTCATGGCCTTTACCGAAACCATCGCGCGGTTGATTTCCTTGGCATTTCGTTGTGGGGTTGATCCCAATGAGGTGGCGGATCAATTGATCGGCATTGGCGGCAGTCGTTCGGTCGGTTTTGGCCCCAATCGGGTCCGTTCAATTCCCGATGCCATCGGACAGTTCATCCGGGAGATCGTGGAGTCCAAAGAGGAACTTCCCACTCCGGATGAGGGGGCGGATGAGCTCACCCAGCTGGGGCTCAAACTGCCCAAAGACACGGGTGAAGCCCCGGCGCCGGTGGCCCCTGAAGAACGCCGGTTTGCGCTTTGTCCGGCGTGTGGTCTCCAGGCGCTCGTCTATGAAGAAGGTTGTGTCAAGTGCTTGGCCTGCGGCCATAGTGAATGCTAGTCCCAACGGTGCAGGGGCCAACGGCCCCTGCACCCAAAAGTCGGACATGCCTTCATCGGAGGACGTGGTATACTTAAAGGTAGTGACCAAATGGGTGGTGTCCACTGCTCTTGCTTTTTACTTTGACCAACCGATCCTGCGAGACTGCTGACGATCCGATGATTTGAGAGGGGATGGCTTGAGTGCCACTTCAAGCAATGCGCGTCCAATTGGCGGGGAAGGTGCTCGGGGTGAGTTTCCGGTCCCAGGCCCACCGCTTTGCGACTCGACTCGATATCAAGGGTTATATCACGTCACTTCCGAGCCGCGATATCGTGATTATGGCGGAGGGTGAACGAGAGAACCTAGAAGCCTTTGTCCGGTGGCTAAAAGCGGGGCCGAAGAATGCGGAGATCGAACGCTTTGAGATGGAGTGGCTTCCCTATACCGGTGAGCATGATCGCTTCACCATTTCGTTTTGGGAAGAAGCCGGCGAACAATCCTGATGTTCGGGTTTAGTAATTTAAGGTGAACGCCTCCCCGTGTTAAAGCCGGGAGGTCTTTTTTGTTGGGATTAAACCGGTTTCCCGGATCCCGTCGTTCGGGAACCATTCATGTAGGAAAATTAGTCGTTGAAACGTCCGACATGGAGGCCTCGGTTCTAATGGACCCAGTCCTTTTAGGATGCGATCCATTTGATGTCTGGTCACGATGGCATGCCTTAACCATTGGGGGGCGAAGCACTTTTCGCGTGTACCTTTTCATTAACGCTGACGAGCCCAAAAGGGCTCCGGGGAGCCCTTTTGGTTCCTTTAAGGTTGGTGTCGATCCCGTGAGGGACTTCATGCCCGGTGCCAAGAACCTAAAGCCCCCGGGTGTCATCAAGGCTTACTCCGGGTCCGCGATTGATCCCATGAAAAGCACGGTGCCGGTGACGTCATCACGGATAGCGAACACGAACGGACGGTTAACCTCCATATCAAATGCGTCCATCGGCGCCGATTCAATTCCTACTTCCAC
>SLMV01000008.1 GCA_007133365.1 Clostridia bacterium
GGGATCATCACCGTGACATTCTTGGATTTGCTCCGGGCTGCATTCTCCTGGCTTGCCCTTGAGTTTCTCCGGGTTCTGACACTTCTGTTGATCGGTCATCTTAACACCTCCGTCATGATGAAATCCCCTTCCGGGCTCCACTGGGGCCATGCATTCAAATTAGTAGAAACTTAATTAGTTTCATATGTACTATAACATTTGCATTTGGCACAATCAACCCAAAGTGCTGCAAAAACAAAAGACGTACCGAAAAATGACCCGGACAATCCTATAGTAAATGCTGGTTTGAATCATCGGCACCTCGTTCGCTTAAGCCTCGTTGTCGTACGGAATTTACTTCAGCAGTACCGACATTGACCCCCGTCAGCCTTTTGCCTTTCCTACGGATACGTTTGAAGCCGTCAACAAATTGGAGCGTGCTATGCCCCTTTATCATTCGCTTGACAATTGATTGCGCACTGCTAAAATGGAGCCATAGTTAATCTCTATGTCGTTTTCCAAATTCTCAGCAGGGGCGCGTAGCTCAGTGGCAAGAGCGCGTGACTCACATTCACGAGGTCGTAGGTTCAATCCCTACCGCGCCCACATCCAAGAAATCCCGCGAGAATCAAAGTTCGCGGGTTTTGTTGTTTTATGGGAAAACGGCGAAAAAAGATGAATCACACACAAATCACGCACATGAAATAGAAATGGCCCGTTTTCGGGCCGTTTTTTTTGGGGCATGGTGTATGTCGGAAAAATGGGTCAATTTTCGAGTTCCGGGCCGATTAAGCCCAGACGTCTTCGTCAATCCAATCTTTGGCATCTTCAATCCATTGTGGGGCGCCGGCGGCCAATAATTTGCTGACCAGTTCAAGGTCATCTTCGGGGTCACCGGCGTGGGGCCGGCCAAGCGTCGCTTCGACGTTTTCCCATGTTACATATATGGCTTCGTGTTCGTTGCCCAATTCGTTGGTGCATAGTTTTTTATGGGGATATGGCACAGTTTTGTTGACCTTCAGTTAAGTTACATTTGGGGAGTGATTTGATGAGGAAGACTTATGAGCGAGCATTCAAGTTAAAAGTTTGTTAGGGTGGATTCAATCGGTCGATGCAACACCTCCGAATAGATCTTACTCTACTCGGTGTTGCGTTGACCGTTTGAACCCAAGAAGGGCATTGTTTCGAAGGATGTTTCCGTGAAGGAGATTTCGGAGAAATACAATATTTCGAGACCGATCGTATCAAGATGGGTGTCAGAATAGCGCCGGTATGGGAGCAAGGCGTTTGCCGGCAAGGGGAAACGGCTTCCTGATAAGGCTGATTTCTATGTTCTTGAGCAAGAGAATAAAAGTCTCAGAGAGGAGAATGAGATTCTAAAAAAGTTCGAAGTGTTTGTGAAGCAAAGCAAGTCGTTCGTTTCGGGTTCATTCACAAACACCGACAACAGTATACCGTCAAAGCAATATGCAATCATCTTAATGTCTCAAAGCAGGGCTATTATGAATGGAGAAAGCGCAAGCCGAGCCGCAGGCAACTTCGCCATCAGTATTTAAAAGAACAAATCCAACGGATCTATGATGAACATAAGGGGCGGTATGGTTCTCCCCGAATTGCACAGCAACTTTATGATGAAGGGATCGAGACCCATAAACGGGTAGGTGGCCTGGCTGATGCGCGAAATCGGCCTGTGTGCGAAAGAATTCCACCGGCATAGCACTTCCTATGGGCAGGACAAATCCATCGAAGAAGTGATAAAGGAGAATTTCCTCAAGCGCCAATTTGATCAGGACGACATTGATGCGATTTGGGTAACCGATATCACCTATATCGCCTGTTCAGACGGCCGTCTATATCTGTCCACCTATATTGATTTGGCAACTCGAATCCCCCGTTGTTTTGCTATATCGACCTCGATGAAGAAAGAAATCGTTCTGCGTCCCCTGGAACAGTATAGGAAGACACTTCCTGGTGTGATTCACTCAGACCGTAAAAGCCAGTACCGCTCCCATCGATACCGTGACTTGCTGAAAGAAAAGCAAATCCTCCACTCAATGAGCCAGCCGGGCACACCGGTGGATAATGCCGTTGTCGAATCGTTCTTTAAATCAATAAAACGGGAACGAGTCCATCCCAATATGCATAAGACAAAAGTCGAAATGAGGGTCCTGATACAGGATTATCTGTTGGATTATTATGTGCACAAAAGGATCCACACTAAGTTTATAATGACACCCCACAAGCATGAATAACAAATGGCGGTCATCTAATTGAGGGTCCAAGAAAGTGTTGCAGTTCCCATCATAAAAGGGCACTGCTGGCAAAGAAGTCCCTTCGCCAGCAATGCCCAAAAACATAATCTCACCGTTGGATCGCTGTAAGCCCTCAATCCTCCCCTTGGCTCATTGGTGCCCCGGTAGAAATACCAGCATCCTCCAGCTCCTTGGCCACCCAGGCAAGATCCAACTCGCATAATTTGGCATATTGCGGCGTTCCATCGGATGACCAACCGGCCATTTGATGGTGCAATTCAACCGCTCGGGCCATATCCTCCGATGGAAGATTCACACCCGAAAGCGGGCCTGTCGCAAAAGCTTCGTCGAAACGCGCTGGGAGCGATTCATCTTGATCGGGACAATGCAAGACATTAAATGTTCGCGCCAGGTTGTGGCTTCGTTCACCGGCCTTCATTACTTCCCAAAGACTGGTATCCCATCCGGTGACTCCGCGGATGAGATCCACAAACATGTTGACGGGCATGAGGCCGCGAGGGGCAATGGCAAAGAAGCAAACGGAAAACGCCTTTAAGGCGTTCCACCATTGTTCTAGGTACAAATACTGTCGCACCTTTTCGTGATCGAGGCTCGTGGGCGCCACCGTCTCCAATAATCCAAAGGGGCTGATGGCCTTAAAACTCGCGGCTTCCGAATCAACAAACATGGTATCGTGAGCTGCCACCATATGATCGGCTCCCGTTTCGGCCACCGCATAGCCCAGTCCCACACCGAATTTGCCGCGCGGTTCATGCATGGGAATCTCTTGCCCTCGAACGTGCATGGCAAAGGATTCACTTTCAGGGCCAATAACCTCGGCAGCCCGCTTGACTCCTTCACCTAAGAGTTCCCCGATGCCCTCTCGCCTCACAATCTGATGCAATAAAGCCAAAACAGCATCTGTGGATCCGAAGGTGGCTTGGACCCCATTCGTCTCGGCCTCAGAGATCAGACCGGCTTCAAAACATTCCATGGCAAAGGCAATGGCCACCCCGGCCGAGATGGTATCGATCGAGTTGGCGTTACAGATCTCGTGCAATTTGCAGATCGTTGCCATATCATCGATTCCCAGATTGCTTCCAAAGGCGGCAACCGTTTCGTATTCCGGGCCTCCATAAATCGCATTAACCTCAATATCGTTCAACTTCGATTTGACCTGCCGCTTACAACGAATCGGGCAAGCATAGCATCCTTCTCGCCCAGCCAAATAGTTAGCATTGAAAAACTCTGCACTGATCTTCTCCCAGTCCGGGAAACGGCCCTCCTGGAAATTACGGGACGGCAACATGCCGGTTGCCTGAAGGGCTCCGACGCTCGCCAGGGTCCCATATTCATAAAGAGCGCGGCTCAATGGATTGTCCATATACTGACTCGACATCCACCGGGTTACCTCGTGAACCCGCTCGCGATCGGCAAGATCAATTTGGGGGCGTCCCTCCGTCACGATCGCCTTTAAGTTCTTAGACCCCATGACGGCACCCGTCCCCGTTCGCCCGGCGGCATGCTGCGTGCCCTCGATGATGCAGGCATAACGAATCTGCTTTTCACCTCCGGGACCAATGCTAACCACCGATACCGTCTTATCTCCCAAGCGCTCTTCCATCGCATCGACGGTTTCTTCAGTCGACTTGCCCCAGAGATCGCCGGCATCACAGATCTCAACTTTACCGTCCTGAACCAGCAAATAGACCGGTGTGTCCGCCTTCCCGCGAATGACCAGGGCATCAAAACCGGCAAATTTTAACCGAGCTCCCCAGTCACCCCCGGCTTCCGCTTCACCATATCCGCCGGTTAAGGGGGATTTGGCCGCCACACTGAAGCGACTAATGCCCGGTACCGGCGCTCCCGTAATCGGTGAAATGGCGAAAACGAGCGTATTTTGGGGATCGAGGGCATCCGTCTCCGGCTCAACATATTTCAAGAGGTAATAGGCGCAAAACCCTTTTCCTCCCACGTATTTTCGGTAGAATAACGAATCCGGGCTTTGAACCTCTACTTCTCTCTCGGTCAAATTCACAACGGCGATTTGACCAGTATAACCGTGCACCGACATAATGATACCTCCTCGTTTTCAGTTGCGGAACAAATCTTGTCCGATATGCGGGCGGATTAAGGTTTTATTACTGCCTTCATCGTCTCAAAAGCGCCTGCCTTTTTCAAAGCAATTTCCGCATCCTCAAGCGAATATCGATGACTAATGAGCTGCTCAAAGGGTAAATCACTTTGGGCCATAAGCGCCAGATCGGGACCATATTGATGTGGTGATATCCCGAACTGATTTAGGATCAGGCTATCTTTGTGACAGAAATGGCTAAACGGATTGACCGTCACTGAGCCCGCGTCGGTATAGTGCCCCACTTCCACAAACGTTCCACCTCGTCGCACCAGCATGAGTCCTTCGGGAAACGCACTTGGTACCCCGGCGCATTCAATGACAATATCGGGGCCGCGTCCCCACGTCAGTTCTCGAACGTGGGAAAGCCGTTCATCAACATTCAACTCATCAATGTTGACGGTTTCATCCACACCAAAAGTCCCAGCCAACTCCAGTCGATGAGCAGGGGCCCCCGTCATGATAACGAAGGGAACTCCCCGAGCTTTCGCCCGAAAGGCCGCCATCATTCCGACTGGACCCGCTCCTTGGACAAGCACGGATTCAACGGTAGGCGTCAGCTGTAAGGCTCGTTCAAGGGCTCGGCCGGAAGATAAGGCATCCACCAAGATGGCTTCATCATCTCCTAGGGATTCCGGAACTTTGTACAACCAAGTCCCCGGACGGGCATAAAGATATTCCGCGTAGCCACCCACGAAATGCGGCGGTTCTGCTGACGACATTCCGCCACCGTAACCCAAACGGTTTTCACACAATGAGGCATGCTCAAGTACATGGTAACGGCAATAATAGCAATGGCCACACAGGATTGATGATGGCCAAATCACACGATCTCCCGGCGCCAATGTTTCACCATAAACCGATTCAGGCGGCGGATCGCCCAGACTTTCGATGACTCCCAAGGTCTCATGACCAATAATTACCGGATAGGGCAAATTGGCCCGACCATTATATAGATGTGGATCCGTACCGCAAACGCCAGCCGTTTGAACTCGGATCAATGCTGCACTCGCCTCGATCTCTTCTGGCAGGGGATATTCTCGGATTTTGATATCTTGAGGCCCTTCAAGGACCGCCGCTTTCGCTGTTCGCATGTCAAAAACCCTCCTCTAATCGCCTAAGTTTGTTGGTCTGCTAGGGCAAAAGGAATGAGCGCATAAGTCATCGCACAATCAACCAGTTGGTCGATTTGAAGCGCTTCGGTTGCTGAATGTGCCTGAGAAATATCACCCGGCCCAATGTTGACCGTCGGAATCCCCGCGCTGGCTAACAAAGCAGCATCTCCCCAGTAGGGCACACCAATCGGCTCCGATACCTCATCTTCGCCTTTGATCGTGTTGATAGCCGCCAACGATGCCTGAACAATTGGGTTTTCGGGTTCAGTATCAAGTGGCACCCGTTTGGCCCTCAAGCTGTAGGGCATCGGCTCAACTTCGGCCGTTGCACCTGTTCCCTCAACCACTTCTGTCGCCAGATCACGAATCTCTTGATAGACTTCATCAAGGTCTTCCTGCGGAATCCAGCGACGATCCATATGAATCTCACAATAAGCCGGGACAACATTGGGTTGTTCGCCGCCGACAATCCGCCCCACGTTACCCAGGGAAGCACCCGCTAGATGATGGGTTCGATCATTCCACTTTGGCACCATTTCTTCATAAATGCGGGTGACAATCTGAGCCGCAATCTGACATGCATTAATTCCTTCATGGGCCATCGAAGAGTGAATGGACCGACCGGTCACATTGATCTGAATCCATTCGATGGCTTTATGGGCAGCCGCAACCTGCATGCCCGTCGGTTCACCAACGACGGCATAATCTGCCAAAAGACCTTCGGCAATTTGATGCTGTGTGCCCAAACTCTCATACTCTTCACCAACGGCCCCGACAAAAGTTAACTTGCCCGGAAGCAAGAGTCCCGTTCGATTGAGAACGACGAGCGCATAAGCCATTGCAGCCGCCCCGCCTTTCATATCAGCGGCTCCACGCCCAATAATCCAATCACCTTCGATGCGGCCCGTTAAGGCTTCGTCGCCCATGTCATAGGGAGGAATGGTATCAATATGTCCATTGAATATTAGCTCCGGGTTACCCTCGCCTACGGTGCACACGACGTTGGCGCGTTTCTCTTTGGCAACTTGTAACCACGGCTTAAGTCCTCGTTCTTCGAGCCACTCTTTCATGAATTCACCGAGTTCGGCTTCCTGCCCCGGGTAGTCGCGATGAGATGGGATTCGAACCATCTCCTGGCAAAAAGTGATCAGTTCCGTCCGATCAAAATGAGCCTCGATCTTTTGTTTGATTTCGGTAAGATCATAGCCACTCATTAAAATCCGCCCCTTTCCTAAAGATACTTCGGTCTTAATGCATTCGCTTCAAAGCGATTGTCATCGGTGGCTAGCCTCCGATGACAATCGCAGATTCTCGGTTTTCCTATAGTTGCAATCATCCACTAGTCCGTTCGATACAAGGCTAGTTCAGATCCTCAAGACCAACCAATGGCTTGGGCAATGACGAGGAAGATCATCGCCAAAACGCTCCAAACCAATATCAGTGGGATAATAAACTTCGCCCATTTTTCGTAGGGAATACGGGCCATTCCGATGCAAGCCCAAAGGAATCCCAGGGTTGGATAAAGGATGTTACTGAAACCATCTCCCGCTTGAAGAGCCAAAATAGCGGTCTGACGGGTGATTCCAGCAATATCCGCAAGGGGTGTCATAATGGGCATAGAGACCAACGTCTGCCCACTACCTGAGGGAATTAGGAAGTTCAAAATAGTTTGGGTAATGAACATTCCAATTGAGCTCACTTGCGCCGGCAAAGCCATCACCATTTGGGCAAACGCATTGACCACGGTATCTAGGATCACTGCTTCTTCTAAAATCACCGTTATGCCCCGTGCAATACCAGCAGCAAACGAAGCCACAACAAAAGTTTGCAAACCACTAACGAAGGACTCCGCGATTTTGCTTGCATTTAAACCGGCAATCAGACCAACTACAATGGCTAAAATGACAAACATCGCACTAATTTCAATTAGATACCAACGATAGATCACAATCCCCAAGATCAATACCAAAAACAGTATCATTAACGCTGCTCCTGCTACTTTTAGCCGGGGTGAAAACTCTGGAGGATCTTGGGCTTGAGCCAAGATCCGCTCTCGGAGATCCTTCGTTTCCTCGAACACGATACTAGATTCGGGATTGGCCTTAACGCGCTTAGCGTAACGAACCACGTAGAACATTCCTGTCGCAACAATGACAACCAGAACAATACTCCGGTACCCCATACCAGAATACAGTTCGACTTCGGCAATATCTTGGGCAATCGCCACGGTAAAAGGATTGGTCAAGGCGGCGGCAAAACCAGCACCAGTCGATACCAAGGCAGTGGCGGCAGCCGTAACAGTATCATAACCCATAACCACCATAA
Source organism: Clostridia bacterium (assembly GCA_007133365.1). GTDB lineage: Bacteria > Bacillota > Sulfobacillia > SLMV01 > SLMV01 > SLMV01. The sequence goes on from SLMV01000008.1 coordinate 7,806, forward strand.
TTGGGATCAAGACAGGGATATAAAACAAAGATAACTCCAATAATCCGATAAATGCACAGATCGCAGCAAACAATGCCATAATCGCAACGATCATAAGCGTTTCTTTTCCTTGCAAGAGTCGAGCAATCCGATCAACACTTGCGGGAATGACGCCCGTTTCTTCAACCACACCCATTGCGCCACCGATTATGAAAACCGCAAATACGACCAATGCCGCACCCACAAGCCCCTTTGGAATTGCCTCGAAGATGTCAAACAACCCAGCGGGCTGAGGCTCGACATGGGCAAAACTATCCGGAACAACCATCATCCGATCATCAGGGCCCAGTTCCCTTTCATATTGACCCGCTGGAATAACCCATGAAGCAACGGCCGCTAATACTATCAACGCAAATAGAATGACAAAAACATGGGGAAGTCTCACTAAATGTCACCCTTTCTCAAAAAATGTGCCAATCAACCGCACCGAGTTTTGGCATAAATACACACACCGGAAGGATCATAGAATCAAGCTGACCGCTGACTATCGTCGTCCATCTTGAAATCCAGTTTCTCTTCGGGGGCTCCTTCAACCTAAAAGGTTGGAGGCGCCTGTACGGAATCATCTTCTAATTGGCATTTTAGGAAATGATCAAGACCAATAAGGTTATACCAATGTAAGGGACAGATCCCTGGTGCGTTCACTTATCGGAATCGGCAACACCTTTACCCCGTTTCATCGTTTAGACTTAACCTATCGAGCAAGTAGTCCTCAACAGGACGGCTTGATCATAGTATTGATCACACAGGATGGGAGTATGTAGTTTATCGGTAATAACTAATCGACGCGATTCGAAATGATAATGTGTGAATACCTGTCTAAATCAAAACACATCCGAAGTCTACAGATAGAAAACGTCGGTAAATTAGGACGACAACCCTTACACCTGCCAAGCATCTCCCCCATTTCCGTAAGCTCCATCACCCCCTACCATGCTTCTCTCCCGTCCGAGTTTGAAAAAACCGTCCTCCATGTTGCTCTTTCATTTTCCTATATTACTATATTCCATACTTATAGAAATTCTCCTGTCGCTAAGCGACAAAAATATAGGCCATTTTGACCAAATACCTATATCAATATAGGTATTCACATATATATCCGATATAAGCGGTACCGAACATGGGTGCGGGACGAGATGCCGTTTGCAAGTCTGGAACCAGCCTCTCCCCCTTCCCATTGAGTCCAAAAGTACTTGACAAGGGGCATTCTTCACGAGATCTCATCCGCTACATTTTTTGACCTTTGGATTATAATCAGTTTGCGGGGTCTAATAATGTTACACAATAGGTGAAATATCGGACCTAACGTTTCCGGAAAAACCTCAGATGACCTTTTCATCATCCTCGATTTCCCATTTTAAGAACTAAACTCCACAAATCCTTTCGGTATTTGGAAATCACACATCCCATGGAACCGAGTAATCTGACCCAGCCAAAGGACCCGGTGCTTCAACCACCAATTGCAATCACTATGGCGAATGCCTATTGATCCGGAAACGAAAGATCTGCATCCGGCGGTTGTTGGTCCTCCACGACCGCAAGCCAGTCCGGTATTTGCGGTTTGAGCAACAATCGTAATGCCACCGCCAAACCCAGCACGGCAACCACGACGAAAGGAAGGTGCGAACCCCACAGAACCCGAAGGTATCCCACGATGGGGACCACAAGCGCCGCAATCATAATGCTGATCATCCCGCACGCCCCCAACCCGGCCCCCCGGGTCTGAGGATCCGTCATGGCAATGCGATAGGCCGCCGAACCGATCATCGCCACCTGGTAGGTGATGCCCATCGCGATATACCCCAGAATGATGCCAAAGACGGTGCCTTGAAACGACCAGGTAAACGCCGCCAGACCAAACAGGAGCAGGTTGACGCCCAAGAATCGAGCCGCGCCGAAATGATCCACCAAACGACCGACCAATGGGCTCGAAGCGGCTCCAAATCCCGAGCCAATGGCATAAAAAAGATTGATTTGCTCGCGGGAAAGCAAAAAGACATCACTGGCATGAAGGGCCATAAAAGGACCCCATAACGTCAAATTAAAAATGGTGTTGACCGCAACCAGGGTAAGGAGCACCTCGAACAAAGAACCACGAAAGAGTTGGCGAAAAGAAAATCGGATGCGTTCGGCGTTTGGCTTAAGGGTTTCTTGCAGATACCGATATCGAAAGAAAGCGGCGACACCCCACCCCCCGGCCGTCACCAAAAGCAGCCTTTGGGCGGGAATCCATCCGATGAGATAGGCACCGAGTACCGGACCCAGCACGGCCAGACTGGCAATGAACATCTCCACCACTCCGAACGCACGTCCCTGTAAATCCGGTCGCACCGATTCGCCGATAATCATGGTTCGCGCCGGGGTCTGAAACCCTTTGGCAAACCGCATCAATACGAACAAAAGTGTAAAGGTAACCCAGTGACCGGTGAACGCACCTAGGAGCAAAAACATCGCCGCCGAAAAACTGGAAACGACGAGAATTGGGCGACGCCCCCATTCATCGGCAAATTTCCCTCCGACGAATTGGGCCACCGCCTCACTGGCCGTCCACGTCGCCACCGCCAAACTAATGACAACGTCACTAGCGCCCAAATCGCGTAAAATCAACGCCATAATCGGCAGCCAAACCATGAGCGAACCCAGTTGGATGGCCCCCGTCGGGGCCATCACCGGAACGTTCCCCCAGTCCTTTAGCCGCTCGCCTCGGATTCTCATGACGTCTCCACACTCTCAATAGGTGCCGTCCTATGTACGAAAACCTCGCCCATATTCAGAAAGTCATCCCGTCCTTTAATTCCTGATCAAAGGCCCTCTCAACCCATCGCCCGCAAAATCTACCGGGAATCCGACTCGAATCGAGGTCCGGTGCCGATCTCGACGCCCCCCGCGATAAACTCATGATTTTCGCATCAGGTATTCAGGGAGCAACGCCAGGGTAGCGGTGGCAAAGCCGCTGGCTCCTTTATTTCGAATGCCTTTGTTCTGATCCGACCAGGCCACTCCGGCAATATCCACATGCGCCCATGGCGTATCTTCGACAAACGCCTCGATAAAAAGGCCGGCCGAGATGGCAGCGCCCTGTCGTCCCCCACTGTTTTTGAGGTCGGCCACCTCACTTTTCAATTGTTCCTTATATTCCTCATAGGCGGGTAAGCGCCAGAATCGCTCCCCGACCTGTTCGCCCACGGTTTTTACGGCCCCGGCTAATCCATCGTCCGTCGCGATGATTCCCGCCGCCTGATCACCAAGTGCCACCGACACGGCCCCGGTGAGGGTGGCGACGTCCACAATCCAGGTCGCATTCAAATGCGCAACCGCATACGCCGTCAAATCACCCAAAACCAAACGCCCTTCCGCATCCGTGTTGATGATTTCCACCGTCTTCCCGTTGCACGCCGTTCGGATATCTCCCGGTTTTTGCGCCTTGCCATCCGGCATGTTTTCCACCAGGCCGAGAAGCCCGATGACGTTGATGCCTTTTGGGCGAAGTTCAGAAATGGCTTCCATCGCAGCAAAAACCGCAGCCGCACCAGCCTTATCCATCTTCATGTCCTGCATCCCACTCGACCCTTTGAGCGAAATACCACCCGAATCAAAGGTTAATCCCTTGCCAATCAGGATGAGGCTGGGCGCATCTTTCGTTTCGCTCCGATAGATGAGTTCCACCACTCGTGGTGAATTGGCGCTCCCGGACGCGACGCCGAGCAAAAGTCCCATGCCGAGCTGATCCAAATCCGCTTCGTCGTGTATTTGACAATCGAGCCCTGACTCCAAAGCCATCGTTTGGGCCCGCTGGGAAAAAGCAATCGGCGTCAGATGATTCGAGGGTTCATTGGCCAGATCCCGAGCCGTCATGGTGGCCCGTACCACCGTCTCGCGCCGTGTTAAACTTGCAATGGTCTTTGCATTCAGATCTTCTTTAAGGCTCCCGAACAGTAGGGTCTCGAGTGCGGTGGCATCGTCCGCCTTCTTGTACCGGGAAAACGTGTAGTTCCCCAACAGCACGCCCTCAAGAATGAAAGGCGCCATCGCTCGGGTTTCGTGTCCATCGAGGGCCACATCAACACCCAGCCGGGAAAGTTTTTTCTTCTTTTTGAGCGCGCGCAGCGCATCGGCAAACCGATCCCGCACCTGATAACCGAGCAAGGGCCCGCTCCCCATCCCCACCAGAAACAAACGACGGGCAACGGCCCCCGAGCCCAGAAACACCTCGGTGAGCTGCCCGGACTCACCCGTCACCCATCCTTCTTCTATCACCTGTTCGATCGTAGCGCGCTCGGCGGCCTCAAAGCGTTCGATCACTTCGTCCTCATTGCCCTTTATCACGCCAACTAAAAGCCCATCCAGCCCGGCATTCCGAAAATCGCTCATTCGTTCTCTAACTTCCATTTGCCGTCTCCCTTCCTAACTGCGCCTTTGCTGCCCACATCACCATGCTGCGCGCCACCCCATAAGCAAGGGGGAATCCTTTTCTCAACGAATCGGGAAACATCATCTCTTTCTCCCGATGGGCACCCCGGCCCGAATA
>SLMV01000214.1 GCA_007133365.1 Clostridia bacterium
TGTCCGGTGGTCATGTGGCGAAAATCGGTCCTCAAAGATACCGCCGGGGCCGGTCGTCGGCGGGGAGGCCCGGCTCAGGAGTTTGTGCTTCAGTGCCGTGCGGAAAAACCCATCACCCTGACCATTCGCCCGGATATGCTCGAGTATCCCTCACCTGGGTTAGTCGGCGGCCACCCCGGGGCGTTAGGTGAGGTGTTTTTAAACGGTGAGCGCATCACGCGTTTTCCACCGCTGGTCTTCAATCCGGGGGATATCGCCGTCATTCGCACCCCGGGCGGCAGTGGCTATGGGCCGCCCTCCGAGCGGGAAGAGGACCGCATTTTGCGGGATATTGCCATCGGATATATTTCCGAATCGAGCGCCCAGGAGGTTTATGGTTTAAAGCATCGGACCCAAGATGACGATGATTGAGCACCGGCTGAGGCGGGTCGTGCCGCGTCATTTCCCACGACGCGACGGGTTAGTTAACGCCCAACGGGCCGGTGGAATTGGTTGACCGAATACACCAAGGTGGGTATGGTAAAAGACACTAAGTGGAGGGAACGCCCGGGGATGTTCCCGGATCGAGACCGGTCGAAACCAAACGATGCGACAGGTCAGCGCTTATTATGAAACTTGATAAGGGACGTAAACACATCATTAATGCCTAAGGGGAAAGGAGTGCTGCCGAGTGAAAAAGACGGGAATGGGCCTTTTAAGCATCATTGTCCCGATACTGTTATTGTTTTTTCTAATCGGCTGTGCCGATGTGACGGATCCGGACGTGGAGGACCCTAATGATTTGGACGAACCGTTGCCGCTTGATTTCCCGGTGTATCCGGACGCGGATATGGTTAATCATTGGGAAGATCCTTATTGTCATTTCGTGTTCGCCACGTCGGCCACTTGTGATGAGATCACGGACTTTTACGTCGAGACGTTGCGGGAGGATGGCTGGTACGTGACCACGGGGGAATGCACCGGGTTTGTCTGTGCCGATCAGGCCTGCAATATTTATGTGGTGGATGCCCGGGAGGAGCTCATCGCGGTGATTGCCGTTTATCGTGAGGCTGAGGATCGGGACGAAGACGGCTATACGATCATGTTTGGTAAAAATGTTCGGGAACGAGCCGAACGCCTAGAAGCCCGCCCCCCTGATCCCATCGATGTGGAGGTTCCCGGTGATTTGCCCAGCGTGAATGATCTCTACCTGGTCGATCATGAGGTCGTTAATGACGATCGCCCCCGGGAGAGTTTCTATTATCGAATGGAGATGGACTGTGTTTGCCCGACCGGCCTCGAGGCACTCTTTGAGGACTATAAGGAGGCCCTCGAAATGGAAGGTTGGACGGTGACCCGGACGGATCAGTTCCCCGGGCAGTTTCTGCTCGAGGCTCAGCGTAATGATCGAGAATTGGCCGTTTTGGTCGACGGTTGGCAAGCGGCAGGCGTCTTGATCGGTGCACGTCTTGGTGTAACCGTTTACGAATAAGGCTAGGTGCGGAGGTAGAGGCACATTCATCGGCAAGTATTCAGCATCGAGGTAGCGGTAGGCCCCGAGGTCGGCATGGATTTTAAAACCCATGTGGGTCCTCGGGGCTTTTCAGCAGTTTTTATTCTTCGAGAGCGTAAACCCAAACCCGCTCTACCCGTCCGGTTGCCGAATCCGTCGCATACCCGACCTCGGAACCAAAACCCGTTTCCCCAATGGCTCGGAAAGGCAGATAGGTTCGTCCTTCCCGGATGGTGGGCGCGACGTCCAGCGTGACGACCTTTGCGGTTCCCGCTTTTTTGTCAATGACGGTCATTTCGGTGTTTGCCATCTCAAGGAGAATGAAGCGTTGGGCGTTTTCTAAAATGACGCGATCGGTCAGACCGGTGGCGGCATCCGCGGTCCAGTTGACTTCCGCCCCGAGGGCTTGCCCCAAAAAGCGGACCGGTATCAGCGTGCGACCCGATTCGATAAAGGGAGCTGCGTCCGACATCTGACCGAGCTGGTTGCCCATCTGATATTGGGTGGAGCCGATCCACATGGTCACCGCGGGGGTTCGGGCGGTGGCATCGTGACGTCCCTTGATCATTTCGATGCAGTCGAGATAAAGCGTGCCGCTGCGGGCGGCCTCGGCGGTCATTCGATCGGGATCATAGACCAAATAGAGGCTCCGTAATATTAGCGGTTGGGGCCATCCGGGATCGATCATGCCCTCAATGCGGCGCCACCCGGTCCAGTCAATCGAGCGGGCGAGATCCAGATGGCGGGTTTCGCCGTCCGCGTCAATCACCTCGGCCCGAAGCCGTAGCCCACTGTTGTTCCCATAAATGTGCGCGGAGATCCCCACATTTTGGGTGTCCATTGAGATCTGCCCGGACCCGAGCCTTGCATATGCATAGGAAAGCCCCGTTATATCGTGAGGGAATCGATAGTCGAGTCGCCCCGAACGTTGCCCACAAACGATGAACTGGGGATCGGTTTGCATTTCAAAAGCACCATCCACCGTCTCCGGACGCCCGTGAAAAGCGGTGGTCTGCCATTCCCGGAAGGTGAAAAACGGTTCGCGCTGCTGACCGATTCGCACCGGGATTTCCTCGCGAACGCCGTTCAGCTGAGCGGTAAGGGTGCCGGTTCCGGCAAGATCGCCGGCATAAAACGTGTTATTTCGAACACTCCCGATGCTGGCGTCCCAGGCGATGGTCGAGGGACCCGCTGACAAGCGCTGACCTTCGTGGGTGATGAGGGTGACGTCCAGCTTGGCTTCTTGTCCGGGCAGCAGGTTGAGCGCGATCGGCTGTACCCGGATACTCGCAATGTCATCGGCCCCTAGGATTCGGATTGCGCGGGTTTCGTTGATGCCGGCGTACTGGACCCGAACTTCGGTGCGGCCCGGCTTAAGGGCGCTGAGGGTTCCGCCTGTTATACTGGCCAATTCAGGGTGGGCGACCTCCCAACTGATTTCGGATGGGTCGAGATCGAGGGGGAGGTAATGCTGATCATGCCCGGTTACGGCGAAGGAGGTTTCGCTTCCGACGACGAGGGTGTTAGCCCCTCGAAGGAAGAGCCGGGCGGCGTTGGTCCGAGCGGCGGTATTTAAAATACCGAGGGCATTGGGGAGGGCGCGCTCAAAGCCGTGGCGGGGTTGATTCACCACGCTGACGCGGGTTTCGCCGAGCGGTCGGATTGCCAGTGTTGAGGAGCCGCCGCCATCGAGATTCAGGGCGCGATGCGAGCCGGTGCCGGCCATAAA
>SLMV01000166.1 GCA_007133365.1 Clostridia bacterium
GACAGAGCCCTTGCTCTCGCAATGGATCAAGGGGATCCTCCACCCGTCGTAACCGGTGTAGGCAAAACCCGAATCCTGATCGACGATCAAATCTCTGGTACCACGATCAAAGGACACAACAAGCTGATGTATCCGCTCCCGACACTCTGCAGGGCAACTCCCGACTTCTCCGAGGCCCTTGTCAGAGGTCACGATGGGAAGATGCACCATGGCCATAAAGCAGGCCTTCTGACTACCCCCGGCGGATAACAGCTCGGAAAAATCCGTGAACAATGCCTCCAGAACACCGAAGGAATGATCATTGATCCACTCGGTCCATCTCAGATTCTCCCACATACTCTCGTGACCTCGCGCGGTTGATGCTGGGACACGTGCCTGCAAAGACGCTTGTCGTTCATTCTCTGGCCGTCACTCACCCCAACTCGGCTTTAACCGCCGCTAATCATAGCCGGTATTTTCGATAATGACCTCACGAGACCGGGTCGCGAGTGCTTCGTCATCCGTATCGATGACATCATCACGCTGTTTCGGAATATGGTTGACTACGGGAAATTCCCGTAACCCGAGCCAAGGATAAACGACCAACCGAAAAACTGACATGCGAGAGGAAACGCCCCACAAACCGGGGCTGATGTATGGTTCGTGGTTTGGGAGCAGAAGACCGAGCATCCTATGGACGTACCCACCTTGATGGGTGCTGAGGAAAAACGGACTTAACCGTTCGGGAGGTTTGCTTTCGGGTTTACCTTTCTAAATAACGCGGTTTCAACGGCCTCCTCCCATTGCCTTGACCGACATCGACACGGTCCTTTCCCGCATCCTTGGCCCGGTACAGGGCTTCGTCGGCCGCGGTGAACAGATCCTTGGATGTTCCGCCCGGGCCTGGGCGACAGGTCGCAACCCCTACGCTCACCGTTAGGTACGGGCAAATTGGCGACGCCCGGTGTTCGACTTCGAGGTTTCTAACAATTTTCCGGGCCCGATCCGCCATCGCCATCGCCTCCTCTTCACCGACACTTGGTAATACCAAAACGAACTCCTCGCCCCCGTACCTCACCACGAGGTCCGATGCCCGGGAATAGTTTTTTTGCAGGGCCGAGGCGACAAGGGCGAGGCATTTATCGCCCCAATCGTGACCATAGGTATCGTTGAACTCCTTAAAGTGATCAATATCGATCAGGATGAGCGATAGATACGACCCATCCTGCACACATTTACGCCACTGCGCGGATAAGGTTTCCCCGAGTTTCCTTCGATTCCAAAGGCCGGTCAGAGGATCCTTGAGGGATAGTTGCTCAAGGATGCGATTCGACGCTTCGAGCTGTTCTTTTTTCCGTTCAACGTCTCTCTGACTTCGCTCCAACTCCTTCGTCCGATCGCGAACAAGGTGGTCCAAGTTCGCGTTCGTTTCCGCGAGTGATCGTCCCAACATTTCACGCTCCTCGAACGCTTCCGAGTACTTGGCGGCCAATACCAAGGAATGGGTCAAAACGAAAATCATCTGGCCGAAGCTGGAGAGATTGCCGCTGCCGACGAAGTTTCTAAACACTGACGGTCCCGCATCGTTGAGCCAAACGCTCAAGAAGACCAGGTCATGCAGAGTGGTCATCACCAGGACGGAGGCACCTACCACCATAAAACCCGTGCTCATCCGGGGTCGCTGGAGGACCCTCGCCAAAAAGACCAACAGGTAGGCGGCAACGAAGATGGTGAATAGCTGAAATATCGGGTTGATGAGCGTAAAGATCCGGACCGGCGTGATCACTACGAACGCAGCGAAGGATAGGGAAACCACCTGAATCGCCCGGACCACATGCGAAGCGATCAAATCGCGGAATGTACTTTGAAAGAACATAAGGAGCAGGGGAACGCCCAGGTAAAAGGATAGGGTCTGGAGGTTGTGCGCCATTTCCCAGCCGATAAAAGGCAAAGCAGTCATGATGAACCGTTCACCTGCCAACAATGTTCGGGTTGCAACCACTATGGAGAAGGCTCCGAAGTAGCGATAGGAGGGATCTTGCCTTCGGAACAGATAGATTACGAGGTGATAGATTCCGAGCATCAACAGGCTTCCGAATATGAGAAAGTCCGTCGCGATGGCGCTGCTTCGGGCTGCGGCTATGGTATTCGGATCCCCGATAAAGATATTCTCCAAAATGCCCCCGCTTCGATGGTGAAAATTCGAAACCCTAACGGTGACTTGATTGTCCCCCTCGTGCACCCCAAACGTTGCCACTTGGGGGAGATACTCGGGCTGGGATGACATCTGGTCGGTGCCCACGGTCCCCGCCGAGGCCACGAGCCTGCCATTGATCCATATCTCGTGGGCGGTGAACACTCGCGGGATTCGAAGGGCAATATCTTGTTCTTCGGGTGAGATCAGCGTCATGGTGTAGGTCGCATACCCCTGACCGGGTAGGGCATCCCGATTGACGGAACCGCCGTTCCATGCCCCGGGAACGGCGATATAATCCGGTGGAATTCCAGGGTTCTGAGGGTCTGGGAATGCTTCCCAATGAAACTCCCAGATTCCATCCAATGGTAAACTCCAGGATTCCCCACTGGAGGCCTCGATCACGAACGTTCCATCCACCACGCGGTCGGAAACGACCGTGCAGGACGAACTAAACACTACCATGAATATTAGCGCCATCGTTATAAGGCCGATCCTCGATGCCAGGACAATCCCACCTTTCCCAAGATTTCGGGCTCCCTGTTTCGCATTTTTCCCGAGGCCGCCATCCTGGCGCACCTGCGCTTAAGTATATCGAATCGCCATTGCACCGTATATCTTCGCGGTCACTCACCTAAAATCTTATCCTAAGGCCCCCGGCTAACTCTTAAGGAAATCTTACCGAGGGGAGTTGATTGAAAATGCCGGTCCCGAGCGGACCGACCAACGATTATCGATGAATTACTCACCGTCCTCGGATACCACCATAAGTATGCCATCACGGTCCTCAATCGGATCGGGGCCAACAACACGAAGCGCCAGAGGCATCCTCGAGCCCTCCAGTACCAGAAGGCCATGCCCGCAGTCCAACTGGCGCGGGAAGCCCTTGACTATGCCTGTGCTGAACGACCCCATCCCGTCCTGGTGGAAACGGCTGAAATCTTGACACATCACGGTGAGGTCTTTCTGACCCCATTGATCCCTGAACAACTGGCCGCCATCAGCCGCAACACTCTGGGACGACGAATATCCAGTTGGAGCCTGCA
>SLMV01000087.1 GCA_007133365.1 Clostridia bacterium
AGTAATGCCTTGCCAACGGTCGTCAAAATCGACTCCGGATGGAACTGCACCCCCTCAATCGGGAATCGGCGATGTCGAATCCCCATGATCGTGCCATCCTCGGTCCGAGCCGTCACCATGAGGTCCTCGGGTATGGGCGAGAGCACCTCCAGGGAATGATACCGAGTGGCGGAAAACGGATTCGTAAGGCCATGATAAAGTCCCGAAGCATCATGGTGCACCTCTGAGACTTTGCCATGGATGGGCACGGGGGAGGCCCCCACCCGACCCCCAAACACCTGGGCAATCGTCTGATGCCCCAGGCACACTCCCAGGATGGGGATGCTTCGGGGACCAAAGGTGCGGATCACCTCAGCACTGATCCCGGCATCCTCCGGTCGTCCCGGCCCGGGCGAAATCACAATGTGACTGGGGAGGTTCTCTTCAATTTCGTTCCTTGAGATGGCATCGTTTCGCACCACCTTCAGTTCGGCGTTCAAGGCCCCCAGGTATTGGGCAAGATTGTAGGTAAAGGAGTCGTAATTGTCGATGAGCAAAACCCGAGGGGTCATATCGCCATCGCTCCCATCTGTTTTAAGGCGGCAAACAACGCCCGCGATTTCTCCAGGCACTCCTCATATTCCCGATCCGGATCCGAGTCATAAACGATCCCCGCTCCGGCCTGCACATACACCCGGCCTTGATGGATGAGGGCGGTGCGTATGGTAATGCAGGTGTCCATGTTGCCGGAAAACCCGAAATATCCGACGGCACCGCCGTATGGCCCCCGGCGGGTGGTCTCAAGATCATCAATGATTTCCATGGCTCGAACCTTGGGGGCACCGGAAAGGGTGCCGGCCGGAAAGGCGGCTTGAAGAACATCGACGGCATCCAAACCGTCACCTACTTGGCCCCGCACTTCCGAGACGATATGCATGACGTGGGAAAACCGCTCGACCTCCATAAAGGTCGGAACACTGACCGAACCATATCGACTTACCCGGCCCAAATCATTTCGGCTGAGATCCACCAACATCACGTGTTCGGCCCGCTCCTTTTCATCACTCAAAAGTTCCGCCTCCAGGACGCGATCCGCGTTCTCATCCGCGCCCCGGCGGCGCGTGCCGGCGATGGGCTTGGTGTCCACCACCCCGGCTTCTAAGCGCACCAACATCTCCGGCGAGGCACCGGCGAGTTGGAAATCTCCGGAATTGATGTAAAACATATACGGTGAGGGGTTGACCGTCCGCAACACCCGGTACACCGACAACGGATGGGAAGTAAGCGGGAAATCGGCCCGCTGGGACAACACCACCTGAAAGATATCGCCCGCACGGATGTGGTGTTTGGCCGTTGCCACCGCTTGCTTAAAGGCAGCAGGGGATACATTGTAGCGGGGGGTAAGGTCCTCACTCGAATTGGATGCGATCCCCGGGTCGGGGAAAACGGGGAGGGGGCCCTGGAGCGTCTTCACAATGGTTTCAATTTCCTGGGAAAGAGACGCGTAGCAAACCGGGGATTCCTCCCGAACCGGAACATTGAGGATAATTCGGGCGCAGCGGGTGACATGATCGAACACCACGATTGTACGGCACGCCATCAGCGCTAAGTCCGGGACCTCGATATCCCGGGGCGGGGCGTCGGGAAGGCGCTCCATAAAACGCACCAGATCATAGGACATGTGGCCCACCAATCCGCCATAAAACCGGGGAAAAGACGGGAGCTCGGGCAGCTGATAGGTCTTCAAGAGCTGTTTTAGGATCGTGAGGGGATTGTCTTTCGAAACCGTTTCGTCCCCCCGCTCATCCGTAATCCGGGTGATGCCGTCCTGACTTTCCACTGTTAGGAAGGGGTCGCACCCGATGAAGGAATACCGGGCCACCTGCTCACCCCCCTCCACGCTTTCCAGCAGATACCCACGGCCTTCGGGGCAGAGTTTCATAAACACGGACATGGGGGTTTCCGTATCAAGGAGGACATCGGCAGCAAATGGGACAAGCCGGCAAGACTGGGCTCGGACGCGGTCGAATTCTTCTTTGGTAAAACAGTTCATCGGATCTCTCCCCTAACCATAATGTGCGGACTCAAAACGCAAGCCGCCTGGGTGATTAAGGGTGTCACTTCTTCTTTGAGCATGGGTTGCACCACGCATGGGACCTTTCCTTTTCCCCTTTGGGGTCCGCTTAAAAACAAAAAACCCCTTGCCATCAAGGGCAAGCGGTTACCGGTTGCGGTGCCACCTTGTTGGATGTTCGAAGACGCCTGAACATCATCTTTAGAGGTACGGCCTTCAAAGAAGCGATACCCTGAGCCGTGATAACGGAGCTCGTTCCGAAAAAGACTACTGCCGGGTGGCGTTCGTCTCCCTAGCTCCCGAGTCCATTCATCCTCGTGGTTGGCGACCGGGTTTTCAGCAAATCGCCGGCTCTCTGGGCACACCCCTTGAGGATTACTACTCTCGATCATCGCTGTTGTTCGATGCCCTTACTTATAACCTGTTTTGGGATGCTTGTCAATGCGATCCGCAAGATTGAGAGGGTGCCGCGCGCTGATTCCGATAAGACGCGAGTTCGATTTGACGAAGAGGTCAAACCTCACCGTGTAATCCTGGAGCGTTTCGAGACCGATAATATGCCGCGAGGGTTGGTTTTCGGTTGGAGGAATCAAGGCGCAATTACGACATGCCGCCGATTCGCTTTGGATTTAAGGGTGTTGATTATATCGAGTCGTTCGAAGAAGAATTCGCGCAAGACTCGATCCACGAACATGTAGGTACCAACTTCAACCTCACGAATATCGGTTGAGGGGTCTACGGCCTTTCTCAACTTAAAACACTATCCGTCATTTCACTTCCTTTCATTCCACTATTCGCTTAAGTAAAAAAGCAGGATTCGAACATCAGACGTTGAATAGGATGAAAAGACAGATTTCGACATTTCGGTTTTCATCCTAAATTTTGGCGGATTGTGGTGAGACCACATGATTAACGGAGCAGTTGTTATCGGTGATCATTATTCGATTTTTGGCTTATCCGGATGGCCGACTCGCCCGGCCATCTTTTTAAGGGAATGGAAAAACGGACAAGCGAAGCGTTCCAAGTGCATTTTGGCTCGTCATTACGGTGTTTAGAAAATGCCAATGCTATCGTCAAACAAGAGGGCAGGCGTAGTCGTTTAGTTTAGTGTTAACACAAATCCAGATGTGTCAACGGACAATTCGCAAA
>SLMV01000061.1 GCA_007133365.1 Clostridia bacterium
GAACAGGACCTGATGTTCCTAACTGACCGTTACCTACTACTACGTCAACGTACATGAACCGCCGGATGCGGACCCGCATGTCCGGTGGTGTGGGAGGACGGGGGCTAGGCGCCCCCTCCTACCCGATTTGAGGGGGAGTTGAAAATGAACCACCTGTTGTTTCCTGGATTGGGTGAATTGACCATCTCACATCTTGCGATGATGGGGCTGGGCATCCTGCTCATTGTGTTGGCGGTCACTCGGAAGTATGAGCCCCTCTTGTTGCTTCCCATTGGTTTCGGGGCGGTACTGGCGAATGTGCCGATGTCGGTCGCGGTGGCGCCTTCTGGTTGGTTAACCTATCTTTATGATTTTGGGATCGCAACGGAGCTTTTCCCCATTTTGATCTTTATTGGGGTGGGGGCGATGATTGATTTTGGCCCTTTGCTGGAGCAACCGCTGACGGTTTTGTTGGGTGCTGCCGCTCAAATTGGGATTTTCCTCACGGCTTTGATGGCGTTTTCTTTGGGGTTTTCTTTGCATGAGGCCGTGTCCATTGGCATCATCGGGGCCGCCGATGGTCCCACTTCGATTTATGTGGCGGCACGATTGGCACCTCACTACCTAGCGCCCATTTCCGTGGCCGCTTATTCGTACATGGCCTTGGTGCCGGTTATTCAGCCGCCGATTATACGCCTGTTAACCTCGAGCGATGAGCGACGAATCCCCGTGGTGGCGGTCAAACGAAAGCAACCCTCCTGGTTACGGATCGGTTTTCCCATCGCCATTACCATAATCGCAGGGCTGTTAACGCCGGTAAGCACGGAACTAATTGGTGCTCTTATGTTCGGGAATTTGCTTAGGGAATCGGGTGTGGTGACGAAACTCTCGCAATCTGCGCAAAATGAACTTTCCAATCTGGTCACCCTATTCCTCGGCATCACCATCGGTTCAACCATGATCGCCGAGAATTTCCTCCGGTGGGATACCCTTTTGATTTTGGGCATGGGACTGATTGCCTTTGCCCTTGATACCGTCGGTGGTGTTTTGCTCGCAAAAGGTTTGAACCTGTTTTTGCGGGTGAAAATTAATCCGATGATTGGTGCGGCTGGAATTTCAGCCTTTCCCATGTCGGCACGGGTCGTCCACCGCATGGGGCTTCAAGAAAATCCCCATAACTTTCTACTCATGCAAGCGACTGGCGCGAACGTGGCGGGGCAGTTGGGCTCAGTTTTGGCAGGCAGCCTTCTTTTGACATGGGTTCTTTCCTTGTAGCGACATTGGGCGATCATTGACGTGAAACCCCATGATTTCGCTCTCACGAAGGGCCCGGGTCGATGATTGAAGCCTTGTGTTTAATTGGCGATATCACAAGTGATAGAATAAGAATCAGTCCAATAATCGGCGGGGGCGGGTATCGATGATGTGGGAGGATGAAAATAGAGAAGCACAAGAATCGAAGACCTTCGTCGCCCAACCGTCAATGCTTGATGAAGACGAGCTGACGGATTCCCCTTATTCAAAAATATTGACGGTTGGGCGCGAAGTGGCCCAGACATTTCTTCTGGCCCTTTTGTTAGCGTTTTTGTTACGTTTCTTCCTAGTGGATACCTATCTCATCGATGGCCCTTCCATGGAGCCCGCGCTCAATGAAGGCGAACGCTTATTGGTAAACAAGATTGTCTATCAGTTTCGGCCACCGGCCAACGGAGATATCGTCGTCTTTTCGGAGCCCGGGCGTGAGGGACGGAATCTGGTCAAGCGGGTGGTGGCGGTCGGAGGGCAAACGCTTGAAATCCAAGAAGGCACGCTGTATGTTGATGGGAACGAACTCGAAGAGGACTACATCATTCACCGGGGACAAGAAACGTTGGCGCCACAGACTATCGCCCCTGATGAGGTATTTGTTCTGGGGGATAATCGAATTAACAGTTGGGATTCTCGGTATTTTGGTTCCATACCCCAAGACTCCGTTCAAGGACGGGCAGCGATCGTGTTTTGGCCGCCCGCGCAGTTTCATGTGGTGGCGGATCGCTATGGCCCCGTTCTCATCCCGTGAGACCTGATGAGTCGAAGAATGGCGCCACCCCTGTCCGTAAATTATGCCATTTGTTCAGGTCCCAATGGGGTGTTCGATTCAGCGGACGGCATTGGTTTTGAGAGATATTGAAGGAGGCTGCTGTGGGTGTATACATATAAAAGAGGCTGTTTGCTAATAATGCTGGTGTTCGGGTTGATCCTGCTGACGGGGTGTGGGGGACCCGATCTTGATTTTGAGCAGGATCCTAATGATGTTGGAGGTGGCGTTTTTGTTCGCGATTCGGCCTATGGAGATCCCGAAAACCTTGATCCAATTGTCCGGGGTCGGATGGGCGCCATGGGGGTCACGACCAACCTGTTTGATGGATTGGTGGGCCATGAGCCGGAAACCGCCGAGATTCGCCCAGCCATTGCAACATCTTGGGATATTCATGATGACGGGACACGATACGTGTTTCACCTGCGCGACGATGCCATTTTTCATAACGGACGACCGATTACGGCCGATGATTTCGTCTATTCCTTTCACCGCCTGGCGGATCCGGCGAATGCCTCTCCGCTTAGCCACTATTTGACCGGCGTTGTGGGTAAACGTGAATTCGAAGTCGGTGACGCGGAGACGATGGAAGGCATTCGGGCTCTCGATGATCATACTTTACAGATCCAACTCGAAGCACCGGACAGTACCTTTTTGAGCAATCTGGCTTTTCCCGCGGCAGGGGTTGTTCCCGAAGAAGCCGTAGAAGCACTAGGCGATGATTTTGGCCATCGCCCCATCGGCTCGGGTCCCTTTGTCTTTGACGAATGGGTGAAGGATGATTATGTCAACCTTCAAGCGTTCGACGATTACTATCAAGGACGCCCCGAAATTGACGGGGTTAAATTTCGTGTCATCCAGGAAGCGACGACCAAGGAAGCCGAGTTTTTGTCCGGGAATCTTGATGCGTTTATCGCGCCGGCCTCGATATATCGGAAGTATCGTGATGATCCCGATCATCAAATGATTGAAGTGGCTGAATTCTTTACCCGCCATATTGGGTTTCATTGTCAAAAGGAACCCTTTGATGATCCCCGCGTACGCCAAGCATTTAACCATGCGATCGATACCGAGACCATAATCGATGTGGTGCTCGGTGGTAAAGGGGTGCCCGCGATCGGCTATCTGCCATCGAGCAGTTTCGCCTTTGATCCAGATCTAAAAGGGTATCCATACGATCCTGAGCGTGCCGAAACTTTGCTGGCGGAATCGGGTTATGAAGATGGAATTGAAGTTCCCATTATGACGAGTGAACACCCCGAGTGGGGGCTTCCTATTGTTGAGGCCATTATGCCGTATCTAAACGCGGTCGGAATCACGCTTAAACCTGAAACCATGGATACCGGGGTCCTCTATGATCGTCTTCGCTCCGGTGATTATGTGAGTTACATTTATTCCACCGGTGGTGATGCGCATCCGGTCAATTATCTGTGGCGTTTTCATTCCGAGTTGGCCGATACAACCAATCGATATTCGGATCCGGCCGTGGATGATTTGTTGGAGCGTGCCAAGGGGGCGACGGATGATGACGAGATGATTGCTTTGGTCCAAGAGGCCGAAGCCACTATTGCTCGGGACGCGCCCATTTGGTTTTTCCACTACAATAAAGCGGTCACCATGCATGCGGACCGGGTCGACGGACTCCAAGCGGTCCCGATCGATATGTTTTTACAGGATCTTACAAAGCTATCAATTGACGTGGGGCCGCGTTGATCGAAATTATGCGAAAGCCGTGACCGCCGACTGCTCTGAACGATGAATGAACGTTCAGAGCAGCTTCGTGAGAGGGGACCCCAAGATGTTCCATTACATCGCCAGGCGGATGGTGCAGATGCTCCCGGTGTTAATTGGGATCACCCTGGTGGCGTTCATACTCATGAATCTGGTGCCCGGGACTGCGATCAGCATGATGATGGATCCTCGCGCCGCCCCGCTGCCCGCCGATGTTGAAGCCCGTCTGTTGGAGCATTATGGTTTTACTGATCCGCTTCCGATCCGTTATCTAAAGTTTCTTGGAAATGCATTGCGCGGCGATCTAGGCTTTTCATTTCGTTTCAATCAGCTCGTGAGCATTATTGTATTGGAACGGCTGCCACCCACCATGCTCTTGGCCTTCACCTCCGGCACCTTGGCCGTCCTACTGGGGGTGTTTCTGGGTATTTTGGCTGCACTTCATCGAGGACGGATCCTTGACAGTTTCTCAATGGTCTTTGGTTTGGCCGGTGCATCCATGCCGGTTTTTTGGTTTGGCATCTTATTGATGTTTCTTTTTTCCGTGCGATTAGGGTGGTTACCCGCCTCGGGCTGGGGGAGCGGCAGCGTTTCGCATTTGATTCTACCAACCTTGGCGCTTGGTTACGGGTTTGCCGCCATCATTGCACGGGTGACCCGTTCGTCCATGCTGGAAGTGCTCAGTATGGATTATATAGTAACGGCCCGTTCAAAGGGTTTGTCGGAGCGAATGGTCGTCTACAAACATGCGCTAAAAAATGCCCTCATTCCGGTGATTACCGTCATTGGAGGACAGGTGGGCCGTTTATTGAGCGGTGCGGTCTTGACCGAAACAGTCTTTTCCTGGCCGGGTTTGGGTCGTCTATTGGTCGATTCGATTCAACATCGTGATTTACCTACGGTGCAGGGAAGCCTCATTTTTGTTGCTTTCGTTTTTGTGCTGGTCAATCTGGTTACGGATCTGACGTATGCGTTTCTCGACCCGCGAGTGCGTTTCGAATGAGGAGGTCCTAGGCGAATGGTTCGAGAAATCCAAAAAAGAGCAGGGTGGATGCTTCGATTTCTTGACCATCCATCAGCCATTATCGGCACCATACTGGTGAGCGTTTTGGTCTTGGTCGCTCTTTTGGCGCCCTTGATGGCGCCGCACGATCCGTATGAAGCGGAGTCATTACGGGATGCGTACCAATCGCCGAGTCAATTGTTCCCGTTTGGAACGGATGGGTTGGGGCGATGTGTGCTTAGCCGCGTGATTTTCGGCACCCGCATCTCGTTGACGGTCGGGCTTGTGGTCCAGGGGATTAGTCTTTTTCTTGGCATTACCTTGGGACTTTGGGCCGGATATTGGGAGGGATGGGTGGACGACATTATCAGCAATGCAACCAATGTCATGTTCGGCTTTCCCAATTTACTGTTTGCATTGGCCATTGTGAGCGTTTTGGGGCCCGGTTTATACAATGTATTTGTTGCTTTAGGGTTGGTGGGTTGGCCCATCATCGTCCGTTTGGTGCGAGGGCAAACGTTGTCGATTAAACATAAGGGCTATGTCGAGGCTGCGCGCGCATCGGGGTGCAGCCATACCTTTATTTTGTTGCGGCACATTTTGCCCCAATGCCTCCCGCCCGTTTTGGTGATGGCCACGATGGGAATTGCCGGTGCGATTTTGGCGGAGGCCGGACTCAGCTTTCTCGGCCTCGGTGCCCAACCTCCTCATCCCAGCTGGGGCAGTATGATAGCGCGCGGTCGCGAATACATTTGGCAGGCACCTTGGATCACGGCCTTTCCGGGAGCCGCGATCTTCATCACCGTGTTGGGGTTCAACCTGTTGGGCGATGGATTGCGAGATCTTCTTGACCCACGCATTCAATCAGAAAGGATAAGGTGAGAAAAAGATGAGTCGAGATAACGATTTGACCAGCAACGTGCATGGTATTCGTGATCTAATTGATTATCAAACGGGTTCGGTCGTGAGTCGAACTCTGATTGATCAGAAAGAAGGCACCGTTACGGTGTTTGCTTTCGACCAAGGGGAGGGGTTGAGTGAACACAGTGCTCCTTTCGATGCCCTGGTCACCCTGCTTGAAGGGCGGGCACGGATTTCAATTGGAGGCCGCCCCCACGAAATGGGCAAGGATGATATGATAATCATGCCGGCGGATATCCCGCACGCGGTGGAAGCAGTCGAGGCCTTTAAAATGTTGCTGGTCATGATTCGATCGGCCTAGGTTACGGCCTTAAATAGGGCAATATTAATTGGTGATTGCAGACAAGATTTTGGATTTAGGAGGCATAGCATGAAAGAAGAGACGCAGCTTGATTTCATTACCAACTATCTCAAGGAATTACGTGATGAGGATCTATATAACGAGATTCGTGTTTTGGAATCCGGGCAAGGCGCTTGGGTGATGATTGATGGCGAGAAAAAGTTGAATTTGTGTTCCAATAACTATTTGGGTTTTGCGAAAGATGAGGCGCTTATTCAAGCCGCTAAAAAGGCCACCGATGACTACGGCGTGGGTCCGGGAGCGGTGCGGACCATTGCCGGGACCATGTCAATCCATCTCGAGTTGGAAAAGGCGCTTGCCGCCTTTAAGAAACGCGAGGCCACCGTCGTGTTACAATCCGGCTTTAATGCCAACTTAGCCGTGATCCCGCTCTTGGTCGGACCCGACGATATCATTTATAGTGATGCCCTCAATCATGCCAGCATCATTGATGGGTGCCGGCTGAGTCGGGCGAAAATCAAGGTCTTCCCCCATCTGGATATGGAGGCGCTGGAGGACCTATTGGTATCCGATTCCGATTTTTCGGGTCGACAGTTGATCATCTCCGATGGTGTCTTCAGTATGGATGGTGATCTTGGAAATCTCCCTGAGATTGCGGACTTGGCAGAGAAGTACGGGTGTATGACGCTGGTGGATGACGCGCATGGAGAAGGGGTTCTCGGACGTCATGGCTCTGGAATCGTGGATCATTTTGATCTTCACGGTCGCATTGATGTGGAAGTCGGGACGCTTTCGAAGGCATTCGGTTGCGTCGGCGGATTTGTTGCGGGGAGTCAGTCCTTGATTGACTATCTCAAGCAACGCGGGCGCCCTTTCCTCTTTAGCTCCTCGTTAACCCCGGCGGAGGCAGCGGCCAATTTGGCAGCCGTTCGGCAATTGACCGAAGCGGATGACCGTGTCAATCAACTTTGGAGCAATGCCCAATATTTCCAATCCGGCCTAAAGGAGCTGGGATTTGATATTGGTTTGACCGAAACCCCGATTACGCCGGTGATGATCGGCGATGCTGGGGTCTCGGCGGCCTTTAGCCGACGATTGTTCGAAGAAGATGTTTTTGCCCAAAGTCTTGGTTTTCCCACTGTTCCCCAGGGCAAGGCGCGTATTCGCGTTATGATTTCGGCTGCGCACTCGCGAGATGACCTGGACTTTGCCCTCGAAGTCTTTTCGCGTATCGGTCGAGAACTCGATGTGATCCAGTAGGCGGGATTCCGACGAATCAAAAAGGCCCATCCTCCCTGTTGGTCAATGGATGGGCGATGGGCCCTCATTAAGGACGCTCCGGTGTGAACGAAACGCTGTTTTGATTCCGGCATAATAGTGGGCCGAGGAGGGGCCGAAGGCAATGAATATATGCCGAAGAGTACGGGAATTTATCGAAGAAGAATGCCTCGTTCAACCGGGAAGTAAGATGGTGGTTGCGGTTTCCGGGGGGGTGGACTCGGTCGTGCTATTGCACCTTCTTCGGCAAATCGCTCCGGTCCTGGATTTGACCTTAACCGCAGCCCATCTCAATCACGGGATTCGCGGCCAAGCCGCCGAAGCGGATCAACGATTTGTCGAGGCCTTGTGCAAAACATGGAAGATTCCCCTCACCGTGGACATCATTCCCCCGGGAGCATTACGGGATCAAACCGGTTCTTTAGAAGACGTCGCGCGCCGGGCGCGGCTTCGGTTTTTACGGACAACGGCCGAACAGGTCGGAGCGTCGGCAATTGCTTTGGGGCATCATCAAGACGATCAAGTGGAGACCGTCATGATGGCGCTTTTTCGAGGTGCGGGGACGGGCGGGATTTCCGGAATGTTACCGCGCCGCGGTCCGTTTATCCATCCGCTTTTGACCTGTTCGAAGGAGGAAATCGAACGGTATGCGAACGAGGAGAAACTTGAATTCGTCCAGGATGTGAGTAATCGTGATTTAAGCTTTTCCCGGAACTGGCTTCGCCACGAGCTATTGCCGCGAATTGAAGCGGCAGTGAATCCTCGGGTTAAAGAACAAATCGGGCAGACGGCGGAGATCCTCCGCCAGGAGAATGCCTTGCTACAACGCTTAACAGGGCAGACGTTTTACCGTCTTGCTCATCAAACGAAAGGTCGCGTTACCTTTCCTCGGGATGCGTTTTTGGATTTGCCCCGGGCACTTCGTCGTCGCCTGATTCGGCTTGCCTATCAATGCTTGACCAAAACCCTAAAAGATCTTACCTTTACCCACGTCGCAGAAGTCGGTAAGATGGTAGAAAAAGAGGATGCTCTGGGTACGCTGGACCTACCGAACAACATTCGATTCAAACGCGAATACGAAGCATTGATTTTCACTACCACCCTCTCATCTGATCGGATGCTGGATTCACCGGCCGTACTTTTAGTTCCGGGACGACTTCTTCTCCCAAGGCGCAAGGTGTTCTTGACCGCCAGGCGGCTTACGCAAGAGCAGTCTTGGAAAGTGAAGCGGACCCTATTATCCGGTGGCGCAGCCTCAGCGTTACTTGTGACCCATGCTTTCATCGATTATAATAAGGTGAACTTGCCCTTACGGGTGAGGTTCTGGCGTCCTGGGGATCGAATGCGGCCTTTAGGTATGAAAGGACGCAAGAAACTTCAGGACCTCTTTGTTGATAAGAAGATTCCCCGGCAGCAACGATCATCCTGGCCGCTTATCACGGATGGAGCCGGGATCGTTTGGGTACCGGGGATGACCGTGAGTGACGACTACCGGGTGGACCGGACGACGTGTTGTGTCCTCCACCTTCAGAGTGTATTTGTAGATTCTGCGTGAGATGTCAAGGGCGACGGATGATCCGGCGCCTTCTTTGAGGAGGACAGGAATGAAATGGACCCGGATGTTTCAAAGTGTCGCGTTCTATCTGGTCGTACTTTTCCTGGTACTAACCGTGGTCCAGTATTTTGCGACGCAAGTGGACGAACCTGAAGAATTAAAATATTCCGAATTTATAAGTGCGGTGGCGGACGAGCGCGTTGACTTCGTTGATATCAGGTTCCAGGCAAATGGTGCGGGCGAAGCGCAAGGCGAATTCACCGACGGACAGGCCTTTGTCACGACTGTTGCGACTAATGATCCTGACCTACTGCCGATGCTTCGAGAACAAGGCGTGACCTATCAAATACAAGAGGCAGAGGGCACCGCTTGGTGGGTTGCGGTTCTCACCACGTTATTGCCGGTTCTCCTGATTGTAGGTGCCTTTTTCTTTATCATGCAAAATAGTCAGGCGGGCGGAAACCGGATGATGAAATTTGGACAAAGCCGGGCGAAGTTACATGCTCCGGGGAAAACGCCTGGGGTTACGTTTGATGATGTTGCGGGCATCGACGAGGTCCGCGATGAATTAGAAGAGATTACGGATTTTCTCGAGAACCCGAAGAAATATGTAAAGATCGGGGCTCGGATTCCCAAAGGCGCTCTCTTGTTCGGTGCACCGGGTACTGGTAAAACACTGGTTGCCCGTGCCGTTGCCGGGGAAGCAGGGGTGCCCTTTTACAGCATCAGCGGTTCCGACTTTGTGGAAATGTTTGTCGGCGTCGGAGCCTCTCGCGTTCGCGATTTATTCGAACAGGCGAAAAAGAACGCCCCGGCCATCGTATTTATCGATGAGATCGATGCTGTGGGCCGGCAGCGTGGGGCTGGATACGGTGGCGGACATGATGAGCGGGAACAGACCCTTAACCAGTTGCTAGTTGAGATGGATGGCTTTGGCGTCAATGAGGGCATCATTGTCATGGCAGCCACGAATCGCCCGGACGTCTTGGATCCGGCGTTGTTAAGGCCGGGCCGATTTGACCGACAACTCACCATACACCTTCCCGATTTGACGGGGCGGAAAGAAATCTTTGAAATTCACGTTCGAGATAAACGAATGGGCGATGATGTCGACTTGGATGTTTTAGCGCGTCGTACGCCTGGTTTTACCGGTGCGGACATCGAAAACACCGTGAATGAAGCCGCCTTGCTGGCGGCCCGCGAGGATCTTGAAGAGGTTCACATGAAACAGATGGAAGATGCCATTGACCGAATTATCGGTGGTGGCCCGGAGAAGAAACGCCAGGTATTGAGCGAGAAGGAACGCGCGATCGTTTGTTATCACGAATCCGGCCATGCGCTCGTGGCAGATACTTTGCCCAACAGTGATCCGGTTCATAAGATTTCGGTGGTGCCCCGCGGAGGCGCCTTGGGCTATGTGTTACAGATGCCACTAGAGGATCGTTATCTCATCACCCGAGAAGAAATCCTTGATCGTGTTACCACGGCACTTGCGGGTCGGGCGACGGAAGAAGTCGTGTTTAATGAAATCAGCACGGGAGCCCAGGACGATTTGGAGAAAGCGACCAAGATGGTGCGCAAGATGATCACCGAATACGGGATGTCCGAGGTGATGGGACCCCTCACGTATGGAGATAAAATGGATACGCCTTTTCTCGGTCGGGATATCAGCCGGGGGCGAAATTACAGTGAAGAGGTGGCCTCGGCGATCGATCGAGAAATTCGAAAGACCATCAGCGAATGTTACGAGAAGGCGAAGACAATCATTACCGAAAATCGCGATGCGATTGAGGCCCTCGCCAGCGCGTTGGATGAGCGAGAAACCCTCAATCGTGACGATCTCGAAGAAATCCTCGGACGTTTTCGCTCGGGGTCAAGATCCGAGGAAGCGCAAGCGAAACAAGCAACTTACGGTAATGGCTAATTTACGGGAGATTGCATCTTAGATGATGGGGGTGCTGGGACGGGCTTCCATCATCGTGTTTAGCTTAATGATCCTGGGCTTGGGAGGAGGTCGTCGTGGAATCCTACCAAATGCGACTGACGAAGCTGCGGGCACGGCGGAAGTTCATCCGATGGTTTTCCAATCGTTTAATCCCCCAAGATGTCCGCGAGCTGCTGAAAAGGATTGAACAGGCCGGTGGCCAAGCCTACATTGTGGGGGGGTGTGTGCGCGACCTTCTGATGAAACGTGCTCCCGGCGATTGGGACGTTGCCACGTCCTTACCGCCGGATGTGATCCAAGCCCTTTTTCCCAAGACGGTGCCCACCGGGCTGAGCCATGGTACCGTCAGCGTGGTGACCTCCGAACGACAGGTGGAGGTGACGACGTTTCGAAGTGAGGGCCGCTATTCGGATCATCGCCATCCCGATTGGGTTCGTTTCTCGGAGGAACTTTCCGAGGACTTGAAGCGGCGTGACTTTACGATCAATGCGTTGGCCCTCGATGCGAGGGGGCGATTGCATGATCCCATCGGGGGGTTGGAGGATCTGGCAAGACGACGCGTGATCACGGTTGGTGTGGCGGACGAGCGTTTTGCCGAAGATGCCCTTCGGATGGTACGCGCGGTTCGCTTTGCTACGGAACTGGGATTTGACATCGACGATGATGTCCTGACTGCGATCCAGCGCCATAGCCGCTTGTTGCGCGAAGTGTCGGCAGAGCGTATTCGGCAGGAAGTACACCGGATTTTGATGAGTGATGAACCGGCACGCGGATTCGAGCTACTCCGAACCACCGGGTTGTTGGAGATCTTTTGGCCGGAACTCCTAGAAGGGGTTTCCGTTGAACAGAATCGCCACCATGCGTTTACGATTTGGGAACATTCGCTTGGGAGTTTGCAGGCGATGGCAGAGGCACTCGAGGAGGATCCCAGCTTACGGTTAGCCAGTCTTTTGCACGATGTCGCCAAGGCGCGTTGTCTGAGCGTCGATGAAGAAGGGGAACGACACTTCTACAATCATCAAGTTGTGGGAGCGGCGGTGGCACGCCGAATGCTAAAACGGCTACGGTATGACAACCGCACGATTGAACGGGTGGTGCATCTTATCGAGAATCATATGGCCTTGCATCACTACCCGGATATGAAAGACGCCGCCATCCGTCGGCTGATCAATCGAGTTGGCTTGGAAAATATTCATGATCTCATCCAACTTCGGATTGCTGACCGCGCCGGTTCGGGTACCAAGGATACTCCCCTTTCCCGGGGCACCTTGCATTTGCTAAGACGTATCGAACGTGTGCTCGAGGAGGACGCCGCTTTTGGCCTTGAGGATCTCGCCGTTGATGGCAACGATGTCATGCGGGTCGCTGAGATTGAGCCCGGTCCCGAAGTCGGGGAGATTCTCAATCAGTTGCTCGAGGAAGTCCTTGATGAGCCGTCCCTTAATCAGAAGGACGTGCTGGAACAACGGATCA
>SLMV01000070.1 GCA_007133365.1 Clostridia bacterium
CCCGGCGACGTCCGATCCATCAGCGCCAGTCGCCGCGCCACCTCCGTTTGAAGCTCCGCTTGGAATTTGCGAATCACATCAGCACCTTGCTCGGGCGCCAAATAGGAGAGGATCAGTGCGATGGTCTGGGGGTGTTCATCCTGAAGAAAGTTCAATAATTGTTCCGGATCCATCCGACGAAGAAGCGCAAAGGGTCGGGTTTGTAAATTCGTGCTTAACCGGGTAATGATTTCCACGGCGCGTTGGTTACCCACGGCCTCCTCGAGTATTTTACGGGCGTAATCCACCCCACCTTGAGAGACATATTTCTGAGCCGTGGCGATACTCGCGAACTCCTCTAACACCGCATCCCGCACTTCGGCCGGCACATGATCGATGCTTGCGATCTCCATGCTAATCCGCTCGATTTCTTCATCGCCGAAATGCTTCATGACGTTCGCCGCAACATCGCTTCCCAAGGTGATCATCAAGACCGCGGCTTTCTGATCCCCCGTCAACGTGTCCGTGTTGAGCGCTTTCTGAGGTTCGCGTCCCCGCATCGGATTCTTTGCCATGGCTAATCGTCCTTCCACCCTTTGCATTCATTCACGGCTACTATCCCCTTCCTCCGCCATCCAGGCCCGGGCCAAATCTGCAATTCGCCGAGGATTCTCCTCCGCCATTTCAATCGCCGAACGTCGAAGGCCATTGTCAGTGCCCACGGCATCCAACAAAACCCGACGTTGTTGTTCCGTATGCGGATGAGGGGGCACTGGGAAATCCTCGTCCGGCCAGTCATCTTGAGCAGGCGCCGCTTTGCCGGCAGAACGTCGAGCGTAAAGACCCAAAACTAGGCCCACCAATACCGCGAGAAGCACCCCCCCGACGAGGTAGTAACTTCGGGGAATGGGTTGGACCGGCACCTCGGCTGCCGGGTCGGAGAAATCGTCGCCGATGCGGTCCGCCAACGTGGTGTCAAAGGGCATGCCGGAGACATTGATCTGATCATCCCGCCCCTCATCCGTCCCGAGGGCAGCCGCCACCACGTCGGTAAACATCGCGGACTCGTCGTCGGTCAATTCATCGTTGATGACCACCGCGACGCTTAGACGGTCCACCGCGCCTGGCGCCACGGTCAATAACTCGGTCGTTCGATTCACCACGGTGTTTTGGTGGGTTTCAATGCGTTGGTATTCGGACTCGCCAGCGCCCTCGGCTGCGGGATAACCCGGCACATTAGAATCCGCACCGGCACCGGCTTCAAAGTCTGCCGACGTGCCCGAATAACGCTCTTCAATTTGTTCGAGATTGGTTACCAATCCATCACCATCTGCAATGGGTTCAAATAGTTCGTATTCGACCTGACGTTGATCAAAATTGAGATCCGCCGTGACCTGCACCGCCGCATTTCCAGGTCCGACGACCTGTTCTAATAACGCATGAATTTGATTCTTCATCACCGACTGAAACTCTAATTGCAAACCCAAATTTGACTGGGCCCCTCCGGTGAGCGCATCCTGCTGTTCAGCTAAATCCGATAACACGCTTCCCTGAGTGTCCACGACCGTCACCCGTTCGGGCTCCAACCCTTTGACACCCGATGCGACCAAATTCATCACGCCTCGAACGCCTTCTTGGCTTAACTCCCTTCTTTGGGCCATCTCTAAAAAGATAGAGGCCGTCGCGGGATCTTGTTGGGCGATGAAGGCACTCTCCTCCGGCAAGACAATATGCACACGGGCACGCTGCACCTCATCTAACCCCTCGATGGTGCGGGCCAACTCACCTTGTAAAGCCCGGATGTAAGCGATATGACGATCGAAATCAGTCGCCCCCATCGGCATTTCCTCCATCAATTCGAATCCCACCACGCCCCCACTGGGAAGCCCCAGGGCGGCCAAATCGAGTCGAAGTTCGTGGACCCGATCCGGTGGTACGAGCAACGTATGATCGCGGGAAACCTCATAGGGGATTCGGTGTTCATCAAAATATTCTTTGATTGCCGCCGCATCCTCTCGGGTCAAATCCGAGTACAAAGGAGCGTAATCATGACCCGATCGTGTCGTCAAAAGCGAGCCTAAACTAAGCGCCAAAACGATGCTGGCAATTGCACCGATTGCCAGTGCTTTTTCCCAGGGTTGCGCGTTGCCCCACCAGTTGTTCCATTTCTCCGCCCATCCAGTCACGACGTGTCCCCCTCGATCACAATGACATCCTCATCACTTGTTCGTACGCATCCAGCGCATCCTGGCGAACCTTTAGTACCGTACCCATGGCCAAATTGGCCTGCTCCGAGGTCATGACCGCACCCAAAATGTCATCGGTCTTGCCTAGGGCGAGATCATGCGTGGCCTGCTCGGCGGCCAGTTCCACCTGATTGAGGTCCGAAAGCGCCTGGGCCATCATCTGACCAAAACTGGATCCGACAGCACCGGCGGCTCCTGGGTTGTTCGTTTCGGTGGGGCTTGGTGCTCGAACCGGCGCCGCGTTTGAAAACGCAGAATTTGTCAACGAATGAATTCCCTCATGCATAACGCTTCACTCCTCATCGACCCATTTGGGTCGTCGTGATAATCATGTTTTTGTTGGCATCAAACACTGCACTATTGGCTTGATAACTCCGACTGACCGCCATCAAATCGGTCATCTCTTTCAATACGTTGACGTTGGGATACGCGACATAACCATCTTCATCTGCATC
Organism: Clostridia bacterium; assembly: GCA_007133365.1. Taxonomy (GTDB): domain Bacteria; phylum Bacillota; class Sulfobacillia; order SLMV01; family SLMV01; genus SLMV01. Next base: position 2,681 of record SLMV01000070.1, read on the forward strand.
GGGATGCTCGGGATCATAGTCAAGTTCGGGTGGCGTGGGATCGCGGCGAACCGAGGCGACCTCGACCCCGCCCTCAGCGGGCACTCCCCCGGCAAAGGCCCCGACGAGGGGCAAACCTCCGAGCTGCTCACTTAAGCGAAGCTGAAAGTCTTGACGGCGTGGATCCATCGGCTGCAAACTGACGGAACGTCGCTGATAGGGGCCGCCGGCTTGGGTTTGGGTACTCTGGGCGTTGGCCATGTTGTTGGCGATGACGTCCATGCGAAACCGCTCCGCCGTCAATGCCGAACCCGGGATATTTAAAGAACGAAACATAGTGTCACCTCTCCTAACGCCGCACGATCGAGTGGTACATGTCCATTTTTCGGTTAACCTGAGAAAGGAGTGAACGATACTGGAGTGCGTTTTGCATAAGATGAATCATTTCACCTTCGAGATCGACGCTGTTTTGGTCGGAGCGCATTCGCCTGCGGCCATCACTTTGGATATGCTCCGTCGGCAGGGTCGCTCCCTCGTTCGATGCTTGGGCCATGTAGGCATCGAAGTCGAGGTGCTTGGTCCGATAACCGGGCGTGTTGATATTGGCAATATTGTCGGAGATGACCGATTGGCGGGCCCAAAGTCCCCGCAAAGCTTGCCGCGCCGTTTCAAGATTGACATTGACTGACATCGGGCTCATGGAAATCCCCCTACTCGTTTTCGTTTGAGTCGGCTGCAGAAGACCGGTGGGGAAAAGGTGGGTGCATCCTGAAAAAGGACACAACAAAAACTGTTCTTCGGTAGCTTAAGCGACCGTGGCGCACTTGCGCTATAGGTCTTAAGCTTTGCGACTCTCGCTTTCGCCAAGAGCTGCCCTTTTCGGGAACAGGCTACTGCAACATAATGTATTTCTGGGAATGGGAGCAATCGGTTACCCATTCGGCCGAGACACATGTAGCATTTTGCGTCTGATACCACAGATTCTACAGAAAGCGCCGCATTCCTGCAAGTATCTGAAATAAATTTTTAGAATATAAAATAACAATGAGGAACACTGGGATTAAATCCACGGAAAGAGCGTGTGCGGTCTCAAACTAAAACGGAAACCGGCCGAAAACCACAAGTCGGGACGCTAATTGTTTCGTCACGGCCCTAGACTCATGGTTTTACCGGTGGCCCGCGCCAAGGCGCGAGGATTTCACAAAGGTCATGCCTTTTGACGCTATAGGATGTATCGGCTTAGGTCTCGGTCCGATACGATAGAGGCCAGGGTCTTTTCCACATAATGACGATCCACGCTGATTCGAGGCACGGTATCATCCGGTGCCGAAAAGGCGATGTCCTGAAGCAGCTTTTCCATGATGGTGTGCAGCCGTCGAGCACCAATATTTTCGGTCTGATTATTGACCTCTTCGGCAATCTCGGCAATGGCATCCAAACCGTCGTCGGTAAACAAAAGCGTCACGCCGTCAACCTGAAGCAGTTCGTGATATTGATCCGTCAGCGAATGGCGCGGTTCCACCAAGATGCGTCGGAGATCCTCCTGATCAAGGGCATCCAATTCGACCCGCACCGGAAAACGTCCCTGGAGTTCCGGAATCAAATCGGCCGGCTTGTTGGTATGAAAGGCGCCCGCGGCAATGAAAAGCATATGATCGCTCTTTACCGGGCCGTGCTTGGTCATGACCGTCGTGCCTTCCACGATCGGCAATATATCGCGTTGCACGCCTTCTCGTGAAACGTCCGGCCCACTGCCACCCCCCTTGGTACCGGCCACCTTATCCAGTTCATCCAAAAAGATGATGCCATCATTTTCGGCCCGCTCCACCGCTTCGCGGGTCACTTGATCCATATCAATGAGCTTTTGTGCCTCTTCCGATTCCAGAATCCGGCGCGCCTCCGAAACGGGCATGCGCTTCTTGGTCCGACGCGAAGGGAAAAGATTGCCTAGCATATCCTGCATATTAAACCCGAGTTCCTCCACACCACTCCCACTGAACACTTCGATCATGGAGGGAGAAGGGTCTTCCACCTCCATTTCAATCATTTCATCGTCCAGTTCACCGGCATCAAGTTTTCGTGCCAGCTCCCGGCGATGCTCACGGCGGCGTTGGCGCTCCGCTTGTTGGGCGGATACCTCCTCATCAGTGACCGTGGTCATTTCACGTCTTTCGGAGCGTTCGGAATAACGCTCTTGTCGTGAACTCTCGGCCGAAACCAGAAGGTCCAAAATACGTCGCCTGGCAGCCCGCTTGGCCTCGGACTGAACCCGGGCCATGGCCTCCGACTGGACCATCCGCACGGCACCATCAACGATGTCACGTATGATGGACTCGACATCCCGCCCAACATATCCGACTTCGGTAAATTTGGTCGCTTCGACTTTAATGAAGGGGGCCTTGACCAAACGCGACAATCGCCGGGCAATTTCAGTCTTTCCCACCCCCGTTGGGCCAATCATGAGAATATTTTTGGGAAGAATTTCCTCACGAAGTGCTTCTGACAGCTGGCTTCGGCGATAACGGTTACGGAGCGCGACCGCCACCGAGCGTTTTGCGTTTCGTTGCCCCACAATATGGGCGTCAAGCGCCTCGACAATCTTTTTCGGTGTCAATTCATCCACAATCGTGTCCCTCCTTCATCATTGGGTGTCACGGTCCAAGGATTCCACCGCAATATGGGTGTTGGTGTAAATGCAAATCTCTGCCGCCGCCTCTAGCGCCGCCCGGGCGATATCGGACGGGGTCATTGGCGTGTGCCGCGACAATACGCGGGCCGCCGCCAGGGCATATCCGGCACCGGACCCCACCGCGGTCACACCCTCATCCGGTTCGATCACTTCGCCCGCGCCGGACACCACCAAAAGATGAGAGGCATCCGCGACAATTAAGAGGGCTTCCAATCGCCGGAGCACCCGATCCGTTCGCCATTCCTTGGCCAGTTCCACCGCGGCCCGGGGCAAATTGCCTCGGTATTCGTCAATACGTCCCTCAAACTTTTCGAACAATGTCATCGCATCCGCAACCGAACCGGCAAACCCGGCCAGAACCTGATCATGGTACAGACGGCGAATCTTTCGTGCCGTGCTTTTCATGATGAGGCCATTTCCTAGCGTCACCTGTCCATCACCGGCCAGGGCCACTTCATTCGCGCCTTGCACGCCAACGATGGTCGTCCCTTTTAACATCTTACTCCTCCTCTTTTTCGCCGCGTCTTCCTGCGCGCGGATGGGTCTGGTTATAGATGCGCCGTAAATGCGCTTGACTCACGTGCGTATATATTCCGGTCGTCGATAAATTGACATGGCCGAGCATCATCTGCACGCTTCGAAGGTCGGCACCGCCGTCTAACAAGTGGGTGGCGAAGGAGTGTCGGAAGGTATGGGGGCTCCCCGATAAAGCACGTTCTCGCAGATATTTCTTGATCACCCACCGAACACCGCGATCCGTCAAGCGCCCGCCGCGATGATTTAAGAACAACGCTCCTCCCGGAGCAGCGCCTTGCTTTTCTCCTCGCCCGGCTAGAATCGGCCGCCCCCAGCGAAGGTACGATTGCAACGCCTCTCGGGCATATCGGCCGATTGGCACCACGCGTTCCCGGTTGCCTTTTCCAACGACTCGCGCGATTCCCTCGCTTAGATCGAGTCCGTCCACATTCAGCCCCACCAACTCCGCCACTCGGATGCCCGACGCGTAGAGCAATTCCATCATGGCCCGGTCACGCAGCCCCTCCGGCGTCTCCTTCGAGGGTTGTTCGAGCAAATGTTCCACTTCATCTCGGTAAAAAAAACGCGGGAGACGCGCGGGCGCTTTGGGGGGTGATAAGTAGGTGAGCAGTTGATCCGAGATACCCAATTCCCCCCGGAGATAACGAAGGAACGAGCGTAGGCTGACCACCTTCCGGGTGATCGATTGACGCGATAACCCGGATGCCACCAGATGGGATAAATAGGCGCGAAGATCACGGACATCGAGGCGGTTGAGATCGGACAGGGTCAAGGGTCGCCAGTTCGACGCAAAATGGGCGGCCATATGGTTTAAGTCCGTGGCGTACGCTCGCACGGTATGCGGCGAATATCCTTTCTCGAGTTCAAGGTGCTGTAGAAATTCCTTGATGCCCTCTTCAAGCGTCGGCACGCGCGCACCCCCTCGACATGCTAGGTGGATTCGAGACCTTCGGCGGGCAAATACTCCCGTCCGCATTGATCATTGCTACATTTTAAATATTCGCCCTTTTTCTTGGAGCGTTTATTAACCAAAAAGGCCCCACAGTCCTCACAATGCTGATCCGTCGGCTTGTTCCATACGACAAAGCGACAGTCGGGGAATTGATCGCAGCCGTAAAAAACGCGCCCCTTTTTGCTCCACCGCTTGACCACTTCCCCCCCACACTCCGGACATTCCGCGCCCGTCTTCACCACATAGGGCTTGGTGTTTTGACATTCCGGATAACCGGGACACGCGATGAATTTCCCGTACCGGCCGTGTTTGATGACCATCCTCCGCCCGCACTTTTCGCAAACCTCATCCGTTTCCTCTTCTGTTTCTTGATTGTTTTGTTCTTCGAGCGGTTTGGTGTTGCGGCATTCGGGATAACCGGTGCACGCAAAAAACTTGCCGAACCGCCCTTGTTTGATTTCCATTTCTTTTCCGCATTCTTCACAGATCGGATTGGGAGCATCTTCAATCTCGTCTTCCGCTCGTTCGAGATCGGCTGCAAGGGATTCCCAAAACTCCCGGACGACCTGTCGCCATTCGAGTTTCCCTTCCTCGATCGCGTCGAGGCGTTTTTCCACCGAAGCGGTGAAATTGAGATCCACGATATCGGCGAAATAGTTTTCCAAAAGATCGTTGACGAGCAAACCGAGTTCCGTCGGCTGAAAATGTTTGGATTCGATTTCGACATATCCGCGTTTTTGGATGGTCTCGATAATGGGCGCATATGTGCTCGGCCGACCAATGCCGGCATCCTCCAACGCACGGACCAAACTCGCCTCAGTATACCGTGCTTTGGGTTTGGTGAAATTTTGCTTGGGCATAAACTCGACCAAGGTCACGTCATCGTCCTTTTTCACCTCGGGCAAAAGTTCGTCATCCTCGGGTTGCCCCTTGTTACTGAGTACCATGAATCCGGGAAAGCGCATGATCTTGCCCCGGGCCTCGAATTCGTAATCATCGCTTTGGAGGGTCAAGGTGGTTTCGTCGAAACGGGCCGGCTTCATCTGACTCGCCAAAAACCGCTCCCAGATGAGTTTATAAAGGCGAAACTGAGAACGATTGAGATCCTTTTTGATCCGTCCCGGGGTCAGGGTGACATCGGTCGGGCGTATGGCCTCGTGTGCGTCCTGGGACGCCGCTTTGGCTTTGCCTCTTTGCTTTCGGGGGTCGGAATACTTAGCGCCGTACATTTCTTTAATGTACGCCTTTGCTTCATCCACGGCTTCTTCCGATACGCGGCTCGCATCGGTTCGCATATATGTGATGAGTCCGGTATGCTCGCTCTTTCCGGAGATCGGAAGCCCCTCGTAAAGTTGCTGGGCCGTTCGCATGGTGCTGCTCGCCCGCATCCCCAAGCGTCGGGACGCTTCCTGTTGAAGGGAACTGGTAGTAAAGGCGGCACTGGGATACCGCTTGGTCTTTTTGGTTTCCACCTTCGCCACCTGATAACGATCCCGCGGCAATCCTTCGAGCACCTGGTCCATGGTCGCCTTATCGGGTATGTCCGGCTCGGATTCTCGCCACTTGCTCAATTGTCCCTCAAACTGCTCGTTGGCCTGCGTTTCAAAAACCGCACCCAGTGTCCAATATTCTCTGGGAACAAACGCCTCTCGCTCTCGCTCCCGATCCACAATCATCCGCACGGCACTCGATTGCACGCGACCGGCGGACAGACCATAGCGAATCTTTCGCCACAGCAGCGGACTGATCTTATACCCCACCAAGCGGTCAAGAATCCGTCGGGCCTGCTGCGCATCCACCAACGGTTGTTTGATCGACCGGGGCTGCTCAACGGAGCGCTTGATCACCCGTTCGGTGATTTCATTGAACGCGATGCGGATGGCATCGCCGTCATCAAGATTCAGAGCATGCGTAAGATGCCAGGCAATCGCCTCCCCCTCGCGATCCGGGTCCATGGCCAAATAGACATTATCGGCCGATTTGACCAGACCGCGAAGTTCGTCCAATATTTTTCCTTTTCCGCGGATGGTCACATACTTGGGTTGAAAATCGTCTTCGATGTCCACTCCCAACTTTGATTTCGGCAGATCCCGTACGTGTCCCATCGAAGCGGCCACCTTATATCCTCGTCCCAGATACCGCTCAATGGTTCGCGCTTTGGCCGGGGATTCCACGATGATGATGTTCTTTGCCAAGTCCTTTCACCTCATATATCAATAGACTTTCATTCGTACCCCAATGAATCGGATCGACCCTCACCCACCCACTGCCCCGCCACCAAAACCTTATAGAGCCGTCAGGGCAACCGCCGGATATCAAGCGATTCATGCATTTGGTGGGCATGTCGCACCCTATCAATCCCAAAGCATAATGGACTCGACAAAAAAACACAAATTCCATCCGATTTTTTGAGAACGACCTTGTTAACGTGCATTGCTGATTTTGGACAAAACCGGGTTTCGCCCGACCGGTCTTTCCCCTAGGTCCGCTTTTGGTGGATTAACGTCCGCGCGATCCAACCCACGCAGAATTCACTGCCAAGTCCACCCCTTCTCATTTATCAGGTCCCGCCCGGAGTTTAAATCGATGTTCGATATACGCTCCAACGGCACAAGAAAACAAAAATACGATAATGGCAATCAACCATCCGTAATGGCGATATTCGGGGGGAATATCGGATCGGAACCCACCGAATAATTCTCCGGCTATATTACCCAATACAAACCCGGCAAACGTGATATAGGGAAACCGGATCCAACCGAACAAAGCGGGCAACGTCGAGCTCACCGCAGCAAGCCAAAAGAAATGCCTCCCCGTCCAGCCCGGTGTGTAGATGGGAAAAAGTCCGCTGACATCAAAAACAATTCGATAACTCAGGTACGCCGCGACATAAAGAACAACAACGGCCGAGATATGTACGACTCGCCGGTTTCGGCTATCTTTCATTTGACCCGTACTTTCTTCAGAAAAACCCATCCGTTTCGTCTTGCTTCATTTTTGTCATATGGCGGCTTATCGATTATCCGTACCGGTAACTATCCATGTATTTCCATTCTGATAATAACTCATCCTCATTTCGATCGGAATCGTCAATCCCCCATGAACGTTTAACGCGATTTAAGAAAAGATGCCTTTAATCGGCATGTTCTTGTAAGACGAACTGAAGAAAGGCCCTCCAGACATGTCCGGAGGGCCACCCCTTACTGTCGGCGTCGGAACTTGTACCGATCCGAGATGAGCTCGACCGTATCACCGGTGATGCGAAACTCCACCATCCGGCGCCGGGCGCCACTGAAGGTCAAAAAGATGCGCTTGCGTTCCCCGAGATTGAAGGGTACCAGCGGCGTTACCCGAGTCTCATGCTTAAAGTGCATACGAAGTTCCAAGAAATCGCCGTTTTTGTGAACGCTTGCCGCCATGGTGCCACGAAAACTCTCGTAAGATCCGACCAATTCTCCGAGCATGCCTTCGCTTCGCATAAAAGGGAGTTCCTCCGGATCCTCGCCCAGCAAAAGGCTCAGACCGTACATGGCCAGTTGCGCCATGGGATAGCCGTGACCGTTGGATAAGAGGACGACGCCGGCATTCTTCTCTGGAATGAACGCCATGTAGGTGGTACCTCCCATGACACCGCCTCCATGTCCAACCACCGTCTGCCCAAAGAAATTCTCCGTCACGTGAAATCCATAGCTTTGATGATAGGCTTCGTCCCCCTCGCCGAACTCCGGCGCTTGCGCCTGGGGCAACTTCACCTGAGGCTCGCGCATGCTTCCAAGCGTTTCCGGCGTAATGATGCTCGTATCGTTGGGCGCGCTTCCCTGGCCGATGAACATCTTGGTAAACGTCACCATGTCCTCAAGATTGCTCACCAGACCGCCCGCGGCGGGGATATTGCCATACAAATTGGCACCGAGCAAATAGTTGTTATCGCGATCCAGCATATACTGCGTGGCCACATCGCGTTCCGCTTCCACCTTTTCTCGGTCATAATAGGTACGATCCATTCCGGCAGGTTTTAAAATGTGCTCCGTCACATAATCGGCATAGCGTTGCCCGGTCACCTTTTCAATGATAGCACCGAGTAAAATATAGCCTTCGTTTAGATAAAACCACCGCGCTCCAGGCGATGTCTGTATCCAATCTTCGGCCCCCTGCATAAACGTGAGCAAATCCTCAAGCGAGTTCACCGGGAAACCGTGCATGAACCAGCGCGCTGATAATTTCGACTCGGAAAAACCCAGGCCGGGAAGCCCGCTGCTATGCGTCAAAAGATGCCAAATCCGGATGTCGAGATCTTCGGAAAACGGTAGGGCAACATGTTGGCTCACCCGATCCCCGATATCGAGCTGGCCGCGTTCATGAAGCTGCATGATGGCCAAGCTGGTAAAGACTTTGGTAACGCTTCCGAGTCCCATCAGGGTTTTCGGTGTGGGCGATTCCCGGGTTTTCAAATCCCGAAACCCCATGGTCTTTTGGTGGACCACGTCGCCCTCTTGGATCAAGGCAAAACACAACGCTGGAAGTTTGGTCAAGGCCATCTTTTCAAGCGCGAAATCGTCGAACTGGGTAACGGTTTTCGTCATTGTTCACTCATCCCTTTCCGTGAGGTTAGCGTATTCAAATAACAACCGTACATACGATTTTTCAAGATCCGCAAGGCCACGAACCGTATCCGTGCCATCAATGACCAGATACTCGTTGGGAGAATGCTGCCCGCCTCCGTGTCCCGCACCCCCTGAAATAAAGGAGACGCCGAGATATTTTTGAAAGAGGTGCCCGGGCCATCCCCCCGCACTTCGGGGCCAGATCTCCCGGTCCATCCCCAGCGCATCATAGGTATTGATCAATGCTCGGACGATGGCGTCGTCAACTCGAGCCCGGCCCCAGGTGCCCGGCTCGCTGGTCGTTCCGGGACGAAGCCGCATCTCGATATCTTCATACCCGTTTTGATCCAGGTGGGTCCGGATCTTTTGGGCCAGATCCGCCTTATCCTGATTCGGGACCAGTCCCACATTGAGTTTGCAGACGGCGCGATGGGGAACGATCGCTTTCGATACCGTCACATCTCCCTCCCGGGCATCGCCGGCATAATAACCCCGAATCCCCAGGGTTGGCTCAAACATCATCCGTTCGAGCGCTTTTCGACCGGAGCAATCATCGATGAAACGTTCGACACCATATTGGCGTTTATGCGCCGCCTCATCCCAAATTTTGGCAAGATCCCGAATGAGCTGTTGCTGTTCTTCATCCGGGGGGAGACAATCCTCGTAAAACCCGTCCACCAACACACGATTCCCATTGTCCGCCACTAGACAGTTCAGGGCTTCGACGAGGCGCCAGGCCGGATTGTCAACCAAGGAACCCTGGCCACTATGAATTTCATATTCCATCGGACCCCG
>SLMV01000199.1 GCA_007133365.1 Clostridia bacterium
ATCCCTCCTGCACATCCCCCTAGTGTTGATATCGGTTCGTCCTGAGGTAATTTTCAGGTTTCTAGGGTATCTTTTTCTTTCGGGGATCGAAGGTTTTCACAGGGTCTTCGAAATCAATATATTGGTCAGACATCATAGGGAGGGGCCTTCGTCTGCATGGCAAAGGAGATGAGGCGGTCATCAGGGAAAGAAGGAAAGAGCGGAAGGGAGCGATGTCGGTGAAGGTCCTACTGTTAAATGGGAGTCCAAGAGAAAACGGGGACACGGCCCATCTTTTAAGTCAAGTAAGAACGAAATTAGAAGAGTGGGGTGCAACGACCGATTCGATGAATGTATGCTCAGTCTTAAAGACATGCGACACACCATTTTGTATTCACTGTAGTGAGCGGTGCGAGGGTGTTTGTTACGATGGCACGACCCTGGAGAAGGCCTTATCCCGTCTCAAAGTGGCGGATGCGATCGTGGTCGGCTCTCCCGTCTATTTTGGCACGGTATCCGGTCCCTTGAAGGCGTTTTGGGATTTTACCCGAAAACTCCGAGGAGAAAAAGCGCTCTTATATACCGTGGGGGCTGCCGTCACCAGTGGAGGTGGCCGTTTCGGCGGCCAGGAAACCACCCTGCGCGCAATTTTCGATATCATGTTGATCCACGGAATGATCCTGGTGGGCGATTCCTCACCTTTGGGGATGGGACATTTCGGTGTTTCGGTCCAGTCGCCGGCGGCATCGGACCCAAAGGCAAACGATAGCGTCGAAAGGTTAGCCAGAGCGGTTTGGGATACGACAAAAGCCACGCAGTCGCTTCGGAATGCGCTTTAGGGAAGGGAGCAAGACGATGTTTGATCGGGTATTTCGTGATGTCACGGTGGTAGATGGTACCGGTCAGCCGCGCTTTCAATCGGATGTGGGGATTTCGGATGGCAAGATTGCGGCGGTGGGTTCAGATTTGGGACCGGGCAAACGGGAAGAAGTGGGGCAGGGGCGGGTACTAGCCCCCGGGTTTATCGATCTCCACACCCACAGCGACTTCTCTTTGTTTGTGGATCCTCGGGGCGAAAGCAAAGTTCGCCAAGGGGTCACCACGGAGGTCATCGGTAACTGTGGTGGGTGGGCCATTCCCCTCGAAGGAGAGTGCCGCACGGTGGCGGAAGACGAATTTCACCGTGTGGGCGGTACTGGATCGCTTCCCTGGTGTTCGCTCGATGAATACTTCGAATATATAGCGAAACAAGGCGTGAGTCCGAATGTGGCCGCCCTGGTGGGGCAGGGGGCGGTTCGGGCCGCCGTCATGGGTTTTGACCCCGGGGCTCCCTCAGCGGATGAACTTCGCAAGATGCGCTGTTATGTGCAAAATGCCATGGCCCAGGGGGCATTTGGCATGTCGAGCGGATTGTATTATGCGCCGGGCAGTTATGCGGAGACCGACGAGGTCGTCGCCCTCGCCAAAGAAGTTGCGGCTTATGATGGGATTCACTCGGTACACCTTCGCGACGAATCCACTTATTCCGTCGGCCTAATGGCAGCTTTAGAAGAAGCGCTCACCATTGGGGAGCGATCGGGTGTTCGCACTCAGGTGTCCCATCTCAAGGCGCTCGGTCCCGGCGTATGGGGTCAGGCGCCCGCTTTGCTCGAGCGCCTGGAGAATGCGCGCGCCGAGGGCTTGGATGTACTGGCGGACCAATATCCCTATACGGCGTCGGGTTCGAGCATCACCGGTGCTTTGATTCCCCGATGGGCGCAAGAAGGCGGTCGGGAGGCATTGATTGGACGAATTGATGACCCATCCGTGCGCCCGGATCTTCTCGAGGGGGTGCGTGAGAGTCTCGAGCGCCGGGGCGGTGCCGAGCGCCTGATGATTGCCGGCTACCCACCCGATGCTCGCCTGGAGGGACAGCGCCTTTCGGAGGTGGCGGCGGCCCGAGGTGAAGCGGCCGACGTGACGGCGCTTGAACTATTGCGAGAAGCGGATGCAGCCTTCGTCTGTTTTGTTATGCAAGAAGAAGATGTGGCGGCAATTATGGCGGATCCGAGCGTGCTGATTGCCTCGGATGGTCGTGCGGTGGCGATTGACGGCCCCACATCAAAAGGGCATCCCCACCCCCGATATTTTGGCACCTTCCCGCGGGTCTTGGGGCGCTACACCCGAGAGCAAAACATTCTCACCTTAGAACAGGCGATTCATAAAATGACCGGCATGCCGGCGGTTCGATTGGGTCTGGGCGACCGCGGGTTATTGCAACCCGGTCACTGGGCGGACCTGGTCCTTTTTGATGCCGAGCGGGTGGCGGATCGCGCCACGTTTGAAAATCCCAAACAATACCCCATTGGAATCGAACAGGTCTTCGTTAATGGTGTACCGGTGATCGTGGAGGAAACGCATACGGGTGAACGTCCGGGTCGGGTGCTTCGGAAGCGCTGATCCGGCTAGGGAGCGACTTCGTCCCCGTGTGCTCTTTGATGCTTGGGTTGGCCACCCCGGAACCGAGGTCGTCGGGAGTCCGACGGCCTCGGACGGACGGCTTTCGGTAATGGGCGCGCTGATTCTAACGAACGTGTTCAAACACCGCCCCCATTTCGCGGGAGCGTTCGGTGGCCCGTTCGATGCAGGCGGCGACCGCTTCTTGGAAACGATAGTCTTCGAGGACGGCAAAGCCGGCTTCGGTGGTCCCACCGGGACTCATAACGCGACGGTAATGGCAGGCGGGATCCTCCGGTGAAGCGCGGAGCGTCAAAGCGGCCCCAATGATGGTTTGTAGAATTAATTCCTTGGCGACGACCGGGTTCAACCCGATGTGCTCGGCGGCGGTTTCCATGGCTTCCACCAGATAATAGATATAGGCCGGACCGCTTCCGGAGAGTCCGGTGACCGCATCGAGATCCTTTTCTTCGACGATGGTGACGCGTCCAATGGTTTTGAGCAGTGAACATGCGATCTCTAGGTGCCGGCCGGTGGCGTGAACGCCAAGACTGAGCGCGGTGGCCGAAGCACCCACGGCAGCGCCGGTGTTCGGCATGGTGCGGATGATCGGTGCCGCATGCCCGAGGAGCCGGGTGATGGTGTCGGTGGGGACTCCGGCCACCACGGACACGAACACCTGGGAGGGATCGGTTTGATCTTTGATTGAATGGATGGCATCGGTGACATCACTGGGTTTAAAGGCTAAGACAATAATATCGGCACCTCGAACGCCGGTGCTCGGATGTTCTTCGCTTCTGACCTGATAGGTCTGACAAAGCGCGCGCAGGCGCTTTTCGTTGGACCGGTTGGTCACGATGATCTGGGACGGATCCATCACCCCTTTGCCCACCAGCCCACTGATGATTGCTTCGGCGATGGCGCCGGCACCGACAAATGTGATGGTTGGTTTTTTGTTCATTTTTGGACCTCCTCTCAATCCCGTATTTGACCGTTGCCTAAGACGAGATACTTGCTCGTGGTGAGTGCTGAAAGTCCCATGGGCCCGCGGGCATGGAGTTTTTGCGTGCTGATACCAATCTCGGCGCCAAAACCGAATTCATAGCCATCGGTGAAGCGAGTTGAGGCATTATGGTAAAGGCAGGCGGCATCGACCCCTTGGAAAAAACGCTTGGCATGTTCGGCATTCTCAGTGATGATGGCTTCTGAGTGTTGGGTGCCGTAAGTGGTGATATGGTCGATGGCCTCCTCGAGGGAACGGACCACCTTCACCGCGAGAATGAGCGCCAGATACTCGGCGTGCCAATCGTCCTCCACCGCCTGCGATATCGTTTCATCATGGGTCCGGGCTCGAGCATCGCCGCGGAGCTCGACCCCGGACTCCTTGAGCGCGTCGAGTAAAGAGGAAAGATGGTGGTCCGCCCAATCTTCATGAACCAACAGGGTCTCCACCGCATTACATACGGAGGGCCGTTGGGTTTTGGCGTTCAAAACGATGTTTTTCGCGGTTTCATAGTTGGCGGAGCCATCGATGAAAATATGGCAGTTGCCGACGCCGGTTTCAAGGACCGGCACGGAGGCGTTTTGTTTGACGGCCTGGATCAATTGATGGCCGCCGCGCGGAATGAGAACGTCCAAGTAGTCATCCAACCGGAAAAGCTCGGCTGCACGACGGCGGTGGCCGTCTTCGATGAGCTGCACACCGTGCGTGGGAAGCCCGGTTTCCTCTAATCCCGCTTGAATGGCTTGGGTCAAGGCGCGATTCGATGCCAGGGCCGACGAACTCCCGCGAAGGAGCACCGCATTGCCGGTTTTTAGGCAGAGCCCGGCCGCGTCCACGGTTACATTGGGGCGGGCCTCGTAGATGATGCCCACCACACCCAAGGGGACTTTAACTTTTTGGATCGTCAGGCCATTGGGGCGTCGGATGGTTTCTTGAAGGGTGCCGATGGGATCGGGCAGCGCCATCAATTCTTCCAGTCCCACGGCGATCCCCTTGAGACGTTCCTCGCTCAGGCGAAGGCGGTCCAGCAGCGCTTCGGTCATTCCCGCTTTTTGTCCCCGGTCGAGATCGTCCGCATTTGCTTCGAGGATCAGGGGTGTACGGTTCATCAGTGTCTTCGCGATGGCAAAAAGCGCGGTGTTCTTTTGTTCGGCGGACGCCAGGGCTAAGGTGCGGGCCGCCGTTTGTGCCTGTTGGGCTTTGATCAAGACCTCACTCATGACATCATCTCCTTTTCTAAAGCCACCCAGTCGTCGCGATGAATGACCTCCTCGTGATCCGGCATGTTGGGGAGGCGAATATCGGCGGTTGAGCGTCCTTTGATTTGGTTCAACTGAAGGGCGGAAAATCCGACGATCCCCTTGCCGATTCGCTGGCCGGCCGTGTTGAGGACCTCCACCACGTCCCCAGACTGAAAGGTTCCGTGGGCCGCCAAAACCCCGACCGGGAGCAGACTCTTTCCCCCTTTTAAAAGGGCATGCTCGGCGCCGGGGTCGATGACCAGATGGCCGGCACTTTTCGAATGAAGCCCGATCCATTGTTTCCGGGCTTTTACCGTATTCAATTTGGATCCGATATAGGTCCCATCACCGCGTCCGGTAAGAATTGCGATTAGCGCATCGTTCTCTTGGCCGGTACCGATAAACACACGGACCCCTAAGGAGAGGGCCGTCTGGGCGGCCTCTACCTTGGAACGCATTCCCCCGGTGCCCACCCGTGAACCGGACGATGTTGCCTTTTCGATCAAGCGATCCGGGAGCCGGGGGAGATAAGGATAGCGATAGGCGTTGGGGTTTTCCCGGGGGTCGGCATCGTACAGTCCGTTAATATCGGTCATAATCATTAGCATATCGGCATGCATCAGCCCGCTGACTAAGGCCGAGAGCATATCGTTATCGCCGAAGGTGAGTTCGGCAATGCTGACGGAGTCGTTTTCATTGATGATGGGAAGCGCCCCCCGGCCGAGGAGTTCGGTTAGGGTGGCGTGGGCATTTTGATAGCGGGTGCGATCGGAAAAATCCTCGCGGGTCAACAATAGCTGGGCGGTGGTAATCTGGTGCTGATCGAATTGATCCGCCCAAGCCTGCATGAGAAGGCTTTGTCCCACGGCAGCGGATGCCTGTTTGGCCGGAATCATTTCGGGCCAATTTGGATAGCCCAGCCCGCGAAAACCGGCGGCGACGGCCCCGGATGAAATCAAAATGACCGAATGGCCCGATTGTCGCAAACGGGCGATCGCTTGGGCCCAGTGTCGGATCTTATCGTGACTCAAGGCGCCATCCGGGTGCGTCAGGGAACTGCTCCCGATCTTGACGACGATGCGTTGTCGTTCCATCTTATTTCCCTCCAAGGTGATACCGTTACTGGGTCTTAAGACACAAAAAACGACCTTTCGCTTTAAGGACGAAAAGGTCGCGATCCGCGGTACCACCTTATTTGGCATACTATAAAAAGAAATGCCCGCTTAAATCCGTAACGAGGAAGGACGGTCAGAGTTCACTCCGACAACTCCAGGGCGGGTTCGAACGATGCGTGACGGTGGGGACCTCTCAGCCGGTGAGTCCCCGTCTCTGGCGCTGCAGTCGTTGTACTATTCCCCTTCAACGCGTTGGGTTTTTATGTAGCTTGCGCAAAAACCCTCGGCTTGTCAAGGGGGATTTGAGCAAATCATTCAGTTTTCGTCGCCTAAAGGCGTATGATCACGAAGGAAGTCGAGAAGGTTTGCCAATATGATCCCATTACGGACAAAATGCGTCGGGAAATACCCCGCCTTTTTAGTGCGTGAGGCCAAAGCGGATGGCCCGGTGAATGGGTCTTTCAATTGACGCCTCAGCATGATGCGAGAAATCAGCGGATGAGAGTGAAGCAGCCCATGCCATGGGGTCGATGCTAAAACGAGCCATGAGAAGAGAGGCAAACCGGGTGTTATGTATTTTATGGATGGGGTTTTGACTTTTTATGCAGGAGGTGGTAACGTGACAGCAGTTCAAAAATCCAATACGTAATGCCTCACTTCTTCTTGGGAGTGGGGTAGAGGTGCGAAGCCTCATCAGTACTTCGGTGGAGCAAGGCAGTGATGAAACCGGGGGAAAGGGAGATTCGCCGAAGCCGATGTCCGGCCAACGGGCGGCGGCTGGGTCTGCAGTTAAGAACTGCAGGACTGTCACCGGAAGGCGAAAGCGTTCCGGTGAAGCGCTATCTCACCGGGGACAGTGAGGATATAACCGACGATCAATCGTCGGGGGAAGAAAATGTCCCTCGACGATTTCTTTATGTCGGAAATCCAAAAGAGGAGGAATTGAAATGCAACGACAATGCGAATGCCCGGAGTGTGCCGCCACGTTGACCCTAGACGATGTCATGGTGGGCGAATTGATTCCCTGCATCGAATGCGGGGCGGAATTGGAAATTATGGGGGTCGATCCCCTCACAATCGAATTGGCGCCTGAGGTCGAAGAAGATTGGGGAGAGTGATCCGCTATGACGCGGGGTATCGCGTTCATTTGCTCGCGGATTCGGGTCGAAGAGAAACTTTTGATGGCAGCGTTGAAGGACCGCGGGGTGCCTTATGAGCGCATTGATGAGCGTCATGTCACCTTCGCCTTAGGCGCTACCGCTGGGGAGAAGAGGTGGGACCACGAGGTGGCCTGGATTCGATCGATTTCCCACTCTCAGGCACTTCGGGTCAGCGAGATTTTGACCCACTGGGGTATTCCTAGCGTCAATTCGCACGATGTCATCCGGCGGACCGGGGACAAAATCAGCACCACCTTGGCATTGAGTGCGGCGGGACTCCCCGTCCCCGAAACCCGGGTGGCGCTGACGCCGGATCAGGCCTTGGTGGCGATCGAAGAACTGGGATATCCGGTGGTTTTAAAACCGCCGGTGGGGTCCTGGGGACGATTACTGGCGAAGATAAATGATCGGAGCGCGGCCGAGGCGTTGCTTGAGCACAAAGCGACCCTGGGGTCGCCCGCCCATTCGGTGTTCTATATTCAAACGTACATTGAAAAGCCAGATCGCGATATTCGGGTGTTTGTGATCGGTGAAACCCCCGTGGCGGCGATCTACCGGCATTCCCCGCATTGGGTCACCAATACCGCCCGGGGCGGTCGCGCCGAGAATTGTCCATTGACCGATGATCTTTATCGTCTTAGTCGTCGCGCGGCGGCGGCTTTCGGGGGCGGTCTTTTGGCCGTTGATGTTTTGGAATCCCATCGGGGTCTTTTGGTCAATGAAATCAATCATACCATGGAGTTTCGTCATTCCATCCGCCCGACCGGTGTGGATCTGCCGGCAAAAATGGTGGAATATGTGCTTCAAACCCGACGAGGGGCGGTGGAGGAGCAAGATGCCTCGATCCGGGCGATTTAGCGTTAGTGTACTCGGAGGGTCGGGCTATGTCGGGGGTGAACTCATCCGTCTTTTGCTCAAACACCCTGACCTTACCGTCACCCAGGTGATTTCGCGCTCGCAACGGGGTCGTTATGTGAGCGGTGTTCACCCGAACCTGCGAGGGCACACGACCCTTCGTTTCGTCGATTTAGATGACCTATCCCCCGCCGATTTTATGTTTTCGGCTTTGCCTCACGGGGCGTTCGCGTCCCATCGGGATCTCCTGAAGGGCATGGCGGATCGGTGGGTGGACCTAAGTGCCGATCACCGCATTTCGGATCCCACCCTTCGTGCCATGTTCTATGGTGAAAAGGACGGGGATTCAGCGGGTTACGTCTACGGGCTCCCGGAATTAAATCGTGAGCGCATTCGTGAGGCGACTCGGGTTTCGGGGGCGGGATGCCTGGCCACCGCCGCCATCTTGGGTTTACTACCCTTGGCCAAGGCCGGTTGGTTGGGTGCCGGCCCTATCGTGATGGAAGCCAAGGTGGGTTCGAGCGCGGCAGGGGTTCGTCCTAAAGCTTCAACCCATCACCCCGAACGCCAGGGCGTCCTCCGCTCTTTTGCCCCGACGGGCCACCGCCATACGGCGGAAATTGTGGAACAACTGGGACAGATTAGGGATGAGCCGCTTCGGGTTTCGGACGTTTTGCTTTCTGCCACCGCCGTGGAGTTGGTGCGGGGCGTTTTGGTAACCGCACATTGCCCTTTGCCGGAGACAGTTGGCGATCGGGATCTGTGGGCGATCTTCCGATCCGCCTATGATGGGGAACCGTTCGTTCGAATCGTCAAAGAGCGCCGCGGGCTTTATCGTTATCCAGAGCCGAAATTGCTTTCGGGTACCAACGTTTGTGAAGTGGGGTTTGAGATCGATCCTCACGCACGTCGGGTAGTGGTGATGTCGGCATTGGATAATCTGGTCAAAGGCGCGGCGGGAAACGGTGTCCAAGCGATGAATCTGATGCTGGGGTTGGAAGAAGATGCCGGATTGGATTGGATCGGTTTACACCCATAAGGAGGGATGACGGTGCTGGTGGTAAAGATTGGCGGCGGTGCGGGGATCGCGTATGAGGCCTTGGCCGGGGATATTGGGCGATTGGTGGCGGAGGGAAAACCGGTAATCCTCGTCCACGGAGCCTCCGATGCCACGAATGAATTGGCCGGGGCGTTGGGACGCCCCCTCCGTCTGGTCACGTCGGTGTCTGGGTATCAAACGCGTTATACGGATCGGGAAATGCTGGATATTTTTATTATGGCGTCGCGCGCTTTAAACACACGCTTGACCGCCCAGCTTCAACGTGTGGGAGGGGTGGCGGCGGTCGGGGTATCCGGTGTTGACGGCGCAATGGCATCGGCAAGGCGAAAAGATGTCCTAAAAATTGTCGAACAGGGTCGCCGTCGCATCTTACGGGGGGATCACAGTGGGAAACTGACGCGGATCAATGCGAATTTGTTAGATGGATTGATCCGTCTGGGGTTTACGCCGGTGGTGGCGCCGATCGCGTTGAGCGAGCAAGGCGAGCCCTTGAACGTGGATGCCGATCGCTTAGCCGCGGCTATCGCCAATGAAATGGCCGCTGAGACGGTCGTCTATTTGACCCATGCACCGGGGCTTTTACGCGATCCGGAAGAACCCGACAGCCTCATTCGTCGGGTGGCGATTGAACATTTGCCCCGGGCGCGATCGTTTGCTCAGGGTCGCATGCGGATCAAATTATTGGCGGTAGAAGAAGCGTTGTCGGGTGCGGTGACAGCGGTGACCATCGGCGATGCGCGCCGTTCCCACCCGCTTTTGGATGCGTTGTCGGGGCGGGGCACGGTGTTCTCGCGGGGAGGAGTGGCGTAATGGATGCGGCGATGATCGAAGGACGGCACGAATCGGGGATTTATGCCAAACGAGGTTTGACCTTGGTGGCGGGGTCCGGGGCACGAGTGATGGATGAGGAGGGCCGCACCTATCTCGATTGTATTGGCGGGCATGGGGTGGCATCGGTCGGGCATGCGAATCCGGACGTGGTGGCGGCGATCCAGGAGCAGGCGAATCGGCTCATCACCTGTCCGGGGAGTTTTCATAATGACGTCCGGGCCCGCTATATTGAGCGGTTGCTCGGCCGGTTTCCGCGCTCCTTTCGCCGGGTGTTTTTATGCAATTCGGGCACCGAGGCGGTGGAGGGAGCGCTAAAAATCGCCCGGTACCATACCGGTCGCACCGGATTTGTGGCGGCGAAGCGTGGCTTTCATGGTCGAACCTTCGGCGCCCTCAGTGTGACCTGGAACCATCGGCAGGGTTTTGAGCCGCTTGTGCCGGGCGTTCGGCATGTTCCCTTTGGTGATCCGGCGGCGTTGGAGGCGGCGATCGATCACGACACGGCGGCCCTCATCTTAGAAGTGGTTCAAGGTGAGGGGGGTGTCCATGTGGCACCCGCGGGGTATTTGGCTCGAGCCGAGGCCATTTGTCGCGAACGGGGGGCACTGTTGGTGATCGATGAAGTCCAAACCGGATTTGCGCGAATCGGTGAGTGGTTTGCCTTTCAGCGCGATGGGATTGAGCCGGATTTGGTGTGTCTGGCCAAGGCCATGGGCGGTGGCGTCCCCATGGGGGCGGTGGTGATGACCGAAGCGCTGGGAGCACTCCGCCCGGGCGTCCACGGCAGCACCTTTGGCGGCAATCCGTTGGCTTGCGCCGCCGCCAGTGCCGTGCTCGACTATTTGGAGAAGGAACAGATGCCCGAGACGGTGCGGCGGCGTGGTGCAAAGCTGTTCGAGCACCTCCGAGCAATCGATGCGCCGGTGATCCGGGATGTGCGCGGATTGGGTTTGATGGTGGGCATTGAACTTCGGACGCGGGTGACGCCCTTCTTAAAGGCGTTACAGGATCGGGGCATCTTGGCCCTGGCAGCAGGTCCGACCGTTCTTCGGCTTTTACCTCCCCTCGTCATTAGCGAATCGGAATTAGACGAGGTGGTGGCGGGGATTTCCGCCGTCTTAAAGGGAGCGGGCGTCTGATGGATTGGGGAAAGGGCCTCAAAGAGGATGAGCGTCAGCTGCTCATTGACCTGATCAAAATCGAGTCCCCATCGACGGGTGAAACCCAGGTTGCCAAGCATCTTTGTGATTGGTTATCTTCCCGCGGGATCCGATCGCGTGTGGATCAGGTGGGGAATGTGATCGCGACTTGGGGGAAGGGAAAACGAACGCTTTGCCTCTTGGGTCATATGGATACGGTCTTGCCCATCCTCCCGGTCGCCTTAGATGATGCGTCAATCACCGGCCGAGGTGCGGTGGATGCGAAAGGGCCGCTAGCCGCTATGGCATCGGCGTTGGGACGGGTGGCAGAAAGAGAGGATGAGCCGGACGGTCACCGGGTGCTTTTGGTTGGCGCGGTCGAGGAAGAAATTCCAGGCTCTCGCGGGGCCAAACATCTGGCGAAACGTTTGGCGAAAACGCCGCCGATTGCGACGGTTATTGGGGAACCGAGCGGATGGGACCGTATCACATTGGGATACCGTGGGTGTCTGCGGATGAAATTGGCCACGACCGCGCCAATTCGTCACTCGGCGACGCCGCATGGGACGGCAGCAGAACAGGGGGTTGACGATTGGCTGCGTATTTTGGAAATGGCCCGAGCCTATAACGAGAAGCGGGACGATCCGCATTCGCTCTTTTCCGAGCTGAGTCCAACCTTATTAGGCTTTTCCTCGCGGATTCGAGGCGGCGTTGATGAGGCAGAACTGGACATTAGTTTGCGCACCCCTTTGGGAATTTCGAGCGGGACTTTGTTTGAAGCATTAAAGGACAACCTGACCGGCCATCTGACGCTTTTTGGAGCCCAAGCGGCCTACCGATCTTCGCGGAACACGCCACTCATTCGAGGATTTCTCCGAGCGATTCGGTCCCTGGGTGGGCGGCCCACTTTTAGCCTCAAAAGCGGTACCTCTGATATGAACGTGGTTGGTCCCGAATGGCAGACTTCGATGGTTGCCTATGGTCCTGGGGATCCTCAACTGAGCCATACCATAGCCGAAAGGATCCGCTTTGACGAATACGAACGGGGCATTTTGGTCCTCGAGCAGCTGTTGATGAATCTTCCATGAGGTACCATTAAGAGGATTCTCACTTGAGGCGATGGGATCCCCTAAAAACCAATGCCGGCCGAAGCGAACGGTTGCCTTTAGAAAAATGGTGAGTTCGTAAACCCCTCTCCCCTCGCTTCTGAGGGGAGGGGAAGGGTGGTGTGGGCCTCATAGATGCCGCTTTACCCTTTCTTGGTCATTCGGTCGATCGTCAGCGTGCTTTCATCGGGTCTTGGCGGTTGGTGTTGAGGATGCCGCTTTGTTTTCGGGGCACAGGGATTCCAAACGGAGTGCCTCCTGGGAACATGCCTCC
>SLMV01000223.1 GCA_007133365.1 Clostridia bacterium
CCCACATCCGCTCCATGCTTTCGGGAGAGCGCAGCGGTGGCGCTACCTGTGCATAGGGTCCGTATTGGGCCGTATGGGTTTCGTTTAGCATCAGGTAATGGGGGCAGGTCTCGATCCATACGTTGGCTCCGTTTTGTCGGTACATGTCGGAGACGAGGAGGGCCCATGGCGAGGACATGTGCACCAGATACAAAAGTCCCCCGGTTTCCCGCGCGATCTCCAAAAGCGAAACAGTGGCCAGGCTTTCGGTGAACTCGGGGCGGCTCTCGTAATACGCGGCATAATCGACCCGTCCCGCCTCGAGCAGTCGATTTTTTAGCAATCCCTGCGTTACGGTATCCTCACAGTGCCATCCGATGAACCGATCGATCTCGCTCGAGATCTCCATAACCTGGTACATATCGGCGGTATCCTGACAGATGAGGCCCCGCCGTTCGTCGCGGTAGGGCCCCACGTAACTTTTGTAACCCACGGCCCCTGCTTCAGCCTGTTCTCGGATGGTATCGAGGGATTCGCCCCCGGCGCCTCCGAGCAGGGCAAAATCGACGAAGGATTTCTCCCTTAGCAATGCCGCTCGCTCCAGCAGCCGCTCTTTCGAATTGACCGGGGGAATGCAATTGGGCATCACGGCGATCGTCGTCACGCCGCCAGCGGCGGCACACTGGGTTCCCGTGGTCGCATCCTCCTTTTCGGTTTTGCCGGGCTCCCCTATGTGCACATGAAGATCAACCATTCCCGGAAGCACGACCAGACCCGCCGCATCGATCGTCCTTTTTACATCAATGCCCCCGAGTGGAGTACCCGGATCGAGCACGGCGCTGATCTTGCCGTCTCGAATCAGGAGATCAGCTCGACGTAATTCCGTCGGCGTTGCCAGCGTGCCATTTTTGATCATCAAATCAAAACTCAATATTGCACCTCCTGGTTCTATGACCCTATCCATAGCGGTTTCCCGAAAACGTCGAAGCGCAGCATGACATAGGGACTCACACGGATGACGGGTCTTCGCCCCTCCCTCATTTTCTGAAATATCGCGTTGACACGGTGATAAATTTACGGTTCGTCCGCATTATTCTTTGTAAAGGGCAGAAACCCTTTGTTAACGTGCAGGAACGTTCACAGTAGACTGTTGTAATGAAAGTTTTGGGATGCGCATCCACGATTTCGTTGACATTTGGGGCGGGGGGATGATTTACGTAGTTGGTTGCCGGTGTCAAGGCTTTTCCCGAAGGGGAATTGCGTTCAACCGAGGTCGACTCCAAAATGCGGTCAAAGCAACCGTCGAACCGTCGAAAGATCCGATATGAGAGACCTCGAGTCTTATTCTATTACCTATGGAACGCATATGATGAGTGCTAATATCATGGACCCGCATGTTCTGCATGCTTCCGTGCCTTTCACCGTTTAAGGTTGCCCGTGGTGTTTAGGCATCCTGCTAGTAGGATGTAATGCATGACTGTCGAAATTTACTATATAGTAATCGGGTTATGTAATAGGGAGCAATATGAGCCTAGCAGC
Source organism: Clostridia bacterium (assembly GCA_007133365.1). Taxonomy (GTDB): domain Bacteria; phylum Bacillota; class Sulfobacillia; order SLMV01; family SLMV01; genus SLMV01. Next base: position 1,519 of record SLMV01000223.1, read on the forward strand.
CGTCATGCGAGCTGGGGAAATATTCTCTCTTTCCAATAGCGCCGTTCATCGCAGTATTTTGGTGCTATGGACACAACGACATGAGCGAAAGGAACGAGCATGGCAAGAGACAAAGAGAATGCGAACCAACAAAGAATCTCGCATGTTGTTCAGGATGAGAATACTCCTGAGGCAGAAACGCCGAGACGGGATTTCCCATCATCGGCATCGGCGCATCAGCTGAAGGGTTGGAAGCGCTTGAACTCTTTCTAGGAAACGTTTAACAGCGTACAGGCATGGCGTTTGTCATCGTGCAACACCTAGATCCGACGCGCAAAGGCTACCTGGTAGAGTTACTCAAGCGAAAGACCAACATGGAGGTCCTTGAGGTTGAAGATAATGCTCCGGTCCGCCCGGACTGCGTATATGTCATTCCGCCGAACAAGGATCTATCCCTCTTCCATGGCGCTTTCCATCTTTTCGAGCCGAGAGCGCCACGTGGGTTAAGATTACCCATTAATTTTTTCTTTCGCTCCCTGGCGGATGACCAGCAGGAACGAGCGATCGGCGTCATCTTATCAGGCATGGGTGCCGACGGGACCCTAGGCCTAAAAGCCATCAAAGAAAGAGAAGGGGCGGTTTTTGCGCAGGAACCGGATCAGGCGAAATTTGATAGCATGCCCAAGAACGCCATTGGCACCGGTCTGGTTGATATCGTGGCCCCCCCGAGGAACTTCCCGAGAGAATCACCGGCTACGTTGAACACGGGACTCTGAAAAAGAGCGAAGGAGAGTTGGCCAGCCATGATGAACGGGTGTTCGAAAACATCATAATCCTCTTGCGCTCGGGGATCGGTCATGATTTCTCCGCTTACAGAAGGACGACGCTCTATCGTCGTGTGCAACGGCGTCTGGGCCATCCATCAGATTGGCGACCTCGCGACCTATGTTCGCTTTTTGCAGGATAATCCCCAAGAACTAAAGATGCTGTTCAAAGAACTATTGATCGGCGTCACCCGATTCTTCCGTGACCCCGAGTCCTGGGAAGAATTGAAAGCACAACTCGTATCGGTAATTGCTCGAGACCATCCTATCAAGCAGCCGATGCGGACGTGGATCCCCGGTTGTTCAACCGGGGAAGAAGCCTACTCCCTTGCCATGGTGTTCAAAGAAGTTCAGGAATATTTTGAGACGAGCACGGACTTATCGCTTCAAATTTTCGCCACGGATCTTGACAGCGATGCCATTGAGAACGCTCGCCGGGGCACTTATGTCGCCAACCTTGAAGCGGACGTCTCCCCAGAACGTCTCTCCCGTTTATTCACTGAGGAGGGAAACGGTTACCGGGTGCGTCAGGACATCCGCGACATGGTTGTTTTTGCCCCGCATAACCTCATTTCCGATCCTCCTTTCACCAAACTTGATATCCTTGGCTGCCGTAATCTCTTGATCTACCTGACCCCAAAGCTGCAGAAGAAACTCCTAGGGCTTTTTCACTATAGTTTGAATCCGGACGGGCCCTTGTTTCTCGGTCGAGCTGAATCCATCGGCAATTCCACTGATCTCTTCGAGCCGCTGAAAACAACTTTCCCGGTTTATCGACGACGGAAGACATCCGCCCACACAGAGAGGCAAACGAATTTCCCTCTGTGGGATTTCATCTTCCGCCGTATGCGCCCCGGTCCCCTAAGATCCAACCGAAATCAAGCGCGCCGCCCAAAAATCTTGAGGATTTGGCCAACCAGTTGATCCTAAAGAACTATGCCCCTGCGGCCATACTGGTGAATGAGAACGGGGATATTCTCTATACCCGAGCCCGCATACGTAAGTACCTTGAGTTACCGGCCGGTAAGGCCAATTGGAATGGTTTTGCGATGACGCATGAAGGAATGCGGTACCATCTGAGCAAGGGGTTTAAGCAGGCAGTCCGCGAGGATAAAACCGTCTCACTTAGCAACATGCGAATCGACAGTGACAGTGGAGACGACACTGTGAATGCCTGTATCGAGCCCCTTGCCAATCCAGAACCCTTGCGCGGTCTGGTCATGATCGTCTTTAAAGATGTTAGAACACCGACTCAAACCAACGAGGCGCGCGAGACCGAGCTCGCGCCTGCCCAGGTGGCAGAGCTGGAATCGGAGTTAGAGTAAGCCCGTCAGGAGTTGAAGGGTCGACAAAAGGAGATGTAATCGTACCAGGAAGAACTCCTTTCCACCGACGAGGAATTGCCGTCCACGAACGAGGAGTTGCAGTCCACAAATGAGGAGATAACGACTTCAAAGAAAGAACTACAATCCCAAAACGAGGAGTTGACCACGGTGAACTACGAGCTGCAAACAAAGGTAGGCCGGCTGTCTCGGGCCAATAATGATCTCAAGAACCTCCTTGAGAGCACAGACATTGCGACGTTGTTCCTCGATAGTGAACTCCGTGTCCGGCGCTATACTGCTCAAACGGCCAAGATCATCAATTTGATACCCGGGGACGTCGACCGGTCGATCACGGATATTGTCTCGGATTTGATTTACCCGGAATTAGCAGATGATGCTCGAGAGGTGCTGAGAACACTGGCCGTCTCAGAAAAGGCGGCTCCGACCAACGACGGGTATTTCTTTAAGGTGCGGATAATGCCCTACCGTACGTTGGAAGACAAAATTGACGGTCTCGTCATTACCTTTACGGATATCACCGCATCCAAGAAGCTGGAAATGGCCTTGCGGAGTGATCAAGCGAGCCTCGAAGAGAGCATCGCCACCAAGGACCGAGAGTTGGATGGGGTCAAGAAACAACGACAGTCTGAGGATCCGCCAAAGCAACAGAAGAAGGGATCGGATAGAGGTCCCGAGGATGAGAAGGAGGGAGGGGGCACCTAATGAACAAAAAGGATGAGTCACTAGACGATCTTCGCCGCCGGGTGGAGCATCGATTTTAAGAAAGTAAGCGAGATTTATCCGTGCCCCCGAATCCGGAGGAGTTACAGCGACTCGTCCACGAGCTCGAAGTGCACCAGATAGAGTTAGAGATGCAAAATGAGGAATTACAACATGCACGTTCAGAGTTGGAGTCCTATCTCAAAAAGCACACGGAGCTGTACGATTTTGCCCCCGTTGGCTATCTCGTACTCGACCCTGATGGTCGGATCCTCCAGAGTCACTTGACCGGAGCGCGGATGTTAGGAACGGACCGCTCTCGAATGATCAATCAACCCTTCGCTGGCTTTGTCAGTGCTGACTCCCGATCTTCAGTTGAATCCCTTTTGGATAAGGTGTTCCAAGACCCATCTTGAGATAATGTTGTGGCGAAACTAGAAAGAACGGGGAGCGAAAGGCGCTTCGTACATGTTGAGGCCAGAGTTGCCGAGGACGGCCGGGAATGCCGTCTTGTCCTGGTGGACATCACGGCCCAAAGATTGGCCGAAGAGTCTTTGCAAGAAAGCGAACGGAAATATCGCACTCTATTTGAAACCATGTCCGTGGGGGTTGTGCATCAGTGTTCGACCGGCCGGATTGTATCGGCTAATCCCTCGGCGGCACGCATTTTGGGCTTATCAATACACCAGATGAAGGGAAGAAAATCGACAGAGCTCTTCTCTGAAATTATCCACGAAGATGGATCTGAGTTCCCCGAAGCGAAACACCCCTACAGGATCGCCCTCCGCACAGGTAGAGCGGTACACAATGTGGTGATGGGGATATCGTTGCCGGGGTCTGACTGACACATCTGACTCAGTATCAACGCAGTGCCGCAGTTTCGTTGTGATGAGGGTGATCCATTTCAGGTTTTCATGACCCTTAAGGACATGACGGATCGCAAGCGCATGACGGTTTACAATACGCCTACGGATAGAGAGAAAAAGGTCTTTAGGCTCTTTGCCAAGAACCTTAGCCGCGCGGCCGTCGCAGAAGTTTTGGATATAAGCCCAAAGAACGTTGACAAGCACCGGGAGAACCTGATGGCCAAATTGGACATCCATGATATAGAAGAAATCGTGAGGTTTGCCAAGCTCATTCGCAGGAATTGACCCCGAAGTTGTGCTGTTGTTCTGGACCTTCTAAGATGACGGGCACTTCGCTAGGGACACTGCTTATACCGTTTGACAACACGTGATGCTCAAACGACTCCCATTTGATGAAAGCCTCATCAGTGGGAGCGTCGATGGCTCGAGCAGAGAAACTGACGAAAACCTCAGGCATTCCATCATCGAGTTGCCTTCCGAAGTAGTAATCCATATGATACAAATTGTCCATTCCACGATCCGGACCAAAATCAGGTTCGCCAAGAATTGCCATTATTTCCTCAAGAGTCATTCCCACCTTTGCATCCAACACTTCTTGCCCTGGTCCTAGGATGATGCTAACGGCAATCCGAGGTTCGATATGATTCGGAGAGGCGATGCGCATGACCCCTCTTTCATGTTGGAAGAGAATGTAATGGTGGGGGCCAAGCCAATCATCATACCCCTGTTCATCTGGAGTCCCCAATTCTTGCTCGATTTCATCGAATCGCTTACCGAGTAGATTCATCACGGGATCATTCCCCCACGTGTCTAGCGTGGCTTCTTCGGTGTTGCCCGCCAAAGGAGCATTCGGAGAGCCAGTTACGGTCTGACAACCCGTCAGTAAAATGATGATCGCTAACGTCAACAAAGACAGGTGTCTAGCGGACATTATCCCAGTTCATCCCTTCCCAATGGCTCTTTTCTTGTGCGTGTTGCCGTTTTGCTCGTGTTTTTGTGTAGGTCTGAGTTGTTGTCAACTGGCGAAGGATTAGGGTCATCCACAACTTGTCGGTTCTCCTCGGCATGGTCTTTCGCATTAACGGCTTGAATCTCCAGTTGCAGTCTGCCTACCTCAATTTCCAGCCTGCTTCTTTCCTCTTCTAAGAACTCCACACGCTTTTGCAGCTCCGTTTGCTTTTGTCGTGCTTCACGAAACTGCAGGTGGGTTTGAATACCACGGAAGAGACTAAAAGACCCTAACGTCAGTGCTCCTGCTGAAGCGGAACCCAGGATCAGCACAATAAGGGAAAGATCCGCCTGGCCGAAGAGGTAGTTGACGGTCACGATTTCGCTGTTACCCATAGCGGCCACGGCAATGAGCAGACTGAAAAGAAGCGCAAACACAAGATACAGCATTGACATAGGTGCTCTCCTCCCAACCGATTCTTAATTTTTTGGTGAATTTTGTTAACCAATCCTCAACATTTTGGATGCATATAGCACGACGACAGCGCCAAGGAAAGCCACGACGAAGGTGGTAAGGTTGAAACCGCTGATCGGGTCATGAACATTGAAGACAGCACCGGCCACCCATCCGCCGATTAGCGCACCAATCACCCCGATTACCACGTTAAAAAGTAGACCCGAGCCTTTCCCTCTTATGGCGATGCCCGCCAGCCAACCAACAATTGCTCCGATAACTAACCAGGTTAGTAATCCCATGTGATTCACCCCCCACTTGTTTCTTGCTAGCGAAATCTGAGCCAACTTTGGTATAATCAAACGAAATCAATTAAAAAATAGAAAATTAGTTACATGATTGCATCCAGAACCTTCTATATTCTTTTTTAATTATGTAGCATGAAGTGCTTACAAATCTATTAGCAATCAATGGGATGCTCTGTTGATACACCGGGTCTAGGGGTTGTTTCGCCTGGGTTTGGACAGGATTGACGGGCCTCTTCGGTAGCATCGCCGTGCTGGGGAGATCGATGTTCGTGGATTTTTGCGATCAGACGTTTCAGATCATGGATCCATTGACGGGTAAGATCCGATGGCGTCCGAACACGTCCAGCCAGCCACCGCCATTTTCCTGTATGATCGAGACGTACGGGTTCGGATCGAAGGTGCAAGCAGACCCCTACTATTGATGGGCTCATCGGGCTCAACGAAGGGATTACCTAAGAGGAATTACCCGATCGTGCTCTTGCAGGCTCCTTTCGGGCACTCCCCTGTAAGAGTTACAAAGCCAAAGGCCGAATACATCATGTGTTGAAACTCGGTACAGAACACGAGCAGGATTCAGCACTGGATGTGGATCGCAATGAAACCATCCAATGCGCTGATTCATCCCATCGTGTCAGTTACTGTCGCTTTGCACCGCTCAGGGTAAACGGCCAAAGATTCTGGCACCCAGCACAAAACACCTACCACCCCGGATATGGTGATTTCGTATACAATTGCCCCTGCCAGACCAAACACCACGCCTGTTGGAGGAGAGGCCGTATTTGAAATCGGCGCCATGGTGGATTAATCCGAGTATGGCAATGGATTCAGGCGCTTAATCCACCCTTTCGTATCGGGTTTTGGAGGTCAAATTGGGATGGCGGAGTGTTTTTCCGGTCATTTCGCTTAAAGGACGCTATTGGGGCGATGATGAGGACTGCATCTCGCCCCGTAGGTTGCGTTTATCCGACTGGCAAGAGGATTCGGCCTCGGCCAAGATATGTTTTCATCAAATAGAAGCGTCATACTCAATACCCAAGAGCCAATGCCGAAAAGAGGGGGGTGCCCTTTTATACGGTCAAATCCTTATATTTCTACTTTCTCTTATCAAACCCCCGGGTGTAAACGGGAGCCCATTCGTGGGGTCAGATCCGGAAACTTAAAGGCATGATGGTTCCTTCGTCTGACGGTCAATTAAAATCTTGCCCTGTTTGATGATCTTGAGAATCCTTTCCTTTTCGTTGAGGACCTTGATGTCCTCAAGGGGATTGCCGGCCACCACCAAAACATCCGCCCACTTACCCGGCTCGAGCGATCCCGTAAAGGCATCCAGCTGAGTTGCGCGCGCCGCCGTAAAGGTCATCGCGGTGATGGCTTGCATGGGTGTCATTCCTCGGAGCACCATGAACTCCATTTCCCGGGCATTTTCGCCGTGATAGTTATAGCGAGTGCCAGCATCACTTCCTGCTGCCACCGGAACTCCTGCCTTGAGAGCTCGGTGGAGCATCTCGGTTTTCACTTCCATGATGCCCTGCAGCCAATCCCAACTTTCCTCGGTGGACCCGCTGCCCTTGCGTCCCCGCTCAAATAGTTTTTCATTGGGGCAGAGTGTGGGCACGAGAATGGTTCCTTGTTTGAGCATCCGCTCAAAGTGTTCATCGGTTAGAAAATGCCCATGTTCGAGGGTGTCGACGCCCGCTTCGATGGCGTCGGTTGCCCCTTGACCCCCGTGACAATGCGCTGCCGTCATAAGTCCATTCTTCTTTGCTTCCATAACACCCATCTTCAGCATTTCGTAATCCATCTCCTGACGGATTACCATGCGCTTATCGAGGGAACGGGAACTGCCGGATACATTGAACTTGATGCAATCCACACCACGAGAAATCTGATAGCGTGCGCACGCTTTCGTCTCATCCGGCGTATTGACCACCCCCATGGTTTCGATGGTATCGAGTCCTCGGCGGAGCCCCCGATTCCAGTGCATGTGCCCACCCCACATGGACAGGCCATACCCGGAAACGCGCATCCTAGGACCGGTGAACCTTCCGGATTCAATCGCGCGTTTGAGGGCGACATCCACAAACCCGATGCTGGCGAGGTCCCGAATTGTGGTGAAACCGGCCTCAAGGTCATGCTGGGCATTTCTTAGACTGTTGAGAGCAAAGTCACCGAGTTCTAGGGTTTGAGCGGCATAAGGTTCATCCGGATCCCCTTGTTTGAAGGTGTGAACATGACCGTCCACCAGACCCGGCATGACGGTGTGGTTCGTCGCATCAATAATGTCGTCATCGGTTTGTTCGTGAAACTCCGATATTGAAACGATGTTCGTGATGCATTCACCTTGAAGAATTAGGGCTTGATTGTGGCTCTTGTTTCCCTTCCCATCAAGGAGTGTTCCCGCCTTAATCACTAAGCGACTTGTCATTGGTATGCAATTCCCTTCAATGTCTCAAATCCGGGAGATAATTGGGCATATCTTCCTACAAAAGCGGCGATCGACTCGCGGTCATCACCCGTTCACCTCTCAGGATCATCTATTTCTATTGTTATGACTCGTCCCGGAGAATGCCGCCCATGACGATCACGTCGAGCCCGCGCTCTTCAAGAGTATTCAGGAATCGATTAATCCCCACCGAGTCGGAACGCATATGTCCCGCAATGACCACGTTACCGATCCCTTGTTCGCGAACGGCGGTGAGTCCCGGCTCCGGAATATGCATGAGGACTAGGGTGCCCACGCCCGCTTCAAAATAAGCGGTCATGACATCGGGACCGCCGTTGTTACCGCCGGCCACACTGGCAAACACTTTGCCGGCATAGTTATCGGCGCTGCCAAGTCGGATCACCGGGCCTGCGGGTTCGCCCTGATATTCGGGAAGTGTTTTGAGGGCATCGACCACGTCGCCGACTTTTGCCATCGGATCAAGGTGAGTATCGAGCGTTTCTTGCACGATTTGTTCCGTCACGATATCCAGCGGCATATGGATGTTCATGAGGGGGACATTGAGCAGATGGGCGGCTTGTCCCACCTTGGCAAAGTTTTTCGGATGGCTCGCTCGATCACTAGCATCAATGCCCTTTTGCAGTACTTTTTGTGCCTTGTTTGGGGGAATGCCACATCGCATCATGAGCTCCACCTGGCGCTTCATCACCTTATGGACACTTACGGAGGCGACGCCACTGACCGGGTGATGGCTGATGACCAGGTCAACCCCTAACTCACGGGCGAGCATCAAATCGGCCGTATCAATGTCGATCCCCATCATTACGCGTTTGGCGTCGTCCTGGGGTAAGATAATCTCGGAGTCTTCGGGAACCTCGTCGAGACCTGCGAGATCTAAAGCAATATTCATAATTTCTGTGGTGCTAAGCATATTGCGTCCCCTTTCTTAATTCCATTCGGCTTTTCGCGGTTTTGGTTCGTCAAATCCTAATGAGAAAGGCTGATCGGAAACGATAGTTCGTCAAAGGTTTCCTTTACCATTGCGAGCGCTTCAATACCTCATTGACGTCAAGATCCAGGGTTTTGTGTTTTCGGACCAATTCGGAAATCCAATATAAGCTATGGCTTCGTCCGGATAAATCGGGATCGCGGCTGTAGGCGAGATAAGCGAAACCTTCCCCCATTACCAGGGGATCGGCCCATTTGGCTTGTTGTTCCGCGGGCTGTTCCTTCAGGGCCTTTTGGGTCAAGGACGTTGGCTTGGTATGAATGCCGGGTTCGGACAGTGTGACCAGAATCCCTTTTGGCATGGCTTCTAACGCTAGAGCCTTCGTCAGGCCTTCGAGCGCAAACTTGGTGCTGCAGTATGCGGTCTCATCTTTAAAGCCCTTCCATCCGGCTGCCGACGACACGTTATGAATGCTCCCATCACCGCGTCGGACCATTTGGGGATACACGTGACGAATCGTATGATAGGCAGCATGAATGTTGATATCGAATGCTCGATACCAAGTGTTTGGTGTCGTCTCCTCCAATGGAAGCAGATCGAGCACGGCCGCATTATTGACCAGTGCAGTGATTGGCCCCCAACGGTCTTCTACTTGCTGAAGGGCTGCTTGAATCGCGCCCGAATCCTGAAGGTCGGTGGGAAGCACTAACGCTTCACCCCCCACTGCCTCAACCCTTTCTTTGGTTTCGTCCAATTCGGAAATGGTTCGCGCGACCAGTGCAACCTTGGCGCCCAATCCGGCCATAACAACCGCGCCTCCGCGACCGAGGCCGCGACCTGCACCCGTGATAAAAGCGACTTGTCCTTTAAGGGGTTGATCCATTCTCTCGTTCACCTTCCTCATGGCTTGGCTTGATCATCATCGAAAGGGTGGTTGACATGGAGTTCTTGTGCCAGTTGGGTCAAGTTATCGATGGTCTCCATATCCAGGGGAACCCCTTCTTCCAAACGACGTAAACGGTTCCGATACTCTTGCTCCCCCGGGAGTAAGAGGGTATCAACCCCCGGCTTGCGTGCCGATGCTTTGACTTGTGAGCAAAAGGTTGCAAGGCGTCTTAAAAAGAGGTTTTGACCCAAAACGGGCTCGGGATTTAGGACCCACATCAAATACCCGACATTATGCTCTGACGGATCCGCGTAGGTATCGCTGCCGAAGGCAGCTCCGGTCAGAACGCCGCACAATATATCGGTCATAAAGGAAAGCCCGACCCCTTTGTGCTCCCCAATCGGGACAAGTGTGCCTTCGAGCGCAAGATCAGGGTCGCTAGTGGTGCTTCCATCCGGCGCGTAGGCCCAGTTGCTTGGAATCGTTGTGCACCCCATCTTTTGATACCATCGGACCATTCCTTTTCCGGATTGCGTCATTGCGATGTCCAAAATTAGGGGAAAATCTCCGGATGACGGGACCCCAATGCCCCAGGGGTTAGTACCTAAAACGGGAGTCGTCCCGCCCCAGGGTGCCATCTCGGGTCCGGCATTACTCATGCAGATCCCAATCATCCCCGCGCTGGCAGCTTGCTGGGCATAGAATCCAGTCGGCCCCAAATGGTTGGCGCCTCGCACAAGAACGAGACCGAGCATGTTGTCCTTGGCGAATTGGATCGCCATGTCCATGGCTTGAGTCGCGATGACGGGTCCGAGGGTGTTCTTGCCATCCAAAAGTGCCCAACAATTGCCTTGCCGAATGACGTCTGGGCGTGCGCCGAGATCGAAGCCGCCTGCTTGGATTCGTCGCCACTGCCTTGGGAGCCGA
>SLMV01000051.1 GCA_007133365.1 Clostridia bacterium
CGACCTAATATTTGACCGTCCGGGAAGGGTTCCAAGTCGTCGTTTACCACATTTGCAACTAATCGCTTGGGATTCATTCAGAGAATAACAGGAAAAAACCGTTTTCAGGGCGAAGTTAGCATTAATACACTAAGGGGTATTTTCACCTGGGATAACCCGTTACTTGTATAGAAACCGATGGATTTGCTTTCGACTTAGACACTGCCAAATCCAACCCAACGCTAATTTCCTATCCGTTGATTAATGCGGCTTTTTTCGAAATGGCGGTCTTTTACCAACATTGGTGGCTTCAAGGAAAGAGGGACCGTGCTTTGTTGGTACGAAGTCAATGATTTTCAGAAAAACCGGAGGGCAAGTCATTCGAACTTTTCCCGCTAACAGGGGTGAGCAGTGACGGGAGCGTGAAATGGCGGATGAAGATCGTACAGTACACCGCAGTCGCCGCCTTTATTTTGGGACTCATCACCATCGTGTTCGTGGGCATCCCCTGGTACATCCACCATGATCCCATGTTGCCCTGGTGGTTAAAAACGGCCCTCTATTTAATCCTCGTGGGCATCTTAGTGGTCCTTTTGACCGTCATGATGGAGCAGCGAAAAGTGGCACCGGGGGTTTTGGAGGACGTCTTGCCCGATGAGGAGCGTCCGGCGGTCTTTCTTAACAACATGTCAGAGGTGCCCGGTCGCGAAGTGAGTGAAACGTTGGGCTTGGCAAAGGGACACATCATTTTTGCCGTGTCCCTGGGGAAGGACCTGTCGGCCTTGATGCGGCTCATTCCCGGAGGCGAGCTGGTCGAATACACGGACATGATGGGACAGGCAAGAGAAGCCGCCATCGATCGCATGTTACTCGAAGCGCAGGATCTGGGGGCTGATGCGGTGCTCAATGTTCGTTTTGTCACCACGAGCGTGGTTACGGGTGCGGCAGAACTTTTGGCCTATGGCACTGCGGTAAGATTTCGATCCTCGGCTGATGACGAAAGCCAAAGAACCGCCAGTGCCAGTCGGTGAGGTCAAACATGAAGGCGAGCGTTTCACCCGGTATTGCCCATCCGCTTTAGCCGTTCGCCGGTGGGGAAATGGATCGACTGCTTTGGATAATAATATGGGGAAGGTCCTGCTCGGTGCGTGCGCCATCCTTGGCCGAGGCACTCGCACCACCGGGTAGCGACCTTCCCCGCCTATGTTTTTTTGGCGTTTTGCCGACCTGCCAGGAAAAAGCCAATGCCGCTCAAAAGACCGAAAGCGCTCATTAAGAACCAACTCACCTCGTAGGTCCCGGTAATGTCCGCAATATATCCGAATACCGGCGGCGCCAAGGTAACACCCAAGCGCAAAAACACCAGGGCGAGCCCGAGGGCCATCCCGGCCTTTGCCTTTTTGGCCTGTTTGGAAACGGCGGAAAAGAGAACGCCGGGCCATCCCCGGGTGGAGAATCCGGCCACAAAGGTGATTGCTAGGATGACACCCGCGGCGGGTACGGCTGGCATCCGGTAAATGAGGGCGAAGACCAAAAAGGCCGCGGCATTCATCAAGTTGATAAACAAAAAGCCCAAGTCTTCGCGCCCGGCGAGCAAACGATCATTGATCCACCCCCAAGCCGGTCGGCCCAAGATGCTGCCGGCATGGAGAAAGGCAAACCCCACCCCGGCGAAGGCTTTGGTATATTGATAATCGAGATGAACGAAGAGGGTGTAATGGGTGGCCAACGTTCCGCTCACAGACCCCAAGATTAATGCCCCAAGACATAAGAGGCGTATTTGGGGATTGGTGAGCAGATCAACAAAACCCTCACGAAGGGAAGCGAGCCGCATTCCCGGCTCTATTTCCGAGGACGGTTCGGACCGATCCCGAAAGTAGATGAAGAAAATGGTGATGGTTATCAGCATAAAACCGCCCATGAGCACGGCGGCCCATCGCCAGCCCAAATGGCTTGCGAAAAGAGGAAGGAGTGCCGCGCCGGCCACGCCACCGATCGACCAGCCCATGAATAAGAGTCCCATCGGGGTGCCACGCGATGTCGCCGGAAAAAGATCCGTCACCGCCTTACTCGCGCCGGGGCTGATGATGCTAAAGCCGATGCCGCTGAGCGCCGCCAGGGCAAGGATGAGCAGGTAGGTGGGTGCCAGGGCATGCATCATGATCAGGAGGGAAAGGCTTCCCATCCCGAGCAAGATCCCTCGTTTAGCGCCCAACTGATCGGCAATCCAACCGGAGAAAACGGCCAGGCCGGCCGCTACCAGATACAAAAACGAGGTGTAAAGTCCCATCACGGCCCGGCTCACCTCGAACTCCGCCTGCAAAAAAGGATAGATAGCGGGGAAACCGTTCCGATAAAGGCCGGCGGCGAGTGTTAGGCTGATGAGGAGCGCCAGGGAAGTGCCATTGGATTGTTGTTCCTTTTGATGATCCTCTCCCATGTCAGGACCTCCTGTTGTAGCTTGATGCCTTGAAACAGTATATCGAAATTCCAATAACGGCTCGAGAGGTCTCGCTTAGACCCAGCGCGTTGATTCCAAGAAGGGTTCCGAAATAAAGCGATGCAAGAGGACGTAATTGAGTAGCATGCCTCCGGCGAAGGCGATGGGGCCCGCCAGGGCACCAATGCCCGGGAAAACAAGTGGCAAGGTAAACACCAGAAGAATGAGGGTGAAAACGTCCAGCGTTTTACCGATTCCGACCATGGCCGTTCGCCTTCGTCGAAGCGCGATTCCCATCCGAAGTTCCACCACACCGCCGAGAAACGGCGTGAGCGCCAATATCAAAACCACGCGTTGGACATCAGGCAAAAGCCCCGGATCAATCCCAATGACCTGGGTTAAGAACACACTGGCGCCTCCGCTTAGGACGAGGAGTACCAGGGCGACAGAATCCAGTGTGGAAAGCCAAAGAGTGGTGCGCCGAAGGGCACGCCACCATTTGGGGCTTTCGAGCAGCACCAAGACGGTTTGACTGATGTTGTTGTAGATAAAGGCGATAAAAGGAAAGGCGACGCTCCACGATACCTGAAAGATCGCGAGATTGCGTTCCGGCTGAAGGGTCCGGGCCAGTCCCGCATTGATCGCCGGCAGCGTCAAATTGAGCAAAACGCCCTGAAGAATCATGGGCAGGATAAACAGGATACATTCTTTTTCGCTGGCGGCGGGTTGATC
>SLMV01000046.1 GCA_007133365.1 Clostridia bacterium
ACAGCAGCGAGTTTTCTTACATCGTGCTCCCCATGAAGCCTAGGCAGTAGGTGAGGACGATGACGACCATTAAAGTGCCAGTCGATCTCAATCAGCGCCTTCGACTCGATGCATTTTTGAAGATTATTGGCATTGCACCCACGGGCGGCATCGCCAAACAGATGGTGATACAAGGGGATGTCAAAGTGAATGGCGACGTCGAAACACGCCGCGGTCGTCAACTACGTGGAGGCGATCGCGTATCCGTTGAGGGGATTGATGATGTTTTTCAGGTGCAGGAAGAGGATTGATCAAGGACGATGGAGGATGTTTTTGTCCGAAAATTATATCTTAAGAACTATCGAAGTTATCCGGATCTTTATTTGGCGTTGGATCCGGGTCTCAATATTCTGGTGGGTGCTAATGCGGCGGGAAAGACGAATCTGCTCGAAGCCATCTATTATTTGGCAGCTGCCCGTTCTCCTAGAAGCCCTCGTGATGTCGAACTGATTCACTGGGGTCAAGAGGGTTTTTACATCAAGGCGCTGGTGACGGATGGCCAGGTTGAGCATACCTTGGAGTTTGGGTTTCGTTCGGGACGAAAAAAGTCCATTCGAATGGACGGAGTGCCCCAGGAGCGTGTCTCGAACATTGTGGGTTTGATCAATGCCGTCATCTTCTCACCGGATGACCTTTCCTTGATCAAGGGCCGTCCTGATATCAGGCGGCGTTTTTTTGACGGTGAGATCGGGCAAGTGAATCCCCGTTTTTTATCCTTTCATCAGCGGTATTATCGAATCTTGATGCAAAGAAACGATGTCTTAAAGCGACTGCGCCGCAATCGCGCCGTCCCTGAGGATGCGCTCGTTCAACTTCAACCATGGGATGAGCAATTGGTACAAGCAGGCGGGGAGCTCATCGTGATGCGCCTCGACGCCTTACGTCAATGGGGTGCGCTCACACAAGCGACCTACCGGGAACTTTCCGGACCGGAAGAAGAATTGGATTTGGCATACGAAAGCAGTGTGGGGGGAAGCCAGGCATTGACGTCCCGATCACCGTCAACCGAACCGCCAACGGTTGTTGATTGGCAAGCGGCCTTCAAGGATGCTTTAGAGAGGGCTCGGGAGACGGAATTGGAGCGAGGACATACCGTGATCGGTCCGCATCGAGATGATGTTCGGCTCACGCTCAACGGGCATGATTTAAAGGAGTATGGATCGCAAGGCCAGCAACGTTCCGCAGCACTCGCGATTAAGATTGCGGAGGTGGAATGGATGCGGCTTGAGACCCGACGATCTCCCGTTTTGTTGTTGGATGATGTGATGTCGGAACTGGATATTTCCCGTTCTCAACGGCTAGCCCAACTCCTCGATCGCGGGACGCAGACCATTTTGACATGTACGGATCTTGCGGATGTCGATTATGATGTTCTTGAGGGGACCCTGTGGCGCGTTCAAAATGGTGAGGTGATACCGGTTGTCGAAAGGAAATAGGCCGGAAATCCCACTACGCGATGTGTTAAACCAATTGGTTCATCGGCGAAAACATTTCCGTATGCGCCTTCGTCATGAAGCCCTTTTTACCCAGTGGCATGAAATAGCGGGGAAGGATTTGGCCCAACGAACGGTGCCGCTTAAACTGCGGGGCAAAACCCTGATCGTGGGAGTGAGCAGTTCGGCTTGGGCCCAGGAAGTCTCGTTTTTCAAACAAAATCTGTTACATAAGATCCGAGATCACATCGGAGCGGGCGTGGTGCATGATCTTCGCATCCAAACCGTGGGAGACATTTCCCAACATCAGGAGAATCCCGACTGGGAAGGGGAGGGATCCGGGCAGGAAACGGGCGATGGTCAGCCCCGATTTCTTGAAAACGATAAGGGGTCCAAAGATGATGAAGACCTCCTGGAGAAACTATCCCGGATTCGGGCGGCGGACGAACGCTTAAAGGCTTGGCGGACCGCAGAGGATTGGCCCCTTTGCCGTGATTGCGGCGAACCCGTACAGCCGGATCTTCAATCCGGGGACGGATGCTGCCCGATTTGCCATCGCTTTCGCATCCGTCGTAAGGAGGAAAAGGCCCGTCAGGTTCTCGAGGAGATGCCCTGGTTGACAGACGAAGGGTTGGGCCGTGAAGTTGGTTTGCCGGCATCATCTTGTTATTCTATACGGGCAGAGGTCATTCGTTTTTGGCAGGCACGGATCCAAGAAGCAGTGACGGCGCGTCAAGAGGGGAGCGAAAAATGCCCGTCGGATTTTCGTCGTCGGGTGCTTCAGCTTTTAATGGCTCGCTATCATCACGCCAATCCCCCGATGACCCGGGCCGTCATTCAAAAAGAATTTGGCGACGAAGCCGCGGTTTTGTTTTTCGAAATCAGGGCGAAACAAAGATCGACTAACGAAGGGTGAAGATGGTGTATCTACATATCGGATGGAACACGGTGATCCAAGCGGAGGGTATCATTGCGATTCTCGATTATGACGCCTGGCAATCCGCCCCGGAATTTCCGGAAATGATGAGCGGGGCCCAAATGGAGTCACGCGTGCACAAGATTCACACCTCCCACCAGCAGGGAAGGCCGATCCGATCGGTCATATTCTACGGTGATGCGTTGTATTTATCGCCGATTACTCCGGAAACGCTGCAGGAGCGGTTGCGACACACCCAAGGGTTACCGCATCGTTCAAAATAAGAACCGGATAGCTATCTTTGGATAATCTCTTTCGCATATAATAAACGAGGGGTTTTATTTCATGGAGAACGTGTTGCGTGTGTTACGAATATTAGGTGGCGAAAACCGATTACGGATTGTGCGACTCCTGATGCAAGAGGAACTTTGTGTGCAGGAGTTGGAATATATTTTAGGAATCTCCCAGCCCGCCATTTCACAACAGGTGCGTCTTTTGCGAGAGTCCGGCATCGCGACCACCCGGCGCATTGGAAACTGGATTTTCTATTCCGTTGACCGCGAGCAAATGCTTGCTATTCTCGAAGAGATCATGGGATGGATCCGGGGCCCGGTCGACGATGATCCGATGAAAGACGAGTGGAAGCGACTCGAGACCGTCCTCAGCGAACCGTTGGACAATTGTCCGCGACCTCCGAGGAAGCGTGCCTATGCGGATCGAGAAGCATCGGGCAAAGGGGTTA
>SLMV01000066.1 GCA_007133365.1 Clostridia bacterium
GCCGAAAGAAACAAGAAACTGGCGACCAGGATTCCAAACGGCAGCTCGAAAAGCGGCGTCGATTCCACCACGAGGGATTGGATCTCGGGACTGAAGGTGAGATAGAACTGGGTGATCTGGGGAGAAAACTCGGCGATGGTTCCGATCACGCGGGTGGCCAGAAACAACATCACCGCGCCCTGAACAAAGTGAAGCGCCCCCATGACCTTGTTAAAACTGCGGAGCTGCGGGTAGCGGAGTTGATTCATGGTTGGATTTCATCCCTTTCTCAATATGTAATTAGCAATAATTATCACCTATGAACAAAAATTAAACAACGTATGCGTGCCCGCCGAAGGGGCAGGGGGCCGCCCTCCCGCGCTTCATTTTGGCCTTCAGGGTGCACTCGATTCGTTTGCGGGCTTTCGGCTTCAAACGTATCGTCCAACGAAACGCCTGCTATTCAACCGCAGTCCCTCATCCCGGGATCGCTTCGGAAGGCGAACATTCTTTGAAGTGCTGGGGTAATCGGAGAAACAAGAGCTGTTTGTCACACAAGAGACAAGGGGGTGGAAAAGGCACGCCCATGGGTTCATCAAACGAGCGGTTCTCATCGCGCGGGTCCGGCGGGGGGAATCCTTTTTTGTGGTCGTTTCAGTGTTCGTCCTCGGTCTGTCGAGGCATGGGCGAACCGCCACCCCTCGGGATTCGATCTCGACATTGGCCAAAGACAAAAAGGAGGGGACGTTCCCGGGCCAGAGGGAAACTCGAAACGCCCTGGCCATGGGTCACCCCAACGCCCAACGGGATGAGCACGGTTTTAAGTGACGAGCCCTTTAGATTTTTCGCATGAGACGACCGAGCGTTCGTCCGACCACCCGGCGCTTCGCCCGCCGCTTAACCCGTTTGGGATCCCCACTCCCGAGAGCGGTCACATCACCCAATAGTCGTGCCAACGAATAGAGACCCCCGCGAAACTTACGCATATTCATGGTGTCACTCCTTTCCGACATTCTTGCGAATCACCAACAGAAGGGATCGATGGCGTCTCAAACCTTCTCCGTCGACGACTCGCCTTCCATCACACGTTCGGTAAATTCCTTCGCGAAAATCAAGCGGTCTTCCTCCCCGCACGCTTCTGGTCAGCCAAAACCGCTTCCGCTTTCATTGTGAGCCGATCGGGTGACAACAGGATGTCCGCTCTTCCGAAAAAAGCATTGCCACTGACGGAAGGAACTCACCGCTCAATCGCCAATTGATACAGCAGATATCGAATCGCGCAATGATCGCGCAATGAAAGAACGGCCGAGGGAAAAGGAATCGGGTTGGAGTGATGAACGTGCAGGCCGGAAAATTATGGTCCATCAACGAAATCAGCGAATCGTTGGGCATCAAACCCGACGTTGCGCGCAACATGGCCAGGCGGTTCTCCGAGTACATCCCCAGCCAAAAAGTGGGGAAGCAAACGCGCTACGGAATCGATGGCATCGACGTGATCCAAAAAATCCACCGGATGCTCAATGCCGGATCCAGTGATGAGGAGATCGCGCTCACCCTGCGGATGAACTGGGTGTTTCATCCCACCGTTACAGTGAGCTGCGAAGATTGCGGGGAACCGACGGCATTTGGCGATCTGTTTTTTGATCTCGGCATGTACCTCTGCCGTTCCTGTAAGGCACGGCGAGGTCACCCCGAAGACGATCCGTCGCCATTTGTCGATGAGGTATCGAACGCCGAGCGGATCGAGGACCTCCGCTACTGGCAAACCTACGTCAGTCGGATGTTCGGTCCCCGGCCCGGCGCGAAGCGACGCCGTTGATGCGGGTTCGTCCCCCCGACCGCTGAACGGACCGCCGCTCGAGGAAGAACGAGGTCAGGGCCTTTTCGCGCCTTTTTGGTACCATTTGGAACCGCCGGATACTTTCTAGCACCTTTCATGGAATCCTTATTCTACTCCTCTAATTCATAGGGCCATTGATTGAGCCCGCCGAAATCGTAGACATTTCGGTATCCCTGTTCCGCCAACCGCTGACTGGCGGCCCGGCTTCGAACGCCCCCGGCGCAGTAAACCAAAATGATCTGATCACGATCCGGCAAAACTTCGTGGGCCCGATCCGCGATCTCATGATCGGGAAGCAAGATGGCACCGGGGATGTGCCCTCCCTGAAATTCGCGCTCACTTCGAACATCCAAAATCACATGATCGGATTCTGTCTCCATCATCCGCTTGGCTTCTTCCGGGGTAATCGTGGTGTAGGAAGGGGCTTCGGCCGCCTCCAACAGGGACACGTCGACAACCGTCACCTGCACCGGATCGCTTTCCCTAATTTCGGGGAGCACTTCGAGCGCTACCACTTGTCCGGGTTGAATCTCAAAATCCGGCGACACCCCCGCCTGAAGTTGGATCAAAGCACGTTCAAACCCCACATCATCCGAGGTGACCACCAGGAAACCGTCCGCTTGGACCGCCTCCACCTCCGCCTGAAACGTCAAATTGGGGGCTACCGTGGCCGACGTACAGCCGATGACCAACAGCATGGTAAGTAGCAAAGTCAATCGCATCATGATTCTCATCGCGCCACCCCCTCCAAAAGCAACACACCTGCGTTGGGTCGGGAGACAGGGAAATCCTTGCAAACAACACGTCTTCTGATCAAAGTCACTTTCTTCAAACCGCATGCACCCGCCTCTCCTTTCCGTTTCATGCTATCTTCGCCCGAAGCGGCCATTCTGTCAATTAAGGTGAAGAGGGCGTTGTGCGCCCGACCGGTGGTTAAACCAGATCCGCACTTACTAAGGGAACCCCTGCGATCAATCCTTCAACCCCATCTTTCATCGAGTTTTCCCAAATCTAGACCGGGACCCGATCCCTCACCTAGGGCGCGATTGAGAAGGACCGCTCCTCAACGACCCGCACGTCCCCTGGAATCGACTGTTTCTTTATCACCACTAAGCCCGTCGATGCGTCCTTAGCGAAGGGTTTCTCCGACCGAAACCGTTTTCTGCAGCAAAAAATTCTCAAGTAATGCCTTGCCAACGGTCGTCAAAATCGACTCCGGATGGAACTGCACCCCCTCAATCGGGAATCGGCGATGTCGAATCCCCATGATCGTGCCATCCTCGGTCCGAGCCGTCACCATGA
>SLMV01000025.1 GCA_007133365.1 Clostridia bacterium
GGCGGCACGCCGCGCACCACGACTCCGTGCACGGAGCAAGTGAGGTCAGAGGATCTGGTGGATCGTATGTTTACCGCCAGTGGTCCGAATCGGCTTTGGGTGGCGGATCTGACCTACGTAGCAGTGCAGGGTGGTTTTATCTATGTCGCGTTTGTCGTGGACGTGTTCTCCCGTAAGATCGTGGGCTGGTGCGTTTCACGTTCGCTGGGTACTGAGTTGGCGTTGGATGCCTTGGATCAGGCCCTCTATTCTCGCCACGGTACCGATGGGTTGATTCACCATAGTGATCGGGGAACGCAATACGTTTCGGTTCGGTATACCGATCGTCTTCTGGAGGCCGGCATAGAGCCTTCCGTGGGCAGTGTGGGAGATTCCTATGACAATGCCCTGGCCGAGTCTGTGATCGGTCTGTACAAGACCGAAGTCATCTGTCGACTGGGGCCCTGGAGAAATGCCGGGCATGTGGAGTTCGAGACTCTCGACTGGGTCGATTGGTTCAACAGTCGGCGGTTACTGGAGCCCATCGGCTATATCCCGCCGGACGAGCTTGAAAGGATCCACTGTCAGAACCAAGAATACATGGCTATGGTGGCAGGACTCAACTAAAGAACCCCCCGGAAAACCCGGGGCGGTTCACTGGATTCAAGTTTCCGTTCGCAAGTCCGGTGACGACTTCACCTTTGACTACGAGGGAGAATTCCAAGACGAGGAATCTTCCGGTACTTGCTCTCATACAGATGACGATTGGATTTACAATCTTCTCGGGACTGGCATCGCAAACAATACCCCCGGTCAACATATAAGCCGTCTCTGGACCCACTGTTATGTGTCAGTATTGGAGAATTTTGAAGGAGCAAACCTCGAGAAGGTGGGAGACAATACGGCAATTGGCAACTTTGAGATAGAAGCCTCAGGAAGAAAGACCTTTGCCGGTCAAACCGGAAACAATCTCCTAATGAGAATGGACGACAACCTGGTGTATGAAGTATGCCTCTCGCCAGATATTCCAGTCAATCTTTATTCGTATACCTTCGATCAATTTGATGATGACGAGTTTCGGGTCAAACTCACAGAATACAGCGATTAAGGGGTTCAATAGGCCAGATCCATTTTTATGTTGTTTGGCCCATGATTATGTCCTCTACAGGCTTATCCGGCGACGTATTCGTTACGTTTGGCTAAACCCTTTTGCCAATAATCAAAAAACACGCACTCTTCCGATTCCGCATTGAAAGCAATTTCCATAAAATCCGTTTTATCGCTATTTTCCCGACAGGTCGCACAATATAAGGTGAGCCCGATGGTCGGACTGATCAGAGATTACTCAAGATATATGGATCTAGTCACGGTTCGGAGTTTCGAGCTATTGGAGGCGCTGTCGGCCAATTTCACAAAACAAACCCTTTGTGAGCACGAGAGTCGCCCTTGACAGATCTGATAAGATACTAACATAAGCATATTCTTAAATAGGAGGCAAACCAATGCCAGAAAAAGAAGTAACCGTCTATACCCAGCCTGGATGTGCACCTTGTCATGCAGTGGTGGAATTTCTCAACCAGAATAATGTGCCGTTTGAGCAAAAGGATATCCGAAGTAATCCGCAATATATCCAGGAACTTCAGCAGTTGGGGGCATCGGCCACCCCAACCACCGTTATCGGTGACGAAGTCATCATTGGATTTGATAAGATGGAGATTCAGAAGAAACTCAATCTTTAAACAGCTAGATTGGAGTTATCTCAACCCGCAAAATCTCTAAAAAGATCAAATGCAACTCGGTTATGAGAAGGGGCCGTTGGTGATTCCGGCGGCCCCATACTTTTTGGAATCTCAGCGCACCAGCCAAGACATGACTTGGGCTCACTCAATATTGTTGCCCTCATCATCATAAGTCTCCCTTTTGTTACCCAAAAGGCTTCTTGGCGACTTCCCCTTTCCCCATCTGAACGAGCTAGTGTGGTTCCGTGGGAAGAAATCGTATCTCTATTATTCTTCAGCTAGATACCATAATCTCTCGCAAAAAGACGAATAGGAACAATCATTATCGGCAAGGATCATGATTGGCCGGCATGAGCACATCTCTTACAGAGAAAACTCAGAAGCAGGATTAGGTACGCCCTCGGTAGATGCCCGTTTTATCCCGGCAGTAAACCGGCGGTTGTGAGAATCTCGCGAAGAGCCCCTTGGTCTTCTTCTGGCAACGGTTCTAGGGGCGGTCGCGGCGGTCCACCATAATATCCAATCATATCTAAGGCCGCCTTTAGACCCGGAATACTAAACCGAGAAGTAACAGCCGCATTGGGTCCAAGTACGCGTCGTTGCAGTTCGCGCGCCCGAGCGAGTTGTCCATTGGCATAGGACTCAAAAATCTCAACACACGTATTTGCCATAATATTCGCCACAGCCAATGTTCCACCGCTAGCCCCCATCACCAATGATGGCAATAGGAAACTTCCGGAACCCGCAAATACTGCAAAATCGTCCGGGGTATCCTTGCAGATTTCTGAAATCTGTACAATATTGCCGCTGCTATCCTTGATCCCCGCAATATTGGGATGTTCAGATAGCTCCACCACGAGCGAGGATGCCATATTAATTCCGGTATTTTTGGGCATGTTATACAACATAATGGGAATAGGTGACGCCTCCGCTACCGATATAAAGAATCGTTTCAACACCGCCGCCGTCATACTTCCACCAAAATAATGAGGCGTTAAGATCAAAGCTGCATCCGCTCCGACCTCAGCACACTTTTTGGTAAGTTCGACGGTCTCACGCGTCGTTTCACAACCCGTACCTGCAATCACCGGTCGATCCGATGGGAACATTTCACGCACGGCTGCAACCAGTTTCACTTTTTCTTTTTGGGTCAAGTAGACAAACTCTCCGTTCGAGCCTAATACCACCAGTCCGGATAGACGCGTCTCCGCCCACCGCGAAAGGTTTTCCTCGAGACGCCCGTAATCGATTTGATCATTTCGAAATGGGGTCGGAATCGGTGCAAAAATGCCTTTGATCATGAACGATGTCCTCCTAATCCTTGCATAGCAAAATCCCGCAGAACCGTTCCTCTTCAGTGCTGTGACCGATAACTGAAAAGCCAACCTATCTGATCATGAAATCTCAGAATCCCTTCCGAAGTCTTCCCCCTTTTTCTTTAAGATAGAAGAATTGCGAAATCCATAGATGAGAATTCCGTGAAGAAGAAAACTAACTGAAATGACGGTAAAACCGAGTCCGATGGAATATTGGTCTGTCAAATAGCCAACAAGCGGGCCGGCCGCAGCACCCCCAAGGGCGACCACACCAAAAACGATACCGTATGTACTCCCTGATCGGCCGACCGGGGAGATTTCTGACACCGTCGCATCTAGACATGGACGCGCCATGCACTGGGAAAAACCCAACGCAATGATCAGGATAATTAATACCGGGGTCGAAACGGAAATCCTTACTAAGATATAGACGATAGATGTGGTCAAAATGGCCGAAAGGAGCATAATTCGCGGCCGGTCATACCGGTCACCAAGACCACCGCCAACGAGCGATCCCCCAGCACCCGACAACATCAGGATAGTGGAAAACAATCCAGCAATTGCCGGTGACACCCCGCGAGTTGTCACGAAAAAGGTTGGGAAGAAAGCCATAGCACCAATTCCAAAAATGGCCGCCAAAAGGGCAACTAAGGCCACCAGAGCCACCGACAGCCAGGACTCGAAAGAAGGCTGCTTTTCCTCAGACTCTATTGAAACATCCTCTTCTCGAGGGATCCGGGCAGGGGGTTTAGACGGTCGACCGTCATCCGGATAAAGAAAAGAGAAGACCACCACCCAAAAGACACCTAGCATGACGATCGAGCCAATCGCATTTCGCCATCCAAACCAAGTTGCAAGAAAAGCGCTGATTGAATAGCCGGCTGCCGCCCCCAAATTACCACCAACATCGTGCATTGCCATGCCCATTCCCAAACCACTTCGCTGACTGACGCGAGCAACATCAGTGAAGCTAGCCGGGTGGTAGGTCGCATAGCCGATACCATATATGACCTGAGCCAAGACAAACATCGGAAACAAGTTCGAACGTGATAGCAGAAATAATCCAACAAAAGTAAACAAATAGCCTCCAAGAAGGACCCGTTTGGGCCCAAGCCGATCGACCAATAAGCCGGCAGGCAACTGGAAAAACGCCGAAGTGATGCTGGCAACCGCAACAATGACGCCGAGCTGAGTGTAACTAAATCCAAGATCATTGTGTATAAAGACAAATAATGGCGGTAAGAAATTTGAAATAATGTGCTCGAATCCGTGAGCGACCATTAGCATATTCCGGACGCGCAATCCACCTGGCGGCATGGGTCTTTTCGCTGTGACTACCTGTTCCTGTTCCGGAGTCGTCATGACGGTCTCTCCTTCGGTTCAATTTTCTTCCGCGTCTGCTTTTCAGAAATAGTCACCAAGCCTCAAATTATCAGGTTTGACCTGATGCTCTTAGGTTGTATTGGCGCACTTGAATTCAGTTCCTGCAATCGGAGAGCAAATTGAGCAGATTATTGACTCGAGCAAAATCGTCTATCGTTGGGTAAAATGTGAGATTGGAGTCTTCGATCTCGAAATGCAAAGAGGATCCCCCGTCGATCTATTGCGACGGGGGATCCAGCATCGCGAGTCTTTCGCATTCATATCCCAGATCGTCTATTGGGCTTTCTTGATGTCCATACCCCAAATATCGCCGTCAAATCGCGGGGTGTATTCAATTCGATCGCTCATGCCCCACAGTGTACTATGCTGGAACAACCCTGTGGTAAGATTATAGTCGGCCATAATCTGACTGGCATCATGGAATGCCTGGTAACGTTCTTCATCCGGCACCCGAGAATCCCAAGCCTTTAGCAGCAGCGGATCTAATTCTGCTGACATCTCGGGATCAAATCGCCCATACCGTTGCATACGTTCCTCATCGCTGTGATATTGACGGGTCCCAAAGAAGGGATTCATATTGCCCCCCAAGGAGTTCAGCATCAGTTCCTCACTGTGTATGGGGAAATAGACTTCCTGGTTGAAGGTTGTTTGGTCTAAAAGTTCCAGGTCAACATCGAATCCTACTTGCAGGAGAAAATCCTCAATGACGCGGGCCAGATCACCAAAAGGATAGTCTTCCCGAGCATGGAACTTCAAATACGCTTCTCCTTCTTCATATCCCGCTTCTTCAATCAGTTCACGCGCACGATCGGGGTCATAAATGTTTGCTTCGGGTCCGTACAGACTGGGCTTTCCTTCCGGCAGTGGTTGGAAAATGCGAGCACGGAAAGCTTCACCAGTCCCACCGACAAAGTCTCGTAGGACATATTTGTCAATGGCCATCTCCACTGCCCGGCGAATCCTGGGATCTTCCGTCGTGAAATAGCGGTGGAGTGGATCACCTTCTGGGATCTCCGGGTTCACCCCACGCCGCTGACTTAAGAAATAACCCGTTCCCGTCTCCTGCCATTCGGTGCGTGTCGTCGGATTATTATCTATACGATCCTTGTCTTGGGGAATAACGTCGTAAATCAGATCGACGCCCCCGGTCAGAAGTTCAGCAACGCGCGTTGATCCTTCGGGGATAATACGAAACTCTAACTCATCAAAATCGGGCTGACCGCCCCAATAATTTTGATTGGCACTAAAAAGAACATGTTCATCCCGCACCCATTCTTCAAGAACCCAAGGACCGGAACCCATCGGCCAACGGTGCACCCCTTCAACACCCACTTCTAAGAAGTAGTCCTTGCTCACAATACCGGCTCCGTTATTTTGCTGAGCAATTTTGAACAGCATCAGAGCATCAGGGGTTTGAGTAACGAAATCGATGGTATAATCATCGTGAATGATCATTTCATCGATCCACTCATACTGACCCCGAAGAATATACTCTTCACGGGTTCCCTCAATGATTCGGCGATAATGGAACTTGACATCTTCGGCAGTCAAGGGTGTTCCATCATGAAACTCAACGTCATCTCTTAAGTAAAAGCGAGTTGTCAGTTCATCGATTTGCTCCCAATGCGTCGCGAGTTCGCCAACCCATTCTTCACCGTCTGCACTCTTGATGAGCAGATAGTCATACGCATTTTCAATTAAGTATTCCGGCGCTGTCAACCAACACTGTGGAGGATCCCAGGACCCTACACCCTGTGGATGTGCCACTACCACCCGCTCTGGACCCACCGGGTCCTCCGGCGCATCGGTATCATCGGAATCATCGGGATCAGTCGGTTCCGCTGGATCCTCCGGAGTGTCCGCCGCTGGCGCACAGCCCAACATTCCGATTGCGACTGTTAGGCTCAAAACCAGCAGCAATACTAGCCATATATGCCTTCCTCGACTCTTTAGCATCAAATCTCCCTTTCTGAAAACATAAAGACCTTCACACCAGCTGATTTGTGTCAACCTTCCATGTGTTCTTCCCCGTCATCAATATCTCCTCTATAATCGTGATATTCATCACTAATCGCTAATAGGACCTACCGAAATACGGTTTCGGTTTTAGTTACCTGTTCTAGTCTCAAGCCGCTGATTATTGCCAAAATCATACGAAATAATTCATTGGATTCGCAGGATTGGAGTCCGAGTTGGTGGTATAAATTGAATTTCGCCCTTTGCTGGCGAATCGGGCACGATCCAGGTGATAAGCAGAAGAGCCAGCACAGATTTCCGAAGTGGCGAGTTTTCCGCATCTCATTGAGAAGATCTCAATATTTTGGTTTTGGGGGTGAACAGCTGTGTTGTCACGATGGATAAAGAGGATAATCGGTGGTTTGGTAGGATTGGTCTTAGGCGCAACCTATCTCGGTGGGGTCCGCATTCTGGAGAACACCGATTCCCAGGGATACGAGGTGGCCGCATACGTGGGTGCTGTTATCTGAGACGGGCATTATCATCCCCCTAGGCGATCGTTATGCCCGGGCTATGAAGCAAAGCCGGCACAGGAATTCGTCACTCCGTTTGTCCTTTAGGGAGAACTCTCTCGTTTATTGCGTGTTGTGTATTTTCCCCGACGGTTTATCGATATTGTCCATGTTCTCTAGGCGATTGAAGATGTACCACGGCAGGCCCCGACCGCGGAATTTGGCGCCGGGAATATATTCCGTGATCGGCAACCTCCTACGATATTTCCTCGATACGGATATTTGTGACCGATCATCACCCTCCGGGATGATGACGACCAACCGCTTCGTCTCTATACTCTTGTCACCCAGGATGATGAAGTGAGCACGTGATTTAGAGAGGATTGATTTTTAGTGTCTAGTCGATGTTTTCGTTTCGGTGAGACGAGTATCCCAGAGGACGGATCGCATCAATGGGTGCGCCTTTGTTTCGGACAAGTCATACTGGCGGTTGTCCTGGTTATGATGCTGGTGGTCGGCTGTGGAGAGCCCACGGATGGCCGGACCGATCCGGTGGAACAGACACAATCACCCGAAACGGGGACGAGCGGAGTTGAGGGTAAGGTGTCCATCGATCCTTCCTCCCTGCACGAAGCAATTGCGGGCATGTTTGGTCCGCTGAGAAACGCAGGAGAAGCACGGTTTCTCCTAGGTTTCATGACGCAGGATCTCGTGGATGATATCCTGGTAGATTCCGTGAATCTATACAATATCGGCGTCGAACCTTTACATGCCTGGGTTGTCTACGATGGAGTGCGCTCGGGAAAGATATCGGCCAAGCTCCGGACGGGTTCGGGCGATGAGGACGTGGTGGCCAAGACCGATGTTGCCCTGACCGATGAATATGGTTGGGCTGGTATTAGCTTCGAACGGCCGGACAATGGCTGGTCGGTATCGCATTGCGAGGCCATGATCATCGCGGATGATGCGGAAATGGCCATCGAGTTCACGATGAATTACCATGATACGGCCTCGGGGAGCCTGGTGGAGTCCGACGGACAAATCCGGCTCCCGGGGGCGGTATGCCTACGAACGTCCACATCAGGCGCTGGAATATGACGTACCGGCAAACAGGTACATAACAGAGAAAACGGATGAAACTCTACGCATAACCGCCTGAATGTGTCCAAAAACTATGAAGCAGGACAAGGGTGTAGGGACATCCGGGTTAACATACCTATAGGAGGTATCTCAAAATGGCCCAGAGGCAATGGATGTTGGAGGAGAGGATCGAGGTCTTGCTGCTTGGTCTCAAGGGAGAAAGCATCGTGGCGAAAATCTGCCGTGTCATGGTGTAGCTGAGACGACGTATTTTACAAGTGACCCTCGCCATTTCTTGAAACCCCGGTAAATAAATCCTGACCAACAGCAAGGGAAAACCTCCAACTCAGGAAGTCATTTACTACAAGAGCACAAGCAGTTGAAGACGGTGCTGGCGACTTGACGATACAGAAGCGCCTCTTAAATAAACTCAAAAAGCTGGGTCGCTGATTTTCGAGAAGCGGGATTCTCTCTGCTCCAGGAAGGATTGAGCGTGTCTCAAGTTTGCGAGTGGGTGGGTTCGCCCCTTTCGACCTCCTATTATTCATGTTCGCAGCGTCTAAAAGAGGATCCGAAACGGAGGACAAAACGCGGTTGGATCCCCGATTCTGGAAGCATTAGCGGCAATTGGTTTTGGCGCATCCGCTGTACCGCTATCGCAAGATCTGGGCGCTGTTGGACGAGGATCGCTTTCGGCGCGTAGAACGACGGTAGACTGCTGATTGACGCTGATTCTAACTCCTAGGTATCGTCATAAGGTGGACAAGGCGCGGCCGGCCGCAGATATTTACAAACCGACCGCCCCAGGAGGTCAACCAATTTGGGCAGATGGATATCAATTTGGCAGACCTGGACCAATCGGGATGCACGACGTCAGCCGGTTTCCCCTGGCGAGCCGACTAAGTTACCGTCAGACGGCCGGGGACGTAATCTTGGCCCTAGAAGATGCGGTTGGGGAAGCCAAATGCCTCCGGGGATAGTTCCCCAATGAAGTGATCTTGGTCAGCGATAACGACTCCCGGTTTACCGGCAATCGCTTTTCAGATGGCTACGGGATAAAGGGGTGGGATTTCGTCATATGCTGAGCCGGACATCATCTGCAGACTACCAGCATGGTGAAAGGATATCACCAACACCTAAAATACGAGGAGGTCTAGCTAAACGAGAAGAGGATCCCATTCGAAGCCAGATGGCGCATCGATTGCTATCGGGAATGCTATGCTGACCAGGATCCCATTAGCCCCTCGACTACGGCCTACCGGCTATTATTTACATAAGTGAGCGATGGGGCAATTCTGTACGAAACAGTGCTTGAAGGTGTCGGAGGGAAGTGAAGCAAGGTATATGGTAAACAAACCCTTCCACGACAATCAAGCAATAATCTTTGTTATGATAAACACCAAGGGGAGGTGATGACGTGGTCAAAAGACGAATCTGGGAAATTGATGCTTTCCGTGTCGTGGCGATGTTTTTGATGATTGGGTTTCATTTTGTCTATAATTTGAACGTCTTCGCGGGGGTCGACATTAGCTACACCACGGGGTTTTGGATGTGGGTAGGTACAGTGGCTGGTCTCTCTTTCATATTCGTGTCCGGGATAAGCAGTGGATTCAGTTCAAATCCAGTAAAACGGGGACTAATGGTGTTGGGGTTTGGCATGATCATCACCTTTGTCAGCTACTTGGTCCTGGGCGACACCTATATTCGCTTCGGGATATTGCACTTATTAGGAGTTTGCATGATTCTTTCTCCCTTGATTCACAAGATACACGCTTCATCGATTATCATTCTGGCAGGAATCATAATGGTTACTTCAAATCAGGTTGCCAACATTACAGTCAACACCAATTTGCTTCTGCCCATTGGCCTTAGGTATGCAGGGTTTCGTAGCGTGGATTACTATCCTCTGATTCCTTATCTATCGGTATTTATGCTGGGAATTATCGCTTACAAGTTCTATTATTACCGAGGCAAGAGTTTGTTTAGATTTAACTTCGAGAATCAATTTATCACTAGGGTTAGTAAATCTTCCCTCACGATCTACTTACTTCATCAACCGATCATCCTGGCGGCAATGTTCCTGTTCAGTCTTATCATCGGCAATTTCGATCTCTCTATTTTCTGACATTGTTGGAATCTTAAGTAGTGGTTGAGTTTAAGGGACGTAGGGAAGGGGAAGCCACCCCAGATCGCCAATGGATTGAGTTCAAGAAATATCGCCGATCAACCGCGATTGCTCCCGTGAATCAGGGATTCTGTTTGTGTTGTTGGAAAAGCCCCTGTGGTGACAGTATTGCAAGGCCCCTCGATGCATTCGGTTAAAGGCTCGTTTACTGTTCGACCCAGGCTGTCTTAGGATTCACAAACTCACGAATGCCCAAGTAAACGAGCTCACGGTTATACCCAGACGCTTTGATTCCGCCAAAGGGCACGCGAGGATCAAATTTCACCACGCCGTTAATATAAGTCATTCTGGACTCAATTCGCTCGGCAGCCTTCTTGCCTCTTTCGATATCTTGTGTCCATATACTCGCACCGAATCCGAACCGAGTATCGTTGGGCAATTCGATGGCGTGATCCTTATCTTTGGCGCGCATGAGGGCAGTAACGGGCCAAATACTTATTCATCGAAAGCAGGCAATGCCTGGGGTGACGTTGAGTCTGAAGGAAGCCGTCGCCCAAGCCGCGATCCAAGTAGCACGACTTTCAACTTCTCGTCTAACTTCTACTGTCTCTGGGCCATCGGTATCCCTCCGTATCGGTTTGGGTTATCTTTTAGCTTTTCGAGAGGGCAGGTAGCCTCTCCTTCTTAACCACATGGGAATTCATCCCTTTTTACACACCATACCAGGCCCTACTCCGTTAATAACCGACCCCACGGAATCTTGGCCCTTAATCAGCTCCTGCCCTCCATAGGTATTTCTTCAGGATCGATCAAATCGGGTAGGAGGCGGGGTCACCCCCGCCGTCCCCCCACACCACCGGAAATGCGGGTCCGCATCCGGCGGTTCATGTTCGTTGACAAAG
This sequence comes from Clostridia bacterium, assembly GCA_007133365.1. Classification (GTDB taxonomy): domain Bacteria; phylum Bacillota; class Sulfobacillia; order SLMV01; family SLMV01; genus SLMV01. The sequence goes on from SLMV01000025.1 coordinate 10,993, forward strand.
CAGTAAGTAGCGGTCGGTCATGGACATCAGGCCGTGTTGGCGCCAGTAGTCGAGGTCCAGGATAGAGTTGAGAGGGGCTCCTGCCATGAACCAGGGGCCTCGCCGACTATTGGCTGTCAGGTGTACGCGCCCGTCTGGAACTCCCAAAGCCCGCAGTTTGCGGTATCGAGTGCGAACTCTCTTCCATTGCACCCAGACACAGGCCCGCAACCGACGCCTCAGCCACTGGTCCAGATCCCTCAGAGGCCCCTTCATATCAGCGATAGAGAAGTAGGCCAGCCATCCACGAGTATACTCGTTCAGCCGGCGTATCCTCTCCCTCAGGCTCACTCCCCAGTTCCGAGAGGTAAGCCGCCTCAGGCGCTCTTTCAACCGCTTCAGACTCGAAGGTGCCACCCGGACCCTCCATCCCCGGGGACTTCGATAGAAGCTCAACCCCAGGAACTTTGACCGCGATGCCGGACGCACCCCGCTCTTCTCCTCGTTGACCTTCAGTCGCAGTTTCTTGCCCAGCCACTGTTTCAAGCTCTCAAGAACCCGCTCCCCCGCGTGTCTGCTTTTGACGTACACGTTCACATCATCTGCATAGCGCACGAATCTGTGTCCACGAGATTGAAGTTCGCGGTCCAGATCATCAAGGAGAATGTTCGCCAACAGGGGACTCAGTGGTCCGCCCTGTGGGGTGCCTTCTTCTGTCGATACCACCACTCCATTGATCATCACACCGGACTGGAGGTATCTGCGGATCAGTCGCAGGACTCTCTTATCCCGGATCCTTCGGGCAACACGACTCATCAAAACGTGGTGGTTGACCCTGTCGAAGAACTTCTCCAGATCCATGTCCACCACCCATTGGTACCCTGCGTCCATGTGAGATCTGGCTGCCCGGGCTGCGTCATGTGCGCTGCGCCCGGGTCGAAAGCCATAACTCTCGTCAGCAAACTCAGGGTCAATGAGGGGAGTCAGAACCTGCAAAAGTGCCTGCTGGATCAGCCGATCCACTGCGGTTGGAACGCCCAGAAGCCTCA
>SLMV01000080.1 GCA_007133365.1 Clostridia bacterium
CCTAAGTCCTCAATAAACCTTATTCTCAATCCAACGAAAAAACATGCAATCCCAACTATCAAAACGTTACTTTATCAACATACCCGGAAGTAAAGAGAGCGAGTAACGCAGAGTATCCATGAATCTTAAAACGGATTGTATCGCCCAACGAAATGGGACCTGTATCTTCAACATCTAAAATTAGGTGATCCGAAGAAGCCCCTAGGATTTGCATTCCCGGTATTTCTGGATTCAATCCCTCAGGTACCACATCCTGACGCCCTACCGCCAAGATAGCACGACGATGTTTCCCACGGTCATGAAAGGTGGGCGTCTTGCCAAAGGCGTCTTGCCCCACTTGGCCAATTGGAGCAGAAGGTTTTGTTTTCAGTTCGATCACTTCCGCACATAAAGTAAAAACATCTTGATGCATCGAATCGATGGGGGTTCGGTTCACCGTTTCTCGTCCTAAAAGTAATGCTTCACCAATCCGTAAATGATTGATCCCTTTGGGCATTTCACCCGACTCCAACAGCTTCCAATTCGCTGAATTGCCGCCTGAAACCCAGCGCAGATTTGTTGCGAGGACCTCTTCGATTTGTTCTTTGATCGAGACCAATTGCGCCATTTTTTCATGGTTAGGGATGACACCCCCGTAACAAGCGAGGTTCGTCCCCACACCCTCAAGGTTGAGGTAGGGGAAATCTTTGAATGCCCGGGCAAGGTCAACTGCTTCGTCCGGCCAGGCTCCTTCGCGAAGATCGCCCAGGTCGATCATTAATAGTATGCCATGCTCGGTGTCCGCTTTTCTCGCAGCTTCATTCAATGCACGTAAGGTCTCTAATTCACTCGCGAGGCTGATGTCCACCGTCTGCACCACTTCATCGGCCTGACTCAACATCGGCAACCGAAGCAAGACGAGTTCCGCATCAGGAAACATAAATCGTAGTCGTTTTAAGTTTTCCAACCGCGAGTCCGCCAATTGGCAAACCCCACCATCATAAATTACTCGGGCGATTTCCGGATAAGCGGCCGTAACTTTCGTCACCGCCGCCACAGCAATGCCTCGACGTTCGCAGTATTGGGAGAGATATTGCACATTATGTCTTAGTTTCGCAAGATCAATTTCTACCCGCGGATAAATCATTCGACCTCACCTCCCACGGCCTCCGGAAGATCAAGGGACGCAGCCAAAATCTTGGCAGCACCCTCCGCATATCGGGGAAACAGCATTCCACAGGCTGCCATGATGTAATCACGATCAATAATGATTTCAAATTCCTTTGGATATAGCGCCATTGGATTGTTCTTTTCCATTGTCGTTTCAAGAATCTGCCGTCCCACTGATAATTGGGTCAGGACACCCCCGGTACCGATCACCCACTTTACGTCCGTCAGGTCCTTCCCCTCCGCTATCGTCGTCCGCCCTGAAGGCCCATAAAGATAGCGAGTCTTCCCCGCATGCCGGCTCAACGCCAGCCTCACCGCCTCGCAACCCAGTCGAGCAATCAGGCGTTTATGATGTTCCTCTTTTGGAATCTTGGGGATTTCTTCACCCCAATTTTCCTCCGATATCTCGAGTTCGGTCCGGAGAACGTCCGAGCCAATGCGCGAAATTAGGTTCTGGGCGTTGACAAACACACCCAAATCCCCTTCAACGGTCCGCTTGGCCACCGGCTCCGGTGCGATCAAAAGTCGCGATATTTCATCCGATCCCTCGGTGACACTGTGGACGTCCGTGGTGGCACCCCCAACATCAAATACCATAAGATCGCCCACGATCTCGTATAATCCCTGAGCGGCCCGCATCACGGCACCCGGTGTGGGTCGAATCTCACCCGATACCAAATCGCGCACGCCGCCCATCCCGGGTGCTTTGACAATATGCTGCTCAAACACCGTCTGGATCGCACGGCGGGTTGGCTCCACATTGAGTTGATCAATCCGAGGATAGACGTTCTCAACCAGATAGACGTCATCTTCAAAGATGGCCTCAATTTCTTCTTGATTGGCCACATTACCCGCATAAATAACCGGCACCCCTAAATCCAACGCCTTAATTCTCTTAGCGTTGCTAAGAGCCGTTGCTCGCTCCCCGTAGTCCACACCACCGGCCAATAGGATAATGTTTGGGTTAATTTCTCGTATTTTCTTAAGGTCGCTTTCGGTTAGTTCCCCCGCGGTGACCTTCTTCACCACCGCCCCTGCACCCAATGCTGCTTCATTGGCCGCCTTTACTGTCATGTCGTAAACCAACCCATGAACCGTCATCCGAAGCCCGCCGGCGGCACTTGAGCAGGCCAACATTTCACCCCACTCTAATGCCTCCACCTCAAGGTTGTCCTCAAGGGATGCGATGGCACCTCGAAGGCCTTCACGGACGTCACCGGATTCGACCGTCGTGGGCGAAAATCCCTGCCCCAAGAATCTGGGCGATTCACCCGTTAGGCCCGTGAAGGCATTGACCACCGTTGTCGTACTACCAATCTCTGCCACCAACACATCGACGTACAACCGCATCCCTCCTGACTAACTTCGGTCCAATCGTGTCTTCACCAAAAAGCTTGCCACATCGTGTCCGGTCGTGCCCCGGCCGAACCCCGCCTCCATACCACACCGTTTGGCCATTTCATCGTTGATCTGGGTGCCGCCGGCCACGAGAATTACACCATCACGAATTCCCTTTTCCTGACACAGTTGATCCAAACGCTGCATGTGCTTTCGGTGAACATCCGCATGGGTGATGATCGTACTGATCAGAATGGCCTCCGCATCAACCTCGATGGCGGCATCCACCACCTTCTCCACGGGAACAGAGGTCCCCAAATACTCGCAATCAATTCCGAATTTTTCGAGTCCCCCGTGTTTAATATCGATGATTTCGCGCATCCCGACCGAATGCTCATCCTCGCCCACCGTGGCGGCGACGACCTGAAGTGGCTTTTCGTTGATATTGTCGCGAATCTCATCTTCGGAAAGGAGTTCCTCCTTTTCCGGGATGACCAGTTCATCAACGTCCACACCAAAAGGCACCTTCCCCTTCAGTTCGAGGTAGGTCCCCTCTACCGGCTGCATGGCCTGCTGATGGATCACTTCCACTTCTTCCAAGCCCAGTTTTTCTGCCATTTCAAG
>SLMV01000105.1 GCA_007133365.1 Clostridia bacterium
CCCCGGTGTTTCAAAGCGTGGTAGCGGATGCCTTGCGATATCTTGATGTCCCGCCCGATGACCCAGAGGCGTTGGAAGACGAAGCGGATCAGGATGACGAAGCGTCGCCTGAACTTTCGCGCGTGCAAGTGCCAAAAGTGACCGGCCTTTCCCTTAGTGACGCGGCCAAACAGCTTGAGGAGGTGGGCCTGCGGGCAGAACCGGTAGGAACGGTTTCTAACGTGGGCGAACAATTTCCCCAGGCAGGCACTGAGATTGAGGAAGGACGAACGGTTTTGCTTCACCCCGACCCGGATACCACCATCATGACGGGAGATGCGGCATCCGGCATTCCGGACCTTAGGGGCAAGACGCTGCGGCAAGCCTTGGAAATATTGAGCGATATGCAACTTCGCGTGGAAATCAAAGGGAGTGGCTTGGTACGGGATCAAGACCCGGCACCGGGAGCACCGGCTATTTTGGGGGGCCGAATCACCATCTTTTTGGAGTCACCCGATTAAAGGATCAAATGTTTGGAAGGGAGCGGGGCGCATTTCTAGGACGATGAAGCTGAGTCAAATGATGACGGAACTTGACGCGCTCGAAGCGGCGCCTGGTGACCCAATTGGCAAAGGGTGCGATCCGACGATTAGCGGATTATCGTATCATTCGAGCCAAACACAGCCGGGGGATCTCTTTTTTTGTTTTCGTGGACAACATGCGGACGGTCACGAATTTGCGCAGGAGGCGGTTGACCGAGGCGCCGTAGCCCTCTTGGTTGAGCGTGAATTAGCGGTGCAGCCCGCGGTGCCGCAACTGATGGTTCCCGACTGTCGGCGTTGGGGGGCTTTGGTGTCCGCAATTTTTTGGGGACAGCCAACCAAGGACCTGCTCCTCATCGGAGTGACGGGGACCAGCGGCAAGACGACGACCACCCATTTGATTCGGCATTTGTTACACGAAAGTGGACTTCCGACCGGGATGATCGGCACGCTGGGGACCATGGTTGGTGGGAAATTGGTCAAGGGAATGCTGACCACTCCGGAGGCGCCCGATCTTCAAAGGGTTTTTCGACAAATGGTGATGGCCGGGGATCGGGCGGCGGTGATGGAGGTCAGTTCGCACGGATTGGCTTTGCACCGTGTCACCGGTTGCCATTTCAATATTGGTGTTTTCACCAACATCGCCCATGAACACCTTGATTTTCACAAGACGATGAAGGAATACCTTGCGGCCAAAGGACAATTGTTCCGGATGCTCGGCGACATTGGGCTTTCCCGCGGTGTGGCGCGTGCGGTTATTAACGGGGATGATCCTAATGCGACCCTTATTGGGCGATGGTCGGCGGTCGATCCCTTGTATTTTGGCCGAAACGCCAAGCACGTTCAGATTCGTAATTTGCATCTAAGCCCGGCCCGTTCGACGTTTACCTTGCGCTTTTTTGAAGATGTTGAGGTCGATATTGAAATTAACATGCCCGCTTTGTATAACATTTATAATGCGACCGCTGCCGCAGCGGCCGCCTGGAGCACGGGGATGTCGCCGTCGGCCATTTCCGATGGGCTCGCCCGGGCCGATCAGGTGCCCGGGCGCTTTGAAATTATTTCCACTGAAGCGGACGATGTCCAGGTGATTGTCGATTTTGCCCACACCGATGATGAATTGGAAAACCTGATGAATGCCGTCGTCCGCATTGCGCCGGCAGGGGTGTTGTTGGTGTTTGGCTGCGGTGGGGAGCGAGATCCCATGAAGCGACCCAAGATGGGGCAAATCGCGCAGGAAACTGCCAATTATACGATCATTACTTCGGACAATCCGCGCCGAGAAGATCCTCGCGCCATCGCCAAAGAGATTGAAGCGGGATTTACCGACGACACCTGTTATGAGGTCATCCTCGACCGACCCAAGGCCATCGCGCGTGCCATCGCGCTGGCAAAACCCAACGATCTCGTGGTGTTGGCGGGTAAGGGGCATGAGACCTACCAGGTGTTGGCGGAGGAAGTCTTGGAAATGGACGATCGCGAGGAGGGACGTCAAGCGTTAAAAAGGCGTCGCAAACAAAGGGACGACTAGGTGGTGCTGATGAGATGTTATTCACCTTGGGAGAACTTGAAACCGTCGTAAAGCCCGAGCGGATGCGCGGCGCTTCGACGAAAATCACGGGCGTTGCCGCGGACAGTCGGGATGTGGGTCCCGGGGACTTATTTGTGGCACTGGCCGGCGAGCGGACCGACGGCCATTTATATTTGGATCAAGCGTTTGCGCAAGGGGCCAGCGCCGCCTTGATTCGAAGCGGGGAAGACCACCGCCTATCGGGTGATGCTGCGTACTTGGCCGTTTCCGATCCGCTACATGCGTTGGGACAAGCCGCTGCCTGGTACTTGAGCCGTTTTGATGTCACGTTGATCGGTGTGACCGGCAGTGTGGGAAAGACCACCTGTAAAGACATGATTGCCGGTGTTTTGGGGCAAAGGTTTTCTGTTTTAAAGACCCCCGGCAGTTATAACACGGAAATTGGCATGCCGCTGACCGTGTTTCGGCTTCGCGATCATCATCAGATTGCTGTGATGGAAATGGGCATGCGAAAGCCGGGCGATCTTCAGTATTTGGCTGAACTCTTTCGTCCTTCTATCGGCGTGCTCACCAATGTCCGCGAGTCGCACCTGGAGTTTTTTGGCTCCATAAAAAATATTGCCCAAGCGAAGTCCGAACTTTTTGAGGCGTTGCCGCCGGAGGGTTGGGCGATTCTAAATGGCGAGGATCCATGGAGTTTGAGGATTGCTTCTCAAACGCCCGCTCGTTGCTTTTTCTACAACGATTCGGAGGCGACGCCGAATCCGCTTTATGCCACTGATATTGCCGGGGATGCTCGGGAACGTCCCCGATTCAAACTCTGGTATCCGGATGAGGGATTTCTTTCCATCCGATTACCCATCGCCGGTCGTCACCATGTGGCAAATGCCCTGGCAGCCGGTGCGTGTGCGTACGTGTTGGGAATGCCCGGTCGGGAGGTGATGCACGGCCTTTCCGGTTTTGCGTCCTCCGAGGGCCGTATGGAATGGATGGAACTGGAGTCGGTATTGGTGCTAAACGATGCATATAACAGTAGCCCGACCTCTTGTCGTGC
>SLMV01000039.1 GCA_007133365.1 Clostridia bacterium
AATTTCATGATGGTACTGAGCTTACAGCTGAAGATGTGAAGGCGCACTATCGTCGCGTCATCGAAGGAGATCGAGAAACCTATATCGTGCGGGATCAGTATCAATGGATTGACAAATTTATCATTCACGATGACTATACGTTCGACGTGGTATCGCACGAACCGAACTCGCTATTTTTGTGGCAACTATCACAGGGGAATACCGGTATGGGAATCGTTAGCAAGGCGTATTTTGAAGAAGTAGGCGTTGAAGGAGTGCACAGTCAACCGATGGGATCGGGGCCTTGGATTTTAGAAGAGCATGTGCGCGATGAACACGTTTTGTTTGTTCGTAATGAAGACTACTGGCAAGACGCCATGTTCCCCAATTTCGAAGAATTTGAATACCGGATTGTCCCGGAGGCTTCCACTCGAGTTGCTGAAATATTGACCGGTGGCGTTGACCTCATTTACGACGTGATGCCGACGGATAAGCCTCGACTCGATGCAAATCCCAACGTCGAGACCCTGTGGAATAATACGGCCCGAGGATATTTTGCCCAATTGAAGGAAGGGATCGCCACCCGGGAAGATTATCCTGAGCCTCGGTATCCGGATGATCCCGAACAGAATCGCTTTTTTGCCACCGAGGATCCGCGCGTACGTGAAGCCATCGAACTGGCCATCGACAAATATGCGCTTAGAGAAATCACCGGTGGAACGGGTGAGGCTTTCCGGGCTCGGGGTCCTTATGCGCCTTTACCGGAATCAGCACCGGGATTATATGGGCCCGAGGCTAACCTCTATGATCCGGAACGAGCAAGAGAAGTCCTTCGGGATGCCGGTTATGCATCCGGCGAGCCAACCCTCGTCATGCACGCTGCTGAAGCCTGGCCGCTAGGGGATATGGCGCGTGTCATCGCTGATATGCTGGAGCAGGTGGGCTTTACTGTGGATCTAAGGATTCTTGATGTCACCACATGGCGAACCGATATCTACCTTCCCGGAAAGGGTCAGGAGATTAATCTTATGGAATTGGGTGGGCAAATGAATCCCTTCTTTGCCACTCGGCAGTTTCATTCTCGACACGCCGGATTCGATCATCCAACAACTTTAGGCCCCGACCGTGATCTTGATCCAGATTGGGACGCCCAAACCGCACGGATTGATGAACTGCTGGACTTCGCCTGGACTGAAGTCCTTGATGATGAAGCCCGTATTGCCGCTTATCATGAAGCGTGTACGATTGCAGCGGAAGTCAGGGCCCTCTATTTCGGTCTGTTACAAAAGAGCACTCTCTATGCCATCAGCGACCGAATCGAGTATGAACCCCGCTTTGATATTGATATTTGGGGCTATGATATGAAACTCGTCAAGTAATCATTCGGCCAGAAAGCAATCACGAATAGGTGATGCCTCGACATGCTACTGGGGCATCACCCCTTTATTGGAAACTATTCCAGGGCATTGGAATGTTAAATCCTTGTTCTCAAGCAACTGCATTTCGCCTTGATCTTCCAAACGTTTCGACTGTCTACCTCAATCAGCGGATTTTCGTTTGAACGGAAATGGAGAGAAACTATGAAAATAACCGGTGTAAAGGTCACGCCGATTGCGATCCCGCGGACTTCTGCTCTGACCACTTCCTATGGAATTGGTGCGGCTACATCCGAGAGTGTTATCGTTGAAGTCATGACCGATGACGGATTAACGGGGATCGGTCAGACCGCAGGGCAAGGGCAAGCCATTGAGGCGGTCGTCTCCATGCTCCGTAAGCAATTTACGCCCGCCATTATCGGTGAGGATCCTATGAATATCGAACACCTTAATATCAAGCTCCATTCCGTTCTCCGCGGGCACTTAAGTTCCAGAGCCGCGATAGAATTGGCATTATGGGATTTAAAAGGAAAAGCCCTAGGTGTTCCCGTCTATCAACTGCTAGGAGGCCGGCTGCGGGAAGGTGTCAATTTGATGGGTTTCGTCGGTCGAGATGAACCCGAGGTAATGGCTGAGGAAGCAGTGAAAACGCTGAATGAAACCCCCTACCCAGTATTGAAGATGAAGGTGGGGATCGATCCCAAACAGGATGTTGCCTGCTATCGAGCCGTGGCAGAAGCAGTGGGCCATCGCGCTTTGATTCAGGTGGATGGCAACACGGGATATTCGATCGCCGAGGCGATTCCCGCATTAACGATCATGCATGATATCGGGGGTCTGGGAACGATCGAACAACCGGTTTCCTCCCTTGAAGATCTTACGGATCTTGCGAGTCGGCTCCCGGTCCCTATTATGGCCGATGAAGCCATAAATGCTCCATCGGATGCGATTGCGGTCGTTCGTTCTCGGGCAGCTTCGATGGCGTTGATGAAGATCACGAAGCACGGTGGCATTTTGAATGTTCAAAAGATTGCCGCCGTTTTTGAATCCGCTGGCCTAACTTTATCAATGGCCGTCTATTTTGATCTGATGGCGACCGCCGCCGCCCACCTGTCTGCCGCATTTCCTTCTGTTCGCTGGCCGTCTCCCGCTACCGTACTCAAAGATACTATCCTGACTAAACCGCTTGAGGTAGGTGGTTTGATTCTTAAGGCACCGGATAAGCCGGGCTTCGGGGTGGCATTCGATCAGGAGAAGATTGAAAAGTATCGATTAGACGGATGACTCAAAGCAGATAAGGCTTTAAGTTTCTCCACGATCCTTTTTATGCGGCCGGGGCAGCACGGGGTGTTCACTTCGTGCTGCCTCTCTCGATTTTGATAGCGAGCGTTTAAACTAAGCCTCATCTTGATTGAGACGAAAGGCGCGATGTTAGGGATTTGCATAGCGCGATAGCCTATGGTTTTCGTTGTAGAACCGGACCAATTATTGGATCTTCCCATCCGTCTTTAAGCCATATCCATTGCTTACTCTGTTCCACCGGGAAGCGATGGTCAAGGGCGAATGAATGGCCAGGCTCGGGGCATTGACGTTCCCCATCCTGGCAAAGCGGCGATTGCAGATGACTCTGAACTCTTTTTGCATCCATTGCTCCATCGACTCACGAAAATACCGGTATATACGGATCCGGCGCAAGGGATCATCCGAGGAGGATGAAAATGAAGCGTTCAAACATCAAATCCGAG
>SLMV01000011.1 GCA_007133365.1 Clostridia bacterium
CGACGATCTTGGGATTCTTAACGGCTAGTTTGGCCTTTCGAAGCACATTAGGGTCGCGCTGGATACGGTCATCGAGACGATTCAAAGCTTCCAAATATCGACCGTAGCTCGCAAATTGACGCGCGATGTTGATGAGGATGGGGATATTTCGTTTTGGATTACGGCTGGCCAGTCGAATGGCTTGGCGAAGTCCGGTTTGAGTCAGTCGATCTTTCAGCCCCAGATTACGATCCATCATGATGTCATCCCCCATTGGTCTGGTGCCTAGTCTTCGATCGAAAGCGGAATCAAGGTTTCCAAAACGTGTGCGTGAAAATCAGCAAACAACTGCTCCGTCGCCTCGCGCTCATATCCTAGGGCCTTCGACCAGCATTCGCCGAGAATCAGGAACATGCCCATCATGACAAACGAATAGAAGACTGTAAGGTCAAAAGCGTGCGGATCCTCAATGGTGAGTCCGTGGTTTTCGATTCGTTTCACCGAATCTTTTGAAACTTCCTTGAGAAAACGAAATAATGCGCCATCAGAATCGGTGCTCTTTAAGGCCTCAAAGGCCATAATCCGAAACGCATCCCGCTCGTCTTCTAGGAGCCGCAAGGTCGTCTCGACCAAAGGCCGAAGTCTAATATTGTTCGAGGTTGTGTCGATGCGCTTTAGGATCACATCGCGAGCGGAAATAACGCTATTTATGGCATTTCGAACCAGCGTTTCTAAGACTTCTCGTTTACCCGAAAAATAGTAGTAGATCAGGGCCTTATTAACCCCCGCATGGGCGGCAATTTCATCAACCGTGACCCCATCATATCCCTCTTGGGCGAACAAATCGGAAGCAGCCCGAAGAATACGACTTCTACCGTTGATGGCATCGGTCACCATCGAGCGTCACCTCCTCTAATGCACCTTATACTAACTAGTTAGTATAACATTATCGTAGGGGACGGCAAATTGTCAAGAATGCATGATCATCAGCAAATGCGTTGGAGTAAAAAGATGTCTTGAGGAGATTATGCGTCAAAAAAAGAGCGGGAGAGGGCGATTTGGTGAACAAACATTGCGGGTTGACGCCGAGCAAACACCAATCTTCATAAAAGTCCCCGCGGTGGTCGACCGCGGGGACTCATTAAACAGAGCGACAATTAAACCGTCAGCGTTTTCTCATCCGTACCGCCTTTTTCCGACGTGATGCGAAGTTCAATCACATCGGTATTATCTAGGCGGACCAACCACTTGAGGCTGACGGTGGGGCTCATCCAGGGCTCGCCCCAGGGCGACCAGGGTTGGCGGCGTTGCCATGTGCCCGGTAGATGATCGATTGTGGTTCGGGAACTGCCGGATAGGAATGTGAGACCCTCCCCACATAACTCGACGAACGGCTTTTCATCGATGGTCATATCGACGGCCATTTGACTGATATAGGTGCTCATATAGCCCACGTTTTTAAACTGTGCTTGAATCTCAACCAGATCCTCGTCCAGATGGTCGACTTTGACATCCTCAATTTTCACCCGTGGGGTGGTGAGGGCTTGCGCGATGCTGTATTTGGCGACCGGCTCGATTTCGCTTTTTAGATAAGCGGGTGGCGGGTTTCTAAGCCCATAAACCGGATTCCAGCCTCCGATCTCCACGGGTCCCAACTGGGGATGTTCAAAGGGCGTCCATGGGATAAAGTATTCGCCATTTAATTTCTCATCGTTCCATTTTAGTAATTGGATTTGCTCGTCTTCTGGGACAACGCGCCGGGGCGTGAACGCCCGTCGCTTTTCTAGCCCTGCCGCAGGGTTGGCATCCCACAACTCCACCGTATAACCGGGGATTCCTAGGTGGGAGTATACCCAACCCGTGAAAATACCGTGGCGTCGGGCGGTATCCGTGCCCGCGCTTTCGGTGCCGGGAAGCGGAATAGGCGCATAGTTGGTATGCTTTTCTCCCAAAATCGCCAAGTCTTCCAGCAGCAGGACATCTTCTTGGGTCATGTCCGCGTGTTCGGCTGTTCGCGGGCGCAGTAAGACGCCGCCCATGGTGTGATAGGCGTGCACGCCGGAAATATTGGGGCGTTTCATGATGTACTGGAAGACGGCCATCGCTTCCGGTTCATTCAAGGGATGGGTGCCGGCGCCATATTCAATCGGATCCGGGGCCCATTGGAATGGGAACTGTCGATTCAAATTCCCGTGGGGTGGACGATTGACCGCAATCTCGCCCCCATCATAATTGGCGATAAGACCTTCGGGGAGGCGCAGGTAGAAGGGGCCGTCCTGATCACCCGGCTCGCGTGGCAATAACACCCGAGGATCCTTCTCGGACTTCTTCCACTCGCCATCTTCTCGCGGGATCAACATGGTGAGCAGGTAGCCGTCCTCGTTGACGTCATAGGGATACCATCCGTTTTCGGGCCGATATTCCCACGGGAGATAGTGTCCGTTTCCAACCGTATGATAAGCGGTGGTCATGCTGATTTCGGCGCCATCAGGATTCATTCTCGGGACAATATAGAGGGTTCGGGTGTCCAATAGATGGGTGATTTCGGGATCTTTTCCATAGTTCTCTAAGACGTCCCGAATCAAAAACAGGGCCGCCATGGAACCGGAAACTTCTTCGCCGTGGTTGTTCCCGTCGACGTAAAAAGCGGGCTTGGTATCATGGGGCCCGGTCTTTGGATTGGTAATGTCAAGGGCCCAAATGTCACGGTTTTGATGGCTCTTACCGATTGACTGAAGGGTGACTAGTTCCGGATAGGCATCCCGGGCTTCGTGTAGCATTTGAGTGAATTCGTCGTCGAGTAAATAGCGATCAAAATCAAAATCAAAAAGCGACATAATCAGCCTCCTTGGTGCATCTTAAGAATAGGTGTCCCAACAGATAATTTCCTCCATCGGCTTACGTTTTTTGGCTTTCGGTTCGTCCGCCGGGAAGCCGATGGGGAGAAGTTCCACGATGATATGTTCTTCGGGAATATTGAGCAATTCCATCGCGGGCTCTTGATCAAAGTCTCCGATCCAGCAAGTGCCCAAGCCCTCGGCCACAGCGGCAAGGGTGATGTGATCGATGGCGATGGCGACATCAACGGCATAAGCATGAATCCCAGAACTTAGCATCCAGTCCTTTTCCGTACAGACCGCAACGATGCAGATTGGTGCTTCCGAGACGAACGGGTTTCGGGCCATTTCGGCTAATTGATCCCGCAGCTTTTGTTTTTCGACCAGGATGAACTTCCAGGGTTGACGATTTGTCGCTGATGGGGCGAGGCGAGCGGCTTCCATGACCCGCATCAATTTGTCTTTTGGAATGGGATCGGGTTTATAGGATCGGACACTATAGCGTTCGCGAATGGCAGTGTGAACGTCCACGAGTGAATACCCCTTTCTAAACGCCCGGGTCGGTGCGGATACCGACCCGGGCAAAAAACGAAATGATTAGGCGTTGTCGCGATTGAGTTCTTCACAAATGTTGACGTCTTCCATCTTATCGCCGAGCAAACTGAGCCATTGGTTGGGATAGACGATGGGCCAAAGCACACCGCTATTGAGCATGGTCCCCGATGCCGGGGCGTCGATGGTTGCGAGGAGCTCGCCGCTGTAGGGGTGATAGATCTTGCCGAATACCTCCCCCTTTTCAATGGTCTCGCCTCGCTTTTTGATGATTTCCATGATCCCGCCGTGGTGGCCGTTGACAATCTCGCTGTGCCCATCCCAGATGGTAGCAGTAGGACTTTCCAGTACGAGGTCGCCTTCCATCATTCCCAGGTATTTCATCACATTGGTAATGCCGTTACAGCACGTTTCGATTTGCTGCTCACCGTTTTGTAAAAAGTCGCTGCCGCCTCCGATTTCCGGGACGATAGTGGGGATGCCCAGATCGATCTTGGCATCCTTCCAGGGCGTTTTGGCCGTGATTTGTTCAAGACCGAAAGCGAGCGCCATTTCGCGACTGGTTTGGGCTTGGTCGGCATCGGGAACATCACAGTCGTAAATGGTGTAGTAGACATAGGAGCCCGCATCACCGGAATGGATATCGATCCAGAAGTCCCCGAGGGGTAAGATATCGTGGTAGAGCCGGTAGGCGAGCATTTCCGTCGGTGTGCCTTCTTTTTTGCCTTTGCCGACTCGGTTCAAGATGGTGCTGTCCCATTCGGTATCGCGACGATCGAACTCGAAGGCTGAGGTATTCACCACCGGCACCAGAACCAGCGTTCCTCGGATGTCGTTCGGGTCCAGTTCGCGAACCAGTTTGTTGATGGAGATGCTGCCGATGACCTCATTTCCGTGGACGGCAGCGGTCACCATTAGCGTTGGACCGTCTTCATGACCCTGAAGGATATTGATGGGAATATCGATGGGCAGGCGTCCCATGGTGTAGCCGACATTGACATACCCAAAAACTGTTTCGCCGCGCCTTGCTGTAATACCAGCAATTTCCATTTATTAACCCCCTTTAGTTTTGTGATGCGTCATCATCTTATGATCCCGGTGCTGGACCGTCCGGCAGAGGGAGGGTCGTCCCCCTGCCGGATCGCTACTGCGCGATCTGACCCTGTTTCAACCTAGACCCGTTTCAGCGGGACTAGTATTTCTTCAGGATATCTCGCGTCTTCGTGGCCACATAATACACTTCATCCGAGTCCATGTACTGATGACATGGGAGGCAAATGATGCGATCCGCCACCTTTTCGGTGTTCGGAAGGAGTCCTTGGTAGCTGCCGCGCTCGAGGAAGAAGGGATGCAAGTGGTCGGGCGGTACGTAATGGGCCCCCGCCTGAATTCCCGCTTGTTGGATCTCCTTAAGGGCATCATCACGAACGTCCGCATCTACCAGCATGGGGTAGACGCGAAAACTATGGGTAAAGCCTTCGGGGATGTACGGAACTTCGCACGGCGAATCGGCCAAGAACTCATCGAAGATGCTGCAATTGGCCCGACGTTTCGTCAGGTCGGCATCCATTTTGCGCAGCTTGACGCGTGCGACGGCGGCTTGAATGGTATCGAGCCGTTCGTTGACGCCGGGGAACATCATGCCGCCCTTTTCATGCTTGGGCATCGGATCGTCCTCTTTGTAGGGGCTTTTGGCCGAGCCGTAGTTCCGAACCCAGTTGAGGTTTTGGTAATATTCGAGGCTGTTCGTGGTGACGATCCCACCGGCACCAACAGCGCCCAGCACCTTTGATGATGCAATACTAAAGCAGGCCATGTCACCGATGCTACCCGCTCGACGACCACGAACATCGGCACCCACCGCCAGTGCCGCATCCTCGATGAGCACGATATCGTCACGTCCTTTTAGGACCTGTTCGATCGCATCCATATCGGCGGGAAGGCCGTACATGTGAGCGACGATGACGGCTTTGGTTTTTTCCGACAGTGCCTTTTCGAGTTCCTCGGGAACCATGTTGAAGGTCCGCTCATCAATGTCCACCCATTTCAGGTCGGCACCGGTGTGGACCGCGGCGAGGCTCATGGCTTTGTCCGCGTTGGCCACTGCGAGCACTTCATCACCTGGGCCCACGCGAGCGGCCAAAAGGGCAACATGCAATGCGGCCGTTCCCGAGGTGACGGCAACGCCGTATTTGGCGTTGGAATAGTTGGCGAATTCTGCTTCGAAAGCGGGTACTTCCCGTCCCATTACAAAGGCTCCACGGGATAGTACCTCCTGAATTGCGGCGTCAATTTCCTCTTTGTCCCGGAAATAATGTCGCTGGGGATGATAAACCAAAGGTATGCTATATTCGGTCATCGCTTTCCCTCCAATTTCTAGTGGTGTCCAATCATCAAGGTCTCAACCCATTCGATTCGACTCTTTGAGGGTGGAATCCTCCTTGCTGACGGTGCTTATCAAGAGCAAGATGAGTAGATTGCCGTTTGAGCCCGAACCGAGTGCGTGAGTTTGGCAAAACCATCATGGCTTGCGAGAGCGAAGTTGGGGACCGGTGAAGCAGGCGGCGCTTCGCATCGCCGCCTGCCAAACGACAACGGCGCTAGCCGTTGGGGAAAAGTTCCTTGGCCTTTTTGGCCCATTCCACGTAGCTGGCCAGACCGTCTTTGAGTGAGATTTCGGGTTCGAACCCGGTATCGTGAGTGAGCCGCCGAATGCTCATGGGGCCGCGACGATTGACGGAGTTGACGGGCACGTTGGCATCCGCCCGATCTTCGACGACTTCGACGTCAAAGTCACCCATGATTTCCCGCAAGGTCGCGACGAGTTCATGCCCGGAGTACGATCGACCGCAGGTCATGTTGTACATCGGTTCCATAAGGTTGTCGGACTCGAGCACCATATCCATGGCTCGTGCCAGATCCCATGCGTGGGTCCAATCGCGATATCGGTCCAAGTCGTTGGTTCGCACCGTCTCGCCTTCAAGTACGGTGTGCACCATATTATAGACTTCCGACATACCGCTGCGAGCATCGACGGGACGCTCCATCGGTCCGTAAATCCATCCAAGCCGAGCACTGACGGCATCCACGCCGTACGCTTTCCCATAGAACTCGCACAATTGTTCACTGGCGTATTTGGTGATGGGATAGAGCCCGCTGGTTAGGTCGAGTGCCCAGTATTCGTCCACCGGCTCCAGTTCGCTATTGGGGGCCACGACGGCGGCCGAGCTGGTATAGAGAACCCGGTCCAGTTCCATATCGCGTGCGATATCGAGGAGGGTCGCGGTCCCGGCTATGTTGACGCTGAGGATTAGCGAGGAACGGTTGCGCTGGGTTTCCGGGTCGGGCGTGATGGCGGCGGTGTGAACAATTTTTCGGACGTCATACTTCTTAATGATTTCTTTGAGTCCTTCAGGATCGGTGACGTCACCTTGAACGAGGTGAACGCGATCTTTTACATCTTCGATGAACCAATCACGCAAAGGATCCTCCTTGTGAGCGGAGCGGCCTAAACAGATGGCATCCACCCCTTTTTTCGCTAAGTACTTGACCATGTTGATACCGCAGAATCCGGTACCTCCGGTAACCATTACCGACATAATTTTATACCTCCTCCAAATGAGTCCTCTACTATATTCTTTACCAAATTCATTTTACCTGACCCGACACAATACTCCAACAGGAAGACGACGATTAGCCGTCGGGGAGGAGATCCGTCATTTCGCGCGCGAGATACTGATACGTGAGCGGTTCCTCGGTGCAGCGATGGACCTTCTCTCGCCAATCAATGGATTTTCCGGGTTTCCAGTAATGGGTGCGGACGTGCTCGAATGCACCGGCGTTTTCGAAAAGGGGTTGGAAGTTCTTTCGTAAATAGGCATGGGTCTGACACGAAATCAGATCGGCAATGAAATAACTTTGCATACGGACGGGATTGGTCCATCGTGGTACCGCCGAAAACGGACGTGGGTGATAATTCGTTTTCAAAAAACGTTCGGTCGATTGACCGTAGAAGTGATCTAAATCCCCTTCGGGATTTTCCCAAACGGCCAACTCGGCCATGACATCGGCGGCGATACGACGATGTCGGTACATCCACGGAAGCTTTCGTGTTTCGCGATAAGAGCGGATCGCCTCTTCATCCATTCCCGCCCGTCGAAGCTGTGACGGATAATGAAGGAACAACGCCATCAATTGGGCCATTCCTTCACTAAACATCCCCGACTCCTTCGACAGGCTGAAGGGTTGTTCGTTGTACCAGTTATGAAGGGCATGACCGTACTCATGATAGGCTGTGTGGTAGTAAAGCATACCATCACCATAGTTGGTCAGGATTCGAATATCCTTATCGGCATAGGGTACGCATTGTCCGCCGTAGGGGCTGTCGTACCAATAGATTTCGATGCCTAACTCATCAGGATTTTCCCCCAATGATCGAAGACAGTTATTGAGATGGGCCTTTAATTGATCTCCCGGGAAGAAACGGGGATCGGGCCAAGGGTCGCGATCGAAGAAATATTGAATGTCCCAGGGCTCGGCCGAGGTGATGCCGGCTTTTTCCATTTGTTTTTCGAGGTAGTCCGTATAGATGGGATCGGTTGTTTGTTCCATCTCCTCAAGCAAAGTAACGAGCCAATCTCGGTTGACACCATCGGCTGCCAGTTGTAATTCGGCAAAGTCGTCATAGCCGAGGTCGTTGGCCGCTTGATTTCGGATGCGAAACATCGCCTTGGTCTTTTCCTCGAGTTCCTCATTTAGTTCCCATTGTGCCATCCACGCTTTGCGACGGCGATCACGGTCCGGATCTTGGCGCAGAATGAGGGTTTGTTCGGTGTAGGGGATTTCCTTTCCATCGATTTTGGGCCGCCAGTGAATGTAACGGTCATCGATGTGGTTCTTGATCGCTCGCAGATCCGGATTTTGATCGATACGGGCCAAGGTGAAGTCCCAATCCAATACGTCGAGCCAACGTTTGAGGAAGGGTTCTGATATTTGGGTCTTCCAGGTCCGGATGACCTCATGATTGGGTGCACAATAGAGCTGGTCGTATCCGTGATCGATTTGGTCCTGGCGGTCGGCGTCAAATGTTTCTTCCATCTTTTTGTCCCAATCCAGCTGGGTTTTGGCCTGCCCGAGTTGTTTAAAATATTGGTCGAGCGTCGACAAGAACTTATGGAGGTCATGCTCGGATTGGACCGCCGGCAACGGGTCAAATTGAAATTGGCTCATTATTTCCTCCTAACGGGAATGAGGGCCTCGAGCAAAAACGCCTTCTTTCATGACCATGTTGATCGTATCAATGTGTTCGATATCCTCAAGCGGGTTTTCATCCAATACGATGAGGTCGGCGACCATGCCTGGTGCGATTTGACCGATCTGATCCGCCATGTCGAGAGCCTTGGCTGCCTCCGATGTCGCTGCCATGAGGGCCTGCATGGGATTCATACCCCATTCGACAAACTTCACGACTTCATTACGGACCGAGTCCATCGGGATGCCCAACGTACCGGCGTATCCTGCGGGTCGGGGCCCGTCGCTACCGGTGACGATCTTGACCCCGAGCTCAAGACCCTTTTGAAAGCGCTCGGGAAAGGCCAAAAAGCATTCGCGAAGATAGTCCAGTTTGCCTTCAACGTCGGCTCCTGTCATGCCCTTTTGACGAAATGCGCGTCGAACTCCGTCCATATACGTGGTCGCGTCATGCTCTTCTTGACGCATGCGACGATTGATGGTGATGGTGGGCACCCAATAGGTTCCCTTTTGGGCCATCAATTCGAGGGTTTGGTCCGACGGGTTAAACCCGTGTTCGATGGTATCGATTCCGGCTTCAACGGCCATGCCCATCCCGGGTTCTGTCTCAACGTGGACCGCAACGCGTTTTCCCCGCATGTGGCATTCGTCCACCACGGTTTTGAGCTCGTCCATCGTAAACTCTGGGTAGGGAAGGCCTTCGGATTGGCAGATCTTGATCAAATCTGCGCCGTCTTTTAGATTCTGGCGGATGGCCCTCAGAAGTTCCACGGGCCCGTCGGCTTCAACGCTCATCTGATAGCCGTGACCGCCGGTCATGACGATGGCGGACCCGGCGGTCACTACCCGTGATCCTCTGATTTGTCCTAGTTCGATGGCTTCTTTAAGGGCGATGGCGATGCCATGCTCCGTCCCCAAATCCCTGAGGGTGGTGACGCCTCCGAGCAGCGATTCTTCTGCTCGTACAGCGGCTAATAGGGCCCGGCGGCCGGCAGGGAAGTGCGCATCTTGCATCCAGCGCTCATCACCGGAAAGGGCGGCAAAGTGAATGTGCAGATCGATAAGGCCGGGCATCAGAGTCTTGCCGGCGAGATCGATCTCCGAAAACCCCTCCGGTATCGTTGGCTGACTTTGGATTTCAAGGATGATGCCGTCCTCAATCAGGACCGTACGATTGGGTTGGCTGTCGCCCGTTCCATCAATCAGAAAGGCGTGGGTCAATGCGTATTTCATTGGGCTCCCCCTTCGGCTGGGTGTTTGAGGTCATTACGATAAATGCGTCCGTCCTTCATGACCAGGGCCACGTGATCGATGTTTTCAATATCCCTCAAGGGATCGCGATCGAAGACCACCAAATCCGCTAGGTAGCCCGGTGCGATGCGTCCCAGGGTCGTTTCGAGTCCCAAGGCTTGGGCTGCCAGCGAGGTAGCCGCGACCAGCGCCTCTCGGGGATTCATGCCCCATTCGACAAACTTAACCACTTCGTTTCGCAAGGAATCCATCGGGATTTTATCCGCTCGGGGCCCATCGCTTCCCGTGACCACTTTGACCCCAAGTTTGAGGGCGCGGGAAAAGCAGCGCGGTAGGGCTTCAAATGCTTCGCGCATGCTCTTTGCCGCCTTTCGGGCCTGACCGACTCCGAGCCCTTTGGTGCGAAAAACACGGGTGAGGTTGTCCTCGTAGCTGGTGGGGGTGTGCTCATCATAGCGCATCCCGCGGTTGATGGTGATGGTCGGCACCCAATACGTTCCTTTTTCCGCCATCATTTCGAGGGTCGCTTCGTAGGGATAAAAGCCGTGTTCGATGGTATCGACGCCGGCTGCGACCGACATCCCCAGGGCGGGTTCTTTATCGACGTGAACGGCGACCCGACGACCTAGCCGATGGCTTTCTTCCACTAAGGCGCGTAGTTCCTCAGGATTGAAACCGGGAAAATCCGCTTCGTCCGACTGCCCAATCTTGATGACATCAGCACCCGCCCGTACTTGACGGCGGATGGCTTTGCGCATGCCCCAGCTCCCATCGGATTCATGGTATGCGTGTCCCCCGGTGAACGTTACACTTTCATTGGCAGCGATAACTCGAGATCCTGGAAGTTCCCCCGGGGCGACGGCATCGCGTACTGTGATGGACTGGCCGTGGCGTGCCCCCATATCGCGGAGGGTGGTGACGCCGCCAAGGAGCGATTGCTTAACGTGAGAAGCCGCTAATAGAGCGACCTTGGCCTCTCCAAAGCGCTCATAGCGCATGCGATCAGGTTCCGTTCGCAAATAACCAATGTGGATATGAAGATCGATCAGACCGGGTGTGAGGGTGCGACCGTCGAGGTCAAGGACCTGATACCCGTCGGGCGGGGTGACGTCACCCGTCTCGACCGCCTCGATGCGGTCGTTCGAAACGATAACCGTGGCCTGCTTGATGGGATTATTCCCGGTACCATCGAAGACCTGGGCGTTCTTTAGGATATAGCCCTTACCATTTGTCTGTGTCGCCTTGTTCATCGTTTGCCCTCCCATTTCTACTCAACATGTCTAAACTGGTGGATTCCGGTGGATCACCGGGCCATTTCGGGTGGTTTTAGAACACCTACTTCAATATTTCGGTGCATGAAGGGGCAACTCCTTTGAGGGAAAAGGGATGACGGGGAATGGGAACAAGATGGCCCGGAATATCCTTGCTGACGGGTGGAAATCCGTTCGTCATCTTGTTATGTTATCTAGAGTGGGTATCGATTGCGTCAAGGCCTGCCTTGCCCCGAGCCCTCTGGAGCCAATTTTTGAGGAGGAACCTGCCGATATGAGGATGCGTACAAAGACGATTGACCCGATCACCCTTGAAGTGCAATGGCAGCGTTTGATCACCATTGTCGACGAAATCGATACCGCGACGATCCGGACATCTTTCTCCACGATTGTTGGGGAAAGCCACGACTTTGGCTGCGTCCTGATGGACGCTGACGGGCGCGGTTTGGCCCAGGCGCAGTGGAGTCCCCCCGAGTTTTGCACGATGATGCCCGTCACCACCCGTGAAATGTTAAGAAAGTTTCCGCCGGACACGCTGCGGCCGGGTGATGTGCTGATCACCAACGATCCTTGGATCGGCAGCACACATCTTCCCGATTATAATCTGATCAGTCCGGTTTTCTATAAAAATGAGATTGTGGCATTCTTGGGCACCACGGCACATGTTTCCGATGTCGGGGGACACCGCGGGGATTTAGAAGCGGTGGATGTCTTTCAAGAAGGAACGCGCGTTTTGCCGACCTTCTTCTATCGCGATGGCGAACCGGTAGAGGTGGTACACGAATTCATTTCGGCCAATACCCGGGTTCCGGATCTCGTGATGGGC
>SLMV01000007.1 GCA_007133365.1 Clostridia bacterium
CTCGAGTGCCTGCTTTAGGTCCAAAATGATGTCCTCGGCATGCTCCAACCCGGGACTTAATCGAATCAAACCGGGGGTGATGCCCGTTTCGCGTTGCTCGTCTTCTGAAAGCGAGGAGTGAGTCATTGACGCTGGATGTTGGATTAAAGTATCGACCGTTCCCAAACTGACTGCGAGGGTACAAAGTTGCACGTGATTGAGAAGTTGTTTTCCGGCCTCGAAACCGCCCTTGAGTTCAAAGGAAATCATGCCGCCAAATCCGTCGGCATGCTGACGGAGAGCCAAGGCGTGCTGGGGGTGGGATTCTAAGCCCGGGTAGGCGACCCAATCCACTTTGGGATGCTGTTCCAACCACTTCGCAATCGTGAACGCACTTTCACAGTGGCGCATCATTCGTAACGGTAAAGTCTTAATGCCACGAATGAGCAACCATGCGTCAAAAGGACCAAGCGAGGCGCCCACGTCTTTTTGGACCTCTTCTTTGATCGCCCCAATCATGGCTTCGGAGCCAATCACAACCCCGGCGACCACGTCACCATGGCCACCTAGGTATTTGGTCGCACTATGGACCACAAGATCGATGCCGTGTTCCAGCGGGCGCTGAAGATATGGCGTCATGAAAGTATTGTCAACCACCGTCGGCATTCCCAGTTCACGACCCATTTGGCCGAGCGCCTTTAGGTCGGTCAGGGCCATGTTGGGATTAGCAGGGGTTTCAATATAGATCAACCTGGTCTCGGGACGCACCGCCTGCCGGAAATTTTCCGGGTCCCGTCCGTCGACGAAGGTCGTTTCGATGCCCATTCTTTTTAGCAGGCCCGTCATCAAGGTATATGTGCAACCATAAAGCGTGCGGAGCGATACGATGTGATCACCAGGTGACAACAGCTGAAGCAATACCGCGGATATGGCACCCATTCCGGAGGCAAAGGCGGCCGCATCTTCGCCGCCTTCAAGGTCTGCCATCATGGTTTCAAAAAGACGAACGGTCGGGTTTCCCAGGCGGGTATAAATATATCCCGATTCCTCCCCGGCAAAGCGCCGAGCCCCCTGATCGACATCAGAAAACACAAAGGTTGAGGTTTGATAGATAGGGGGTACATGTGAGCCGGTCGCATCGACGGCCTTCTCACCCGCGTGGACCGCCCGCGTATCAAAATGAAATTGATTCATGGTCAAATGGTTTCATCCTTTCAACAACTGATGTTAAATCCAAATCCATCTTATCGTATCATAGAGCCGATCGATAGCTGAGACGATATTCGGCCCTTAATCCCTAAGGGCAGGGAATAGTCTCGCCCATGCCGAAGTCCCTTTCGCACTCGCTATATTCTATTTACGCCGGTAACTTGGGTTCGGAAGGAGCACAAGATGTCACAACGAAAGACCAAAATCATCGCGACCTTGGGGCCCGCCTCGGCCACCGTCGATCAGGTGGAGGCGCTTTATGAGGCTGGTGTTGACGTGGCGCGAATTAACTTGTCCCACGGTTCCTCTAAAACACATCAAGACGCCGTATCCGCGGTCAAAACGGTTCAAAGAGAAAAGGAGGTCCGCGGACGCCCGCTGGCCCTCATGCTCGATACGCGTGGACCGGAAATCCGCATTACCAACTTAGAAGAACCATTGATTCTAAGGCCGGGCGATAGCGTCTGGCTGATGGGATTAGATGGAGAAGAAGAGACTCAAGAAAACCTGTTGCGGGTCAATATTCCGGATCTTTCCGAACTCCTAAAATCCGATGACGTCGCCCTCATTGATGATGGGCGAATCCGATTAGAGATTGAAGCCACCGATGGGATTTCCTTCCGGGCCAGAGCGATCAACGGCGGTACCATTCGACCGAAGAAAAGCGTGTCGTTTCCCGGGGTGCCCCTCAGCCTGCCATTTCTATCCGATCATGATTTAAAGGACATCTATTTCGCCGCCCGGGTGGGCGCCGATTGGTTGGCGTTATCCTTTGTTCAAAACGCCCAAAATATTCTGCAAGTCCGGGATCATCTCGAAACCGACGATATCAGCATCGTGGCCAAAATCGAGACACTTCTCGGGTATCAGAATCTCGATGACATCTTAGAAGTCACCGACGCCATCATGATTGGACGCGGCGATCTGGGAATCGACTGCCCCCCTGAGGACATTCCCCTCATCCAAAAAGATATCATTTCGCGTTGTAATGCCGCGGGCATCCCCGTCATCACGGCCACTCAAATGCTGGAATCGATGATCGAAAACCCAACCGCCACGCGGGCCGAGGCGAGCGACGTCGCCAACGCCATACTCGATGGGACCGACGCCGTCATGCTCTCGGCGGAAACGGCGGCCGGTAAGTATCCGTTACCGGCGGTTGAAACGATGAATCGCATTATCCGACGAACCGAGGCTGGGGGATGGGGGATCAACACCCAAAGGGCGGACGCAGCAACGTTCTCGGGGATTTCGGTGACGGATGCCGTGGCGCATAGCGCGGTTTGGATTGCACAGAACCTCGGTGCAGAAGCCATTTTAACGCCGACGCAATCCGGCCATACCGCCCGTATGGTGGCCAAGTATCGCCCTTCGGTCCCGATTGTCGCCATCACCCACTCACCGAAGGTTCGTCGTCGCCTTTCTTTGGTTTGGGGCGTACATCCTTTGGTCAAAGAGGACGGAGATGAAGTATCCGAGGCCGGACATATTGCCCTGACCGCGGGTTATTTGAGTGCCGGTGCGCTGGTGGTCATCACCAGTGGATTCCCACAAGGTGTTCCGGGAACCACAAATGCAGTGCAGGTTCGGACCCTGGGCAAGGTTCTCCTCGAGGGCAGTGGGATTGGACGAAGTCATGCCCACGGACGAGCATGCATTCAATCGGAAGTGGACGAACGGTTCAATCCGAACGTGACACCCGGTGATATTTTGGTCATGCGGAGTTGGCAACCTTTCATGGGACCCGTGGTCGAAAATGCTGCCGCCTTGGTGGCAGAGGAACCCGGTCTGAGCTCATCGGCAGCCCTCGTGGGGCTCAGTTACGGAATTCCGGTCATTGTGGGCGTTGAGGGCGCCACAACGAACATTCCGCCCGGCGAGATGATTACGGTCGATGCTCCCCGGGGA
>SLMV01000121.1 GCA_007133365.1 Clostridia bacterium
ATCGAAGGGGAAGGGCCGGAGGGCATGCATGGCGGTAACATAGGCGTCGACGTCGAATTTACGCCGACTCCCCCGGGCGTTCATAAATCGTATTTTGCCAAACACCGGACGCTCGGCGAAGGCCCGGTCGTGCACGCCGCCGATGCTCCAGGCGATTCCGGCGTAGCCGTTGGGATCGCGTCCATCGAAGGAATAGCGATCGTTAAGCGTGATCGCGATCGCCATGGCATCGGAAGGCGAAACCGTCCATTCCAGCATCTTCTTGGCCCAGTACATCCGCAGATATCCGTGGATTTTTCCCGTCATCACCAGCTGACGCTGTGCTGCATTCCATAGGGGATCGTGAGTCCGTGCGGCTTCGAACTGCTCCAAGGTATATAGATATTCTCGGGGATCGTCGGCGTGGGTTTTCAGGGTCTTTTGGGCCCAATCCGGGAAGGCATCCACCCGGTCGTAATGGGGCTCGTAGTGGCAGAAGTTTTCTGCTAACTCTCGGCGGACCAGGACTTCTTCCAAAAAGGCATCGACGTCCATTCCTGCCTCTTTTTGGCGCAGGACCTCGTCTACCAGACGTCCGGGGGCGAGTTGGCCAAAATGAAGGTAGGGGGACAGGCCGGACTGTCCGGAGACGTTAGGGTCGTTTCGCAATTGATCGTATTGGGCGAGGCCGTTTTTCAGAAATGTTTCCATCGCGGTGTGGGCGGCCCGCTCGCCGGGTTTGACGGTGGCGATGGGCACCCCGGGGTCACGGTCCGAATACCGGGTCAAGCGTTTCGTCCAATCGATGGGCCCGGGAGCAGTGGCCTGGGTTTTGGGCATGGGCTTTGGTCCCGGCACCGGGATGCGGTAGGCGTCTAACAGGCGATGGATCTTGGGCCGCAGGGTACGGGCCGCAAACTCCCGTTTTGAGGAGGCGACCCAGGGGGGAATCACGTTGTGGGCATCCACCTCGTGATGAGCCATGCTGATCTTACGCGCCACATCCTCCCGCCAGGTTCGAGGGGCCCGCAGGGGATTATAATCGGAAACCAAGAGCCCGGCTGCGAGCGATCGGCAAAACGTCGGCAGCACGTCAACAGGCGATCCTTCGAGCAGGTGGAATCCAATCCCGAATTCCCCCAGCGAATTCGCCAACTGTTTTAGCCCTTGGAGCATGAACATATAGTGGGGGATACTGGCGCCAAGAAACGTCGGGGTTAGCACAAAGACTACGTGAAGGGAAGTGCCCGCCGCGCGGGCCCCCGCCTGCGCGTAGTTGAGCGCCCAATTATCCCCAATACGCTGATCCCGCTGCATCCAATAGATCACCGGGCCGGATCCTTTCGCTTTTTCGTTTAGCTTCCGCACTCGTTCTTTTTGCACCCTGCGGTGTCCTTTCACGACCTAGACGTGGTTTCGAAGCATGAGCTCTGCGGGATGCGGTGAAAGGTAAACTTGATCGCGAAGGTACTCGACATCGTACTTTCGGACGTAGTGTTTTAGCAGGGTAAGCGGGACGATGAGGGGGACGAGATGGGCGTGGTAGGCGTCAATGATTTCCAATAGTTCCGCTTTCTCATCAGGGGTCAGATAATCCCGGAAATATCCCATCATATGCTGCAGCACGTTGGTGTTCTTTTTTACGGTGGCGAACGCCTCTAAGGATTTAAGGTAAAGTTGGCCGTAGGTTGTCAGCAGCTCGTCCGGCGGGACTTCTTTTCCCCGGGCCACCAGCTGACCCATTTCTCGGTACTTTTCGGGATGGTGGGCCAGCACCAGAAACTTCTGCGCCGTGTGAAAGCCAATCAGCTTCTTGTAATCCGGATCGTCGGCAAGAAAGTCGCGCCAACGTTTCATGGCGAAAACCCGTTCGATGAAGTTTTCGCGCAATTGGGCGTCGTTTAGGCGTCCTTCCTCCTCAACGGGCATGAGGGGAAAACGTCGGGTGACGGCTTCGGCGAACAAACCGCGACCCTCACGCCGCGATGAATGGCCCGAGGGATGATAGAGTTTGACGCGATGAAGGCCGGAGCTCGGTGAATCTTTTTTAAAGATGAATCCGCAGAGATTTTCGGTGACCAGTTCGTCGGCGCGGCGTTGGCACCAGGTTTCCATCCGTTCGGTGAGGTCCAAGCCGGTGCGGACGGTGACCAGACGGACGGGGTCGCCTTCGGCAGCCACCAGCCGCATGGGTTCGCGCGGGACCGGCAGCCCGCATTCCACTTCGGGACACACCGGAACGAACGTAAAATAGGTGGCTAAGGTGTCGGTGATGTATCGGTCGCGTTTGTGGCCGCCATCGTAGCGGACTGCATTCCCCAAAAGACAGGAACTGACGCCCACCGGAATTTGCTCTGACATCGTATCGTCCTCCCGTCGGTGTTGTGGGCCGCGTATTCGGTGAAGAATCACTACCGAGCACGACCGATTTGAGACCGGACCTTAAAAGAGGTTCGGCCAATTGATAAGTGGATCCGCAGTTTGAAATCCAGTTTTCGTCGAGTTCAAACCGGGTTTCCCGGAACAATCGTTGGCTGTGCCGACAGTAATGCGTTAAAGACGTTAGTCTAATTATCGAACAGAACGGGCGGGTGTTCAACTCGGTGTCGGTAACGGTGAACATATTATCAGTATAATCATCGAGATTCCCGGCAAATAGAAGTTGAGAGTCCGCCGCCATGACTTCACATGCATATTTTGCATTGTCATCGAACGCGCTGGGGATGGGGCCACCGGCATTCCGGTCCTGTCAAAATCTCAAAGATGAGGAAGTTTGGAGAAACGATTGTGATGATTCATTGACGGACGCCGGCCATTGCGCGGGATTGAAAACGTGGATCTTACTAACGTTTGCATCAGGCCCTCGATTATGAGATGTTAGCAAAACGGTCCATCGTCGAGCAAACCGATGAAACTTTACGCATAAACCTCCAAATCTGTCCGAGAAAATTGAAGCGGAAAAATGGTCGGAATCACGCTTTTGGGGAAGGCCGAACGGCTTTCCCGAGTTGTTTCACGGTCTCTAGTGGGGTCCTATGGATAATCGTGTGTTCGGACCGATCCGTGATAGGTGGATGCGACCTGTGGTGTTCGCCGGCAGACACGGCAAC
>SLMV01000035.1 GCA_007133365.1 Clostridia bacterium
CACACTGATACCTCGGGGTCAAACGAAAATTGATGAAACCGGGGCCGGCGATTTCCAGTTTCGCCACCCACCCATCCAAGGCAATTTCGTCGGCCAAGCATTCGGCCAGCCCTCTGGCCAATTCCCGAGGCGAGACACCGGCATCTTTGGCCAGCACCATCGCCACATTGGTGGCCACATCGCCGTGGGATGCCTCGCGAGGGCGCTCAACGGTAAAGGTTGCATCTTGAGCCGATTCGGGTAAAACGCCACTCGCCTCTAGCGCCTTCAATCCGGTCCGAATAAGCTGTTCGATTCGCTGGTGCATCGCCTCGGTTCCAAACCTAGCAAGATTCTTCTGGGTATTCAACCGGGTCACCTCTTCTATAAATCCGCCGTCATCTCGACACCTTTAGGATTATATCAAAAGCAGATTGCGCTCAACACATGCACGGAGCAAAATCTAGCAAACGATAGAACATTGATCCCCTGACCGATCCGACACCCGTCCGTTCTTTTAAATAACGGTCCTTATGCGCTTTGCCATCGTAACGATCGGTGGGGCTTTTCCCCTGAGGAGTGCTTACCTTCCTCAAGATCATTGCCGCTTTCGCCCTCGGATGGCGGGCATCATCCACCGCTTTCACCCGTGGACGTAATATCGGCTTTTCACTCGTCAAACGTCGAGGCCCGCTTCATTCACCCTTGGCCGCTTTCGTTTTGCTCATTCGAATTGGGCAACAAATGCGATAAAGTAGGGCATGAAAGGAGAATTCTCGTGTCCGATACAAAAATCCTTTGCTTTTCTGTTGGGGAGCTTGCAACCAATTGTTATTTAATCGGAGATCCCAACACCCATGAGGCCGTCATCATCGATCCCGGGGGCACCAGCGCCGAGCTGATGGCGGCTTGTGACCAATGGAATATCCAGCAGATTTTGTTGACCCACGGACATGCCGATCACATCGCCGGTATTTCGGCAGTCCGCCAGCAAGACACCTCCATTTTGCTCGCAAAAGCGGATCAACAGTTCTACGAGAACCCACGGCAAATTATGGGCACCGATTTGAGCCTTCCTCCGGTCGATGGAGAATTAAACGAGGGCGATGACATTGAGGTTGGAGCATTGAAATTGAAAGTCCATGCAACACCGGGCCACAGCCCAGGAAGCGTTATCTTCGCCAATTCCCAAATCGCCTTCACCGGCGATACCCTCTTTCGGGGGTCCGTCGGACGCTATGATCTTCCCGGGGGTTCCGAGGAGGCGTTGATGGCGTCCTTGGATAAAATCCTGACGGTCCTTTCTGACGAAACCACGCTTTACCCCGGGCACGGCCCCCAAAGCACACTGAAGGAAGAAAAAAACACGAATCCCTTTTTGATCATGCGACAACAATTCGGATCCTCATCCCAAAGATGACGAAGACGAATGACCGGTCTTTATCAAGAGGCCCCTTCTCCTTCTGGTAGGGGTCCTCTTGGTATTATCGGGGGCTTATTTCTTGATTGTGTCGAGGCTGATGTGGGCAATGCTCGATGCATGGTCGGCCACCCGCTCGAGATTTGAAATTAAATCGAGGAACAACACCCCGGATTCCGGATAACACCTTCCACTATTGAGTCGCTCAATATGACGGCGACGTAACGTTTCTTCCATCTGATCGATTTCCTCTTCGATCTCAACGATACAGTTGGCAATGGCTTCATTTTGATAGTCATCCAATTGCGACCGGGCCTTGGTTAGAATATCGACAACGCGTCCGTAAATCCGGTTGAGATCACTCACCGCCTGCTCGGAAAAGGGCAAGCGATTATCAATCTTTTCTTCGGCCATCTCCGCTATATTCTCGGCGTGATCCCCAACCCGCTCAATATCGTTGGTGAAGTTTAAGAGCGCGTTCAATTCCCTCGAATGGGGTGTTGTCATACTCGTCTGGGAAAGACGCACCAGGTAACGGGTCACTTCCGTTTCCAGTTCGTTGACCACGCTTTCTTTATCAAAACTGTTCTTTATTGCCTGACGGTCGTTTTCGAGAAATCCTTTCATGGCATCGTCAAGGGATTCCATGGCTAACGACATCATGCGGACGAGCTCACGGCGCACCTGCTGCATAGCAACTTCCGGAGCACTAAGCAGACTGTCCGAAATATATTGGGGTCCCCGCTTGAGTTCCACCACTTCTCCCGGAACAAGATAGGTCACCATGCGCGCAAACAAATAGATGAAGGGGAGCTGAATCACCATATTCATCACATTAAAAATGGAGTGGGCATTAGCCAACTGCCGCATGGCGGAGGGGGAGGTATTGGCGATAAAACCCACCAAAAACGGCATGGTAGCAAAAAAGATGAAGGCACCCACCAAATTGAAAAGGGTATGGCTGACCGCTGCCCGACGTGCGGTCAGGGAGGTCCCGATGCTCGCAATCAATGCCGTCACCGTGGTTCCGATATTATCGCCGATAAGGACCGGTAGGGCGGTCACCAGGTCGATGATTCCTTGGTGGGCAAATCCTTGAAGAATACCGATGGTACCGGAACTTGATTGAAGAACGACCGTCATTCCCACACCGGCAAAGACACCGTATAAGGGATGGTCTCGCATAACGAGCATCCAATTCTGAAACGATGCGAGGTCCCGAAGGGGATGTACCGCTTCTTGCATCACCGTCAAACCCGCAAAGAGAATTCCAAACCCCAAAATACACTGACCGACATTCTTCGGAACGCGTCGTTCGGCAAACAACCAAAGCAAAGCGCCAACCCCAATCAAGGGGTAGGCGAACTCCCCTAAGTCGAGGGCGATCAATTGCGCCGTGAAGGAGGTGCCAATATTCGCACCCATGATGACACCAATCGCTTGAGGCAAAGTCATCATGCCGGCATTTACCAACCCCACCACCATCACCGTGGTCGAACTTGATGATTGCACGCCGGCGGTGACGATGGCTCCGGTCAATACCGCAAGGATTGGATTGGTGGTTAACTTACCGAGTAGCTTCCTTAATTTCTCACCGGCTGCTGCTTGAAGTCCGTCGCTCATGAACCGAATACCAAACAGCAACATTCCCAAGCCACCCAAGA
>SLMV01000110.1 GCA_007133365.1 Clostridia bacterium
AATTGACGTCTTACTTTCGATTGACAGACGCTTGCTTTTTGACTTGCCTTGCCCCACGCGCACAGATAATTTAAGATGAATAATGATGTGCTGATATCGATTTTCCTTACGGTACGAATATAGGAGGCTGAGATGGCAACCGGAATCGAGACCCTTGGTTTACCCCGTTATCTTGCATATTTCACCTTTGCACCTCTGTGGGAAACCTTCTTTGGCGAACTCGGAGTTACAACCATCCCCTCACCTCCTACCAATATGGGCATTCTTGACGACGGCGTGAAAGACACCGTCAACGATGCGTGCATTCCCATCAAAATCTTTCACGGCCATGTGATGGCCCTTCGCGACCAGGTGGATGCCATCTTCATCCCGCGCCTCGCCTGTTATGATGGGGAGGCCACCTTTTGTCCGAAATTCCTCGGTTTGCCCGACATGGTGCGACATTCCTGCGCAGACCTTCCCACCATCATCGCACCGCGGCTCGACGTCCGCCGACGGGGGCAAGACTTAAAGCATTTCCTATATCGGGTTGGCCACCAGGTCACCGGCAATGGACGGAACCTGCGACGCGCCTACCTAAAGGCGATAAACGCCTTTACAGAACAAAAGGAGCGATGGCAACAAGAAGGCTTGGCGGCTTTCGGATTTCAAGAACCCAAAGACACCCGGGTTCAACTCGGTTTGCTCGGGTATCCTTACATGCTTTATGATCGGTTCGCAAGTGGCGGATTGATTGACAAGCTGCATGAGCTCGGAGTACGCCTTGAGACGCCGGATACCTTGTCGGATGAGGCCATGAAGGCGGGCGAGACGGACCTGGTGCAAAACATGTTTTGGTATTATAGCAATCGCGCCGTCTGGGCCGGGCTTCATTTCCTCAAACGTCCGGACATTGACGGCCTCATCCACGTCACCGCTTTCGGATGCGGGCCCGATGCCATGGTGGATAAGGTCTTGGAACTCGAATGCAAGCAACACGACGTTTCCTTCATGTCGCTCACCATCGACGAGTTGACCGGGGATGCCGGGCTATCAACACGTTTGGAGGCTTTTGTGGACATGCTGGTGAGCCGAAAACGAGGTGGCCGCCAATGCGATTGAGTTTTCCGCATATGGGCACATCGGTGATCCCGCTGGCTTATTTATTTGAGGAAATGGGCCACGAGGTCATTCGGCCGGATCGTCCGACGGGTGACACCCTGACCCTAGGGGCACGCTATGCTCCCGAATTCGCCTGCATTCCTTTTAAGTTGGTACTTGGGACCTATCTGGAAACACTCCGTGAAAACGACGTCGATGTGCTCTTGAGCGGCGGCGGTTGCGGTCCCTGCCGCGCCGGGTATTACGGGGATCTTCACCGACGGATTTTAGAGGACATGGGGTATGATTTTGAGATGATCTTCTTCTTCCCTCCACTTAAGACCCCCCGGGATACTTATGAGAAGATCCGCAGACTCAAGCCCGGGATTGCCTGGACCCGGCTGATCAGCATCCTTTCGGTAGTTTGGGAAAAGCTTAAGGCTTTGGATGAACTCGAGATTCGCGCCAATCAAGTCCGAGTAGCCGAGCGCTTTCGCGGAAATACCACTAAGACGTTTGAACGGGCCACCAGCTTGATCGACGAAGCCCGAACACGAAAAGCGGTTCGGATTGCTCGTGACGAAGCCCTGGCCTTAATCAATCAGGTCCCTCAGGTGGACACGCAAGAGGCCCCGCTGAAGATTGGCGTAATCGGTGAAATCTATGTGCAATTGGAACCCACCGCCAACTTTTACTTGGAAGAAAAGTTGGGAGAGTTGGGCGCTTATGTCCAACGAAGCCTTTTCTTAAGCGGATTCACCCAAACCGATGTCGTGCGCCTAGGCGCTAAAGATATCCAGGAACTCGCCAAACCCTACCTTCCCGAAAATGTCGGTGGGCACGGCCAAAATAGCATTGGGGAAACCATTTTGTATGCGGAGAAAGGATTTGACGGTGTCATCCAATTAGCCCCGTTCACCTGCATTCCCGAGATTGTCGCCAAGAGCATCATTCCCTCCCTCAGCGAAACGCTGGATCTTCCGGTCCTGACCCTCTTTATCGATGAGCAAACCGGCGATGCCGGCGTCGACACCCGGCTTGAAGCCTTCACCGATTTGCTTCGCTCGAAGAAGCGTCGTGCCCGTGGTCAAGCAGAGCCCGTATCCCCGTCCTTGCGCTAGTCAATCGGATTGCTGATTCGTCTTGGGATCCCCCGCTGGGTTGAGCCGGATGGTAATCGGAGTTGACCTTTGGTAGCCGTCGAGTTCCCGGACAACGCCTTCAACGGCATTTCGTAAAATCGTCTGCACAAAAGGTACCATATCAATCTGGTTCTCACCCACATATAATTCGATACCCTGTGTTGAAAGCACACAATCCGAACGTTTGCGCTCACCGCGTAAGATGGCCCCGGCCAATTCGCGACACGACAACCCGCACGCCCCGCAACATTCTCTTGGAAAATCCGGCAAAGCAAAAAAAGCCTTGTCCTCAATCAAATCAGCCAGCGTTTGAGCGTTCGTCATGGCGTTGATGACCGGAACTCCCTGGTATTTCTCGCAATCATTTGAAATGCGACCGGAAATGGCGATCACCCGCTCATCAAGGCGGGCAGCCACTTCGCTCGGGGTATTAGCGGTCACGATGATAGGTCCGGGTATGTCCTCGCTTCCCTCCAATATCACGTAATCATGGTTGTAAAAGGAAAGAATAGTCGAAAGCGAAAGATGTCGTTTGAACAATAAGTCCGTTTCTGTAAGGCCGCGCGCCGTAACCAAATCCGCCCCGGCCTCAGCATGACGATAGGTATTGGTTCCCACCTCATCCATGGCGAACGCTTCAAAATGAATCTCCTTCACCGAGCCCACCGAGTATCGTCGCCTTCGAAGTTCACGGATTACCTTTTCAATGACGCTCGTTTTCCCCGACTGGCTCACGCCGATCACCGATATGAGTTTCATCGCCGACCCCCTTCATCTTCTAATAAACGATCCAGAGAAAAAGTCCCATCCCCACTAACATGCCCCCCCCGACCGCGTAGTCGAAGGGACGGGGTCTTAGGACGCGGTAGGCCGTTCGTTGGGAATACGCCCGAAAGCCCCGCATCTCAACCGCCAACGCCAATTCCTTCGATTTACTCATCACCCCGGCAATCATCGGCATCAAAAGATACGAGTACACGCGTAACCGTCGACCCCATGGGAGCTGTTCCAACGCCACTCCGCGAAGTTGCAGGGCGGTAAGGGTTTCGAGTGCCTCTTGCCGTAAGAGGGGCAAAAAGCGGATGGCCACCGCCACCATAAACGCAAGTTCGTAAGGAATCCGCCATTGCGATAATCCTTGCACGATTTCCCGAGGGCTGGATGTCGCCATAATCGAAGCCGACACCACCACGATCAAAAGCCGTAAAACAACACCACCGGCACGTTCCAATCCCAAGGAACTGATTACAGAGACCGGTCCCAACCATAAGAACCCATGCCCACCGGTAGTGAACACGCTCTGAATGATAGCCATAGCAGCGAAGATCCCAAAGAGCATGCGGGATCGTCGGAGGATCGGACGCCAACCCACCCCAAATAAGGCGGCGAGACTCAAGGTCAAAAACCAGACGATCCCCAAGAGCAAAACCTCCTGTAAGATTACGCCCAAACTCGAAAGAACCATCACCAAAACCAGCTTCGTCCGAGGATCAAGCCCGGTGAAGCGTTCGGTCAGAATCACGGATGACCACCCCCCCGGACAGCTCAATAACCCGGGTCGCATACCCGGTGGCAAACGCGCGGTCGTGACTGATGATCATCATGCCCACTCCGGCATCCAATAATTCCTCGAGATATCCGCCCAAGCGACGCTTGTTCTTCAGATCCAAACCCGTCGTGGGCTCGTCGAGGATCAAATAGTCCGGTGAATTCACTAAAACGGCCGCAAGCGCCAATCGCTGCTTTTCCCCCCTGCTTAACGAAAAAGGAAAGCGATCCCGTAGCGCCGACAAGTCAAAACGCCCCAACATCGTGTTGACCGCATGATCGATGACGTCGGGGGGCTTTCCCTGTAAACGAAGGACAAACGCCAGCTCCTCGTAAACGCTGGGTGCAAAAATTTGCCGCTCGGGTTCTTGAAACAAATAACCGACCGCTTGGCCAATCGCGCCCAAGCTCAGCGTTCGTGTGTCCTTTCCCGCGAGAAACGCCCGTCCCTCGGTAGGCTTTAAGATACCCGCAAGCACCTTGCCCAACGTGGTTTTACCGCTTCCATTGGGCCCAATCATTGCGGTCAAGCCCCGGCGGTAGATACGAAGACTCGTCCTTCTAAGGGCAAAATGTTGCCCGTTATAGCGGTAAGTGACATCTCTTAATTCAAACAGTGGAATCCCTCGCTAAAGGATCGCGACTAATTCATCATGATCCAAAACGTTACGCAACGTTCCGTCTTTTAGTAACAAAATCCGGTCAGCCACCTCTAATTGATGGGGATCATGATCCACCATCACAATGGTCCGACCCTCCTGTTTCAACGATTTGATAATCGCCCGGATGCGATGGGTTCCGTCCTGGTCCAAGTGGGCGGTGACCTCATCAAAGATGAGAATGCTGGGATCTAAACTCAAGACGGCCGCCAACGCCAGTCGCTGCTTTTCCCCACCGGAGAGTTCGTGCGGGTTCCGACCACGAAATCCCGGCAGTCCGACCTTTTCTAACGCTTCATCAATCCGTTTTTCAATGATGAAGGGCGGTACGCAAAGATTCTCCGGTCCGAAAGCAATTTCATCGGCAACCTCTGAAAAGAAGAGCTGGGTTTCGGGATTTTGAAACACAATGCCCAAACATTGAGCGATCCGGGCCGGTGTCAGTTTTCGGGTGCTTACCCCGTGGAGCTGGACGTCACCCGTCATGGTCCCACCCAGAATCAGGGGAATGATGCCGCTCATGCAGTGGCAAAGTGTGGTCTTCCCGCTGCCGCTTGGCCCCACGATGGCAAGCACTTCTCCCGGTCGCACCTCAAAGTTGAGGTCCCGCAGTAGAGGTGGAGTCCCAAAGGAAAAGGAGTAACCCAGTTGCACAGCCTTAAGCGGAAAAGTCATTTCATTTCAATCTCCATCACGTGTTTGTTCCATCGTTGACCGAAATCGTCTTTTCGAACGATCAGTTGATAGGGACCCGAACCGCCCGCTTCGCGCGAACGCATACGTTCCCCGTTCTTTTCATACACCAGGTAAACATTGTCTTCTTGCAACACGTCCTCACCGGTCACCGTGACGGTATAACCATCAGCGGCGCGGACGATCACTTGATCTTCCGCTCTAACGTTGAGATCGTGTTCCATCAACAAATCGCTCAACAAGATTCCCTGGTAGGTGTGTTGTTGCTCTTGAGCGTCGCTGCTTCTGAGGGTGGCGCCAAAACGATGTTGTTCTAAGGATCGGACATCGTCGAACGTGACCGTGGCTACCTCCTCGCCATTTGCAATGATAAAAAGCGTGGCGTCCTGCTGGCTGGACCAGCGCTTTGCCCCCCCCTGAATGTTGAAATAGGCTAATCCCATCACCAAGACCCCTAACACAGCAATCACCCATAAAACGGTGCGATTCACAATCGTTTCCTCCCTACCTTTCCTTACACAATTCATCGCGTCTGGTGAAAAACCCCAACATCAAAGCCTTCGATTATCGCGGCTGTCCCGGGTCAGAAGAATTCCTTCACGATCCCCCGACCCGATGATGTCGCCTAATCGTTGCTTCTCCAATATCCGACCCTCACTAGCGAAACGCTTAAGTCCCTATCTTATCATCGCATCCGAAAAGCGACGACTCACCGTATGGGCAATGAGGCCCCCAATTCCTCCCGACAGCGCACCGGCAGACAGGGTGAGAAGCAACGGGATAAGGGGAAGGCGAAAGAAAACCAAATTAACCAAAAGCGCGCCACTGGTATTGGCTGCAATACCGGCGGCAAAACAGCACCCGGCACAACACCCCCGATGACGGCTCACGGCAAACACCCCATCGACTGCGAGTCCGGGAACCACATACGTAATCAGGCTCAATAGACCATGGGTTCCCAGCATCCCCACTCCCATGA
Source organism: Clostridia bacterium (assembly GCA_007133365.1). Taxonomy (GTDB): domain Bacteria; phylum Bacillota; class Sulfobacillia; order SLMV01; family SLMV01; genus SLMV01. The sequence goes on from SLMV01000110.1 coordinate 6,102, forward strand.
CGACAATAGCCTGAACCAGCGCAATCAAGGTGGCGGCCCCGCTTTTTTTGACCAGGGCCGCCCCGAGCACCAGCCACATCATGTAAAACCCTCCGGCCACGGCCCCACCCGGAATGAAAAGGGGCCCCGTCACCAAATGAACGAGGGGTACAATGAGCGGTTTGGTTACGATGCCAAGACACGCCATCAAGGCGATGACAACGAAGTCATAGATTGAAAAACGGGCGATAAACCCATCCCAATATCGCGTCATGTTTCCTCCATCAAAAGGGTCTTCCTACCCCGGTAATATAAGACCCTCACGTTTCCGGGCCAAAAATCACATTGCCCTGCCATAAGATCTCTGGTCATGGTGATCCCCCAAACCTCTTGATCCCTACTCGCCGGGTCTAGGATCGAACTTGAACCCCCCGAGTATTTTTCGCACTATCTTCCCCGGCACAAAAAAACCATCTCGCAAAGGAGATGGCAGCATGAACGGCGTCCTATTCTCCTTTCCAAACACGGGAGGCTCTTTGGTTTCCCACAAGAACCCTACCGGTCAAATGCGCCCTAGCACGAATCTTGGTTAACGAATCGTCCCTTAGGCCCAAAGACTCGGAGAATATTTCATTTATGGGGGTCAAACGGTCGGATCCCAAGATGGCGTTTCCCGACTGACGACCTGCCTTTCGTTATTCGCGATGCTTCGTTTCATCTCCTCCCCTGCCCCAACAAACCGGATCAGAGGCGGTCTCCACCGGTTCGCGCCGCAACTTTTCATCGTTTTGCGCAAACTGATGCCCCCGAAAAGGAATCTATCCAATCCGGAGGCATCGTGTCGTCATCCGTTATTCACCCGTCAAATTATTAACTCCTGACAATCGGGCACGTCACCGAAGTCCAACCCCCAAAACCACCTAAAGCCACCGTCACATCCGTGAAACCTGCCGCTTTCAGGAGGCTTGCCACCGTGGTGGCACGAAGACCGCTTCCACAAAACACATAGATCGGTCGGCCAGACGGAATCTCATCTAGACGTGCTGGAATCTGGTTGATCGGGATATTCTGGGCATTTTGTATAATTCCCTGAGTGGCCAATTCTTCTTCCTTACGCACATCGAGCAGGTGGACATCGCGCTTTGAATCGAGAATCTGACATAACGCATAAACCGGGAGCGTCGCGACGGCGGCGACTTCCCGGGCCTGAATATTCCATGACAGCATCCCACCCGATAAAAAGCCCGCGATGTTATCAAAGCCGATTCGGCGTAGACGGGTCATGATGGTCGAGGGATCCTCTGCATCATCAATCAGAAGAATTCGCCGGTCCACGGGAATGAATTCGCCGGCAAGGGGCTCAAGACTCGACTTATAAAGATAATACGATCCCGGGACGTGAGAAGAGGCAAATGCCAACTCCGAGCGCACGTCCACCACAACCGCGTCATCCCGTCCGGCTTCCTCAGCAAAGGCTTTCGGGGATAAAGGCCGCGGTGCGGGCACATCCGCCAACCCCGGCTTCCCGGTTAGATTTCGGCTTTCCATATGGGCGAAATACGGCGGTTGCGGCAACACGTTGGCGACATCGGCGACAAAGGCTTCGCGGGTCCGGTGTTGCAGCCGAGGATTGGCACGTTTTTCCAGACCCACGGAGGTGATCGGTCGCTCGGCAATCTCCGCCCCGCAGGCTGAACCCGCCCCATGCGCCGGGCAAACCAATACTCCGTCACCTAAGGGCAGAATCTCCTGGTATAGGGAATCGTAAAGAACTCCCGCCATCTCCTCGGTACGGTCCTCACCGAGAAAATCAACCCGACCGACATCCCCGGCGAATAAGGCATCCCCGGTGAATACCATCCAGGGATTGTCGTCGGCATCAAGGAGCAAATAGCTAAAAGCACCCGGGGTATGCCCGGGCGTCGGCAGCGCCCGCAATTTTAAACGGCCGACCCCCCAAACCTGTCCTGCCTCGACCGGCTGCCCATATTGGTAGTCCAAATGGGCATCGGCGTGCCAAATTCGGGACCCTGTCTGCTGCTCCAACTCGCGCGATCCGATCAGGTAATCTTCGTTACGATGGGTTTCAAGAACATCAGTAATCCGCATGCCGGCTCGGCGTGCATGTTCGAGATAGATATCGACGTCCCGGCGAGGATCGATCACCACTGCCTCGGCGCCATCACCAATTAAATAAGAAAAATGGGCCAATCCGGGGGATTTAATTTGATCAAACAACAATCAACACCACCTCCAACTCGTTAGCAATCAGGTGGACCATCCAGCCGCCCGAACCTCACGAGTTCGGTTTACGAGTCCAACGGACGGTGACAGAGCCACCAATCGAGGCACTCGATCTTCCCGGCTTCGACATCCTTCATGCGCTCTTTGATTTCGGCTTCGGAACTGGCCGGTGGGATGATGACGTTGTCGCCGATATCTTCGTTGTCGGGCCAGTTGGCCGGAACGGCAACGCCATGCTCATCGGCCACCCGCATCGCTTTGAGCGCCCGGAGAATTTCACTCATGTTACGGCCGATCTCCTGTGGGTAGTACAGGATCAATCGGATGGTCCCCTTAGGATCCACGATGAAAACAGAGCGAACCGTGTTGGTGCCCTTGCCCGGATGAATCATGCCAAGCTGCTTGGATACCATACCCATTTCATCGGCAATCACCGGGAATTGGATGTCCACACCCTGTTCGTCTCGGATCCACTCCACCCATTTGAGATGGGAAAAAACTTGATCGACGGATAATCCGATGAGGGTCGCATCTAGGGCTTCGAACTGATCCCGCAACCGTTCAAACGCCATGAATTCGGTGGTGCACACCGGGGTGAAGTCCCCAGGGTGGCTAAACAGCACCATCCACTTGCCCTTGAGGTCCCCCGGTAACTTTATCATGCCATGCGTGGTCTTAACTTCCATCTCTGGAAAAGGATCGCCCAACAACGGCATGCCCTTTTGCTCTTCCATTTTCTATCCTCCCCTTTCACAGGCTTCATTCGTATGTTGCTTCCTCGTGATGCTTTGCGCCTGGCACCTGGATGGAACCACTCCTAAATACGAATACTTCTTTATAATGTAATTCGATTCCGGTTTTCCTTTTTCCTGCCCGGCATCGCACAAACACCGCACACCGTTTCGAACGAATCGCTTATCGGTCGGTTATCGGGAGGAATATCATATGGGATATGGAATATCGTTTAAGCCCCTCGAAGGGATGGAAGGGATGATTCATCAATGAATGAACTTGAGATTAGGGAACAGTTAACCACGTGGGTCCAATCAGACCCTGGCAACACGATTCCCAAAACCCAAAAACCCATTTTCGATGCCCCCGAGGTTGGCGTGGCCCGGGCGGACGATGGCCTGTTCAAAGAATTTCAACAATCGGCGCTCATCGGTCCCACTCATCGGCTCCCGTCCGATTGGATTGAAAACGCACGCTCCGTCATCAGCTATTTCCTGCCCATTTCGGACTGGATTAACGAGGCCAACCGAACGGGAGATCGGCCGAGCGAGTCAAAAGTCTTTGCGCGTTTCTATGGGGAATTATTCAGCGAACGACTGCGCCGGCGCCTGGTATCGTATTTATTGGATGCGGGCTATCAAGCCGTGGCACCCACCCTTACCCCGGACTTTTCAGTGAAAGACATGAACAGCAATTGGTCGGAACGTCATGTGGGGTATGCCGCCGGCCTTGGCACCTTCGGATTGCACGCCGGTCTCATTACCCGACGGGGCACGTCGGGACGAATAGGAAGCGTGGTCACCGACCTCGAACTCCCCCCGTCCCCCCGACCCGAAGGCGGTTATCAAGCCTACTGCCTTCACGCGCGGGGCTTTCGCTGTGGTCAATGTCTACCCCGCTGCCCAGCCAAAGCGCTCCATTATTCGGGAAAGGACCGGGAGGCCTGCTCCGATTATCTGAAAAAGGTGCAAGGCCCCTGGTGTCAAAGGACCTACGGATTTGCCTATTCCCCGTGCGGAAAGTGTTATGTGGCGATCCCTTGCGAATCCGTGTGTCCGCCCGATCCCATTAGGAGCTGATGTCCTCTGATGAAAGGGATTAACCCCAAGAACCAGAAAAACCCTTCCCTCGACTCGTCACTGGGCCGGGGCTTGGTGGGGCTTCTTTTATCTGCAATGGGGGCGGCAGCCTTTACTTTGGCGTTTCCCCCTTATAATCTTTGGCCCTTGGCCCTGATCTGGATGGTTCCGGTGCAGCTCGCGTTGCACCGCATCATGCCGAAGTCATGGTCCGGCCTCGCCTTAGGCGTTGGAGTCGGCGGCTTTTTTTGGGGCTACTTTGGCGGCATGTTTGCCGGAATTCCCTTCATGCACTACCTCCCAATAGGAATCGGGGCCATCGCCACCCTGATGGGTTACCGAGAGCGAATCTTTCATCTTCGTACGGGGTATCGCTGGTATGTGGTTCAAGGAGTCATTATCTGGGTCGGGATTGAGATGATTCGCGGCTTCATCCCGGTCATCGGCACCTGGGGGTTTGCCGCCTACACCCTTTACGCCCTCCCCTGGCTCATTCAACCCGTCAGCGTTTTTAGTATTTACGGGCTGAGTGCCCTCCTGATGCTGAGTAACTTTGTCCTGGCACGATGCGCCCTTGATGTTTGGGATCATTGGGGGGCAGTGCGGGGCACGTCGTCGTTTCGCCTAAGTGCAAACCGATCGGGCGGTTGCTTGCTCCTTCTCGTCTTGGTGATCGGCTGGACTGGCCTTAGTCTCCTCATGTACCAAACGCCCAAGCCAACGCTCACGGTGGCCGCCATCCAGCCCGGCCAACCGCTTCGGGAAACCTCGTCCAGTCCTTTCGATGAGGCCTCCTGGGTTCCCATGCTCGAGCAGACCCGCAAAGCCGCTCAACGCGGTGCCCGTTTCATCAGCTGGCCGGAAGCCTATCTGCCCTTTGATCCTCAAACCACGGGAACTGCTCAACTGCGCCAACTCACCCGCGAAGAAGACATCTACCTGGCCATCGGCTACGCCGTGTCAACTCCGCAAGGCCTCCGAAATGAAGCAACGGTGCTCGCGCCAAACGGCGAGTTCCTCGGAATCTTCGGCAAGGATCATCCGGTAGTTTTTGCTGGGGAAACCAGTCTTACCCGCGGCACCTACCCGGTTTATGACACCTCCATCGGCCGATTGGGAACCATCATTTGCTATGATCTCGATTTTACCGACACCACCCGAAAGATTGCCCGAAATGGCGCACAAATCATCGCCGTTCCCTCATGGGATTGGCCCGAAATTGCCCACAAACACTATTCTCACGTGGTGTTTCGAGCCATTGAAAACCGGGTGGCGATGATCAAAGCCGATATGGCCCACGACTCCGTCATCGTCGACCCCTTCGGCAATATCATCGAGCGCCACGTCACCACCCACCCGACGGCGAGAGTCCTGACGGCCGATGTCGCCCACGGCACCCCAAACACCCTGACCATGCGCTGGGGGGATTGGGTCGGATGGCTTTGCCTGGTGGGCATGGCCGTTCTCCTTTTGGCCGATATCAACCTCGAAGTGAAGGTCCGAAAACGTCGCGCCGGTGGCAGCAATTCCCGCTTCAAACATGATGATCAACACCGCGACCTTTCAATTAACCACGTTCAGCCTTTGCCCCCATCACATCCTCGCGGAAAGGATGAGGTCTGATGACGACTCCAACATCGCCGGATGTGTTTTTCGGCCACCCTCTTGGCGCCGATCGACACCTCGCACGCTGGGATCAAATTGTGAA
>SLMV01000191.1 GCA_007133365.1 Clostridia bacterium
ATCGTAGGGTTTGGCCTTGGCCTCGCCACATGCCGGATAAGGAAAGACACTACCCCGAACAAAATCGATGTGAATATCCAAACGCCGATCCTCCGGCGAAAACTCGATACCAACAACCTCCCAGGGCTCCGTCAATCCCAACGCCTCGGCGAACAACTCGCACTGCCTCATTTGGGCACCCTCTGTCACCCGCAACGGGATGGATTGATACCCATTGCAAATCAACCCACCCACATGAAACAGCGAGGAACCCAATATGTCCTCATCCATTCTTTAGGAATTATTCCTGATATAAAATGAAACAATTCGATCAGCAATATTTTCGGCTATCAAATCGCCAATCCAAAATCTAAGGTCTTGTCCGAGGTCGAATGGACGCATCCGCCTCTGCAGACAAAACCAACGGTGTCAGCCAGGAATCAAAAACGCTGGCGGGACCCTTCATCTCACTTTGTATGATGACCGTTGGGTGCTCCAAATCCTTGCCACTAAGTGGATGTTCCAAGGGCTGTTCCTCCGTCGCATTCACCACCCACACCTTCAGAGTTTCTGGATTCGCATCCAGCAAAGAAGAGGTGTTTGCTGACAAATATTCATCCGCATAAAACACGGCGTCCTCCTCGTTGATCTGAACCACGCCCTCACCGAGAAGTTCCCATTCTACCGATTGAACGGCGGACAACGCCGCCAAATCCACGGCTGCTTGGAACTGATACTTGGCAACAAAGAGGATTCCGGCATCCACCACCAACGCCGCAACGACCAGCAACACGGGTAGCCACACGACTATGAGCACAGAGGCAGCACCTCGCGTCTCTTTAGCGGTCATCCAAACGCTCACTTCGACTCACCACCTCGGCGGAAAGCGGGATTTCCGAGGCCATCAAACCGCGCAGCAAACCCGAACGAACCGGGTAAGGATAGTTAATTGTCACCCGCACCGGTCGACCGTACACAACCTGATGCGGTTGCACCGTTACCTCTGCACGATTGGGTTCAAGGCGACCGATCGCTAACAATTCGTCAATTAAGCCCTCAACCTCTGCAGACCATCCGCCATCAACCGATGCTTGTCGTCCCCCTTCACGCGCAGCGCTACTAAGAATCAGCTGGGCATTCAAAATTAACCCAATCTCAAACGTCATTAACAAGAGCAAAAATAAAATACCGCTGATCAAAACAAACTCCACCGCCACCGCGCCACGCTGCTTTTGCCATCGATATCGGGCCATTGATAAACCTCATTTCATAAATTGGCAGGGGATGGTAGCACCACCCCCCACCCGCACCCATTCAACTTGACTGAAGGCCGGCGATAATATCACCGAGTTTATCGGTAAGCGCATCCCCAAGCGTCGTAAGCGTGCCGATGAGCACGACCACGACCAGAGCCAAAATCAACGCATACTCGGCAGTCGCCGCTCCTCTCTCTTCTCTCATTCGTCGCCATCCATAAGACAAGATTTCAAAACACCGCATCATTTTTTCCACCTCCTCAATCTGTTGAATCATTGAATCCCCCGCAGCTGAACATCCTCTTGAATCTCCACCACTACCAACCGAGAAAAGCGAGAATATTCGGCAGTACAATCACGACAAAAGCCGGGGGAAATAGAAAGAATACAGTGCCAAGGGTCACGCGAAGACCTAACGTCTTCAGTGATGCACGAAGACGATGACGCTCACGACTTAACAATTCTCGGCGGAGGTTTAACAAGGCGGGTGCAAGCGGCAAACCTTGTCGCGTGCTATCGGTTAATAAGTGAATGACTTCAAGGCTTTCCGTCCCGGCCTTTTGAAGGGCGGCATCCAGTTCCTGTAGCAACGAGCCACCCGCATCGGTGCGGTCGAGTGCTTCCCTTAAAGCTCCAGTGAGCGGGGTCTGTGTATGCTCGTATGTAGCCCGTACTGCTTGCGATAACGTCATGCCACAGGATGCGGCCACGTAAAGAAGATCGACCCACTTTCTCACCGCCGCTTCAAACTCCTTAACCGAAGACTCAGAGGAGCGCCACAACTTCCTGAACCGTCCTTGCACTGAAAATAAGACTCCTTCATATTGAACAGTCGCTTGCAATCCACGAAAGCGTCGGGTGGGAAGCAAAAGCAAGGCTGCTGCCCCCATCATTCCCAAAGATACCGCCAGGACGATACTTACCATTCCCACCCCTCCTCAGCCCGGCGCAATGTCAGATAAAGATACACGAGCCCCATCACCCAGGACGTTACCGCATATCCCAGTGCCAGCCGTCCGACCGAATAGGTCAGCAGAGGCGTCAGCATGTCCGGGCGGGTGATCAACGCATACGCAACGGTTAATAGAGGGAGTCCAGCCACCAGGATCGCCGATAACCGCGCTTCAGCCGTCTCTTCCCGAACCTCGCCCCGGAGGGTTTCACGAGATCGGGAGATCTCATAAATGGCACCCAAACTGAAGGCAGGATCACCCCCGGTCTGACGTGAGAACTCCAAAGCGGATATTAGCCGAGCAAACAGCGGATGCGGATAGAATTCGTAAGCCCGCCACAATGATGATTCGAGCCCCATGCCCACCTCAAACGCGCTAATGACCGAACGAAAGACCCGCTTCACATGCTGGCCGTTTGCTTTGGAGGCTGTTTCCCGCAACATATCCAGCGGAAGATAACCACTTCGGGCGCAGCGAGTTAAAATGGGGAGTGCTGCTTCCAGTTCCCGACCAAACTGCGCAATTCTTCGCTTTTGTTGCCCGGGCCAAACGATTCGACGTCTGGCCTCGCTCGTTTTTAGATGGAGCTGTCGCCATAGCCGACCGGATCGGCCCGTTCCCAAGAAAAGCATAAGGAACATCGTGCCGAGCATCCCCAAAACAAGTGCGATGATGAGCGTCATGATACCACTTGCTCCCAACATGATTCGGCCGGAATATAGCGAAAAATGGGGGCAACATCCGTCGGCTTTTTCCCGACTCGGGAAAGCGATGTCAACCGGCGGCCGCCTCGGCCATCCCGGGCCAGGTGGAGCACGAAGTCGATAACATCGGCAACTTGCTCTTCTACCACCCA